>BQJI01000094.1 GCA_021604625.1 Hyphobacterium sp. | reverse complement strand
CCGAAACGGTGGGTTTGGCGGCCCCCTTTGTGTTTGCAATCCTGTTAGTCCTCGTAATTCTGGCGCGATTTGCGCTGTCGCGGCCGGTATTGCGCGAACAGTTTGATCACTGGGCTCTGACCTTGCCGCGCATCGGCGATGCCGTCCGGATTGTCATCGCCGCACGTTTTTTCCGCGTGCTGGCCCTGTTGTTGAAAAACGGCCTGTCCGCCGTTCCGGCTTTGCGCCTGTCAGCAAATGCAGCCGGAAACCGCTGGGCGGTCCGCAGGCTGAGCGAAGCGCTGACAGAAGTTCGCACCGGCCGGGGTTTTGCCGATCAGGTGGAAGCATCCAACGTATTGCCGCCTCTGGCCGCTGAATTGTTGTCCGTAGGCGAGGAAACGGGCGATCTGGGCGCGGCGGCCAATCGCCTGGCCGGATTTTACGAAACCCATTTTGAACGCAATGCGAAATTGATTTCTGCTATCATCGGCCCCGCTGTTATCATCTTCACCGGCCTTGTGATCGGCATCGTCATTATTTCGATCCTGCTGGCGATGGTCAGCATCAATGATATCGGACTGTAGAGACCTGCAATGAGCAAAACTTTTTCTGCCAGAACAGATCGTCGCGCCGGCTTTTCGCTGACCGAATTGATGATCGCGCTATTCATTCTGGCCATGGTTGCAGTGATGGTTGCACCGCAGTTTTTTCGTTTCATCGGGCGCGCAAACACGCAGACCGCAACGGCTCAACTCGAAAGCATTGCCACCCAGCTCAATTTCTATCGTCTGGAAAACGGCGATTATCCTGACAGCGCGGCTGGCCTGTCGGCACTGACCTTCGATGAAGGCCGCACAGTGCCGGATGATCCATGGGGGAACCCCTATTTCTATGAATATCTTGGGCGCGGTCAGGTGCGCGTCGGAACCTATGGCAGCGATGGTCAGGAAGGCGGCGAGGGAGAGGATGCAGACATCTTCCGCACCTTGCAGTAGCCGCCGGGGATATACACTCACCGAACTCCTCATCGCGCTTTTCATTCTGGGACTGGCCGTCGCCATTGTGGCGCCTGCCTTGTTTCGAACCACGCCGGAAAGCGAGCTGCGTCGCGCAGCCGGCATGTTTGAAGCCGCGTCGCGCACTGCGCGCACCGAGGCCCGTCTAGCGGGCCGTGACAGCCTTCTGACACTGGATCTGAATGCAAGGACGATTACGGTGTCGCCCAGCGAACAGGTTTTCCAGTTGAACCCTGCCCTCGACATACAAGCGACCGTTGCCGACATGGAGCTCGACGGAAACCTGGCCTCGATACGGTATTTTCCGGAAGGCGCCACCACAGGCGGAACCTTCTTGATGACGCTGGAGAATAGTGAAACTGCCCTTCGTATCAGCTGGATAACCGGCCAATTGGAAAGGCTCGATCCAGATGAAATCGAATAGAGCCGGATTTACATTGCTGGAATCCGTGATTGCGATTGCTTTGGCGAGCGCCGGCCTGGCCGCGCTCTATCAGGTTTATGCCTCATCCGCGCGCGCCGAATTACTGGCCAATGATGCCGAAGATGCAGCCAGCCTCGCACAACACCTCATGGCCACATCCCGCCCCGGGGAGGGTGGTGAGACCGGCGCCTTCACCTGGCAGGTTGAAACCACTGCCACGCCCGGCTGGGATGGTCTGGAGACCGTCACCATCGTATTGGCAACCCGCACGGGACGCGAATACCGGGTTTCCTGGGACCGACCCGTTGCCTCTGGAGAGACCCCGTGAAACGTGGATTTTCTCTGGTGGAAATGATGATCGCGCTGGCGCTGACGGCGGTCGCTATCGCGATCATGTCCGAAGGCGTTCGGCGCGCCATCGATTTCGAACAAAGTTTGACGCATGTCCGTCAGGAACGCGAACTGCAGACGGCCACGCTGGAGGCGGTCCGCACGCGGCTGGAACATCTGGTGGCAGCAACCCGCCCGGCATCGGCGGGTGAGGAGGACAGCACGGAAACGCTGTTTGACGGCGGTCCAGATCGATTGGTGTTTGTCGCGGCGGACCCGGGATACCCCTCGATTGCCGGCCTCTATGAATACCGGCTGATCCTGTCTGCAAATGCGGCGTCCGAGACGGATTCAGCAGACGCCGCACCGCTTTTGACCATTTTTCGACGCAGACTTGTCGACCTGGCGACATTCAACACCGATCGCGGTGAGCCCGCACAAAGTTGGCAGTTGCCCCTGCCGCGCGAGATGGAGTTTCGCTTCGCAGGACGGTCTGGCGATGAATCTGATACCTGGTCCGACAGTTCAAATTATCCCGCATTTGTCATGTTGTTAGCCGAAGACAACGATTTCGCGTCAATGACCGCCGTTTTGCCGCGCCCGAGATCCCGGCGTGAGGAGGCGGAAGAATGATTGGACGACGGGGTGTTTCCTTACTCATCGTCATCGCGCTGTTGGGGCTGTTATCGGTGACAGCTGGAATGGCGGCACTGTCGGCCCGGGTGTCGGCATCATCGGCTTTTGCAAGCCTTGAACGCCTGCAGTTACGCGCAGCAATTGAAAGCGCCGCCGCCCGCACCGCAGTTCAGCTTTCCGATGAGGACGAGCGCTGGATCGCCGATGGTCGGCTGTATGAAATAGAGATGGACGGTGTGGTTCTGCGCGTGCGGGCTGTCGCCGACTCCGGACGCTTTGATCTCAATCAGGGAAATGTGGAAATTCTGGCCGCTTTGCTGGAAGAATTGGGCGTGTCGACACTCAGGTCGCGGCGCATTGCGGGCGCGCTCTCAGTCTGGCGCGACGAAGACGATGATGTCGGCGAACAGGGCGCGGAGAGCAGTGCCTATCGCGCAGCAGGTCTGGCCGAGCCGGGAAACCGGCCCTTCCTGGCGGTCGAGGAATTTCGTCAGGTCCTGGACGTCGATGCCGCCATTTTCGATGCCGCGCGACCGCATCTGACCCTGAATGGCGGCGAGGCCGTCATCGGTCAGCTGGCACCGCCGCCGCTGATTGCCGCAACAGGTATATCCCCGGCTGATACGCGACGCATTCTGTCTGCGCGCAGCGGCAATCGTGACATTCCGGAAATCACCGATGCCGCCCAATTCAATCCTTCACAGCCGCATGTATATTCACTGTTCATCGAGGCGGACTCACAGTCCGGTGCCAGGCTTTCACGGGAAATCGTCATCAGCCTCCCCGGAGAGGAAGGCTTGTATGATACGCTTTCCCGGCATAGCCATGTATACGGATATGCTGACTTTCTCGATCCGGAGCCCGATGCGTGACGACAGTGTTTGATCTGATAAAGACCGGTGTCCGGACGTGGCGCGATGATGTCGACACCGCAGCGGCCGGCTTACCGGTGATTGGCAGTCTGTTTGCGCAAAAATGGCGCATTTTACGTATTGATTCCGCTTCGGTTCGTTACACCAATGCGGAAGGTGAAAGTATCGACATACCGGCACAGCTCGATGACGATACTGCGCAGAATGAAATCCGCAGAATCGGCAAAAAAGGCCCCCTGGTGTTACGTTTTGCCAGTCATCTCGGTTTTCGACGGGATGCCAGCTTTCCGGTCGCGGCACGCAAACATCTTGATGACGCCATCGAACTTGCGCTGCCGCGCTTGTCGCCTCTGCCTGCCGAGGAAATAGTCTTCGCCGCTGACAGATCGCGCCTGCAGGAGACCGACGACAGAATCAGCCTGCCTGTCTCGATAATCCGCCGCAATGCGCTGGACAGAGCGCTGGAGCACGCCCGGGAGTTGGGATTGGAAGCATCTGCGGCCGACCTCGAGAACGGACATCCGGATGCGGTGCCCACGATCGATTTGCGGGACGGGCGGGGTGCGCCGTCGGGCGGCCGTTCCGCCTTTGCTTTCGGTGCGATCATCGCTGGAATTTTGGTGATCGGGCTCACCGCTGTTGCAATGGACCGGCATTACAGACTTGATCCGGCATATTCTGACGCCCGGCGCCCCGCCAGCCTGGAAGCCCGCCTTGAAGCGGCCATAACCCATGCCGAAGCCAAGTCTCGTGGCGGCTCATCAATAGCAGCATTGGCCGATTTAAGTCGCCGCCTTCCCGACAGCGCGTTTCTGACAAGCTTCTCCTACGATGCCGGCGAGGTTCGGATCACCGGCCTGGCATGGGACGCGGCCGCCGCATTGCGCGCGCTGGATGCCGCCGGGGAATTTGCCAACGCCGCATTTATTGGCGCAACGGTCAGGGACGAAGAAACCGGTCGCGAGCGATTTGAGCTCACCGCCCGGCATGTGCTGCAAACGCAGGAGGGTCGGCCATGACGCCGCAGATTCGACGCCTCCTGTCGGTAGCAGCGGCTATCGCGATTCCGTTATTGCTTCTCATCGCGTTCACCCTCTCTTTGGTCGGCTGGATGAATGTGGAAGCTGCCATCCGGCAAGCCGAAACCGAGCGCGCTGTGCCGCTCGCGGCGGACCCGGCGCGTTATCTGACACCTGGCGATAATCACGCTGTCGCAAGTTCGAATTTGCAAACCCGTCTGAACGAGACTGCCAGAAATGCCGGGCTTTCGACCAGCCGGGTTCAGATTTTGCCGGAACAGACAGCCGACCCGCTGGAAATGACGCTGGAATTCCAGGCAGAGGGTGACATGGCTGATCTCACCCGTCTGCTGCACGCTCTGGAAGCCGACCTCCCGGCCCTGATTGTGGTCGCGGTGAGGCTCGCGCCTATCCGCAATAGCGATGATTTGCAGCTGACCGCGACGATACAGGCGCGTCGCGAACCGGGTGGTGGCTCATGACCCAACGCACCTATATCATGCTGGCGCTCGCTGCTATGCTCGCCGCGATTGTTCTTCTACGTCAATTTGTATGGACTGAATCGGATGTCCTGCAGCCTGTGGCGCCCGATTCTGTTCAAATTCACGACGTTGAATACAGCGAAGAAACCGGCAATTTCCTGCCGGACTTTGCGGCGTTTGATGCGGTTCTGGATCGACCGCTTTTTCGATCTGACCGACGCCCCGCTCTTGTACAGCAAGTGGATTTACCGATTCAGACATCGACCGCATCGACCACGGATGATGGCCCGCCGGATTTCATTGTCGTTGGCACGGTAACCGGTCCGGACGGCGGCGTTGCGACCATTCGCGACCAGAATGAAACCAGCCGCATTCATGTCGGAGACACCGTGGCGGGTTGGCGTATTGATGCGATCACCGGCTCGGATATCGAGGTTTCTCGCAATGGAAATCGTTACCGATTGGGTTTGGGTGAGCGCGAATAGCGTCGCTGGCCTTCGCGGACATCAACGAAATTGTCATCGACCGGCAGCGTAACAGCCATTGCCGCGATGCCGTTTCCCGCTATTGTTGTGCGAATTGTTCTATTTTGCGTTATGCAGCGGTCTTTAGCATTCGGGAGTTCAGGATGAAGGCGTCAATTATTTCAGCATTGGCAGTATCGGTTTTTGCGGGCTCGGTTGCGTTCGCGGACGATATGTTCCGGGGCGTTGAATCCATTGCTTACTCCGACGGACCGGGCAATGAAGTTCGTTTTTCCAACCTGTCGCCGGACGTCATGACCATGCGCGCTGGCGAGACCATCGATCTGAATTTTGGTCGCGGCTATGTCGCTGAACTCGACCGCATCGACCGACAGGCCATGGGCGCACGTACCTGGATTGGCCGTATTGAAGGCGGCGGGATCAACGAACGTGTCATTATTTCCGAACTGAACGGATTTGCGTTTGGTCGGGTCGCAACAGCCGATGGTGTCTGGAACATCATTCCCGGCGAGAATGGCGGCCACCGCCTTTTTCAACACCCGGAGAATGCCATTATTGAGGACTGGGGCGATGATGCGGTTGTGCCATCCGTCAACAGCATTGTGTCCGAATTCAGTGAAAACATTGCCGAAAATGGCGGGATCGACTCGCCAAATGCGGTGACGGTCGGGTCCAATGGCACTGTCGATCTCATGGTGCTCTACACACAGAGCATGGTCGACACATGGGGTCTCGCGGTCGGCGGGCGCATACAATACCTTGTCGCGCTACTGGATCAGGCACTGATCGACAGTGATACCGGCATGCGCGCACGTCTGGTTTATCTCGACCAGCTGACCACCAACGAAACCGATCACAATACCGACCTGCTCTATGATCTGCAGGATGGTGCCGGCGATGGCGCCGCTTCAGACAATTCCCCGCGCGGTGCAGGCAATGACTTCAGCGCATTGCTCGCAATCCGCAATGCTGTGGGTGCCGATCTGGTATCCATCATCCGGCGTCACTATAGCGGCTCGGGCGCCGTTGCCCGTTCAGGCTCGTCCTGCGGTGTTGCCTTCGTGAATGGCGGAAGTGCGGACACGATCGGGCCGGCAAATGCCGTGAATGGCGTTGCCGTTATCAGCGACTTTATCAACGGCAATGACACCAATTTGCTCGACGGATATTCACTTTGCCGCGATTACACATTCGCCCACGAAACCGGCCATAATCTGGGCTTCTCGCACAATCTGGAAGACACGACGGCTGGCTCTGGCGTTCGCAGCTTTGCGCATGGTCACCGCGTCGATTGTTCTTTCCGCACGATCATGGCCTATGGTTCAGATGGCTCTTGCCCCGGCACTGGCAGCAATGAGGAACAGGCTGGCTATTTTTCCAACCCGGATATTTTGCTTTGCCCGGGCGGCGTTGCTTGCGGCATTGCCGCGCCATCGCCTGACATTTCAACTCCGTCGGTTGATAATATGGACCCGGCTGACAATGCCCGTGCAGCCCGCGAAGAAGGCAAGAATGTCGTCGGCTTCCGCGCAGAGGTTTCGCGCGTTGTGTCCTCGGTTCTGCCGATCACCCGCGCCGTTGAAAACGGAACAGCAGCGACCGCTTTTGCGACCATCATCAACCCGACATCATCGGGCAGCACAGCAACCGGTTGCGGACTTCGCCTGGCAGGATCAAGCGCCTCAAGCTTTTCCTATCAGACAACAACCCCGGCGAATGCCCTGTCTGGCACAGCAAACACCCCGGCCGACATCGCCGCCGGAGCCGCCCAGAATTATGTATTCTCCGTGACCTCTGCGACGACTTTTGCGGACAATTCGAATTCGGTCGGATCGGTCGTACCCAGCTCCAATGTCGAAACAGATCTCTTCATTGAAGCCTTCTGCACCAATCGCCGGTCTGCAGAATACACGCTCGGTCTGAACTCCCTGACCTTCCTGTCACTGGCCACTGCGCCTGCTGACATCATCGCGCTGGCCGCAACGGTCAACAGTGACGGGCGGATCAATGTGCCGACCACCGGAAACCGGGTCGGCATCGCGTCTGTCGCCATATCAAATGTCGGAACCGGCGCTATCATCACCGCCAGTGCAGACACAGGCGGTCGCACGCTTGCCATCACCGAGATTGAAGTGTGTGCCACCAATGCGTCCGGCGTATGCATCACCACGCGCGGACCCACCGCAACGCTGGCGATGAATGCCACTGATACCGCGACGTTTGCGGTCTTTGTTCGCGGCAATGGCAGCGCAATTGCGAATGATCCGGCAAATAATCGGGTCTTCATCAGGTTCAATGAAGGCAGCGCACCACGCGGTGCAACCAGCGTCGCTGTACGCACACAATAGTGAGGCCGAACATGTCTATCCAACGTTTTGGTTTGACCGTGACCGCAATGGCATCGCTGGCTTTGACCGGCAGCGCCTATGCGGACATTTCTGTTCAGGAAAACGACGGAGACTGGCAGGTTTCAGCCGAAGGCGAAGCCCTGTCCGAAGTTCTCTCGGCAATCCAGGCCGAGGCAAATTTCAGGCTTGTCGGCGCTGACCGCCTGGTCGACGACAATGCGGTGACAACCGAGATCGAAGGATCGCTCGACGACGTGCTGAACCGCTTGCTCAGCGGCTTTGATTATGCGCTCGTTTATGGTGAGACACCGGAAACACGCAGCCAGTTGCAACGGGTTGTGTTGCTGTCAGGCCGCTCCGGCAATGCGCCGGACGAAACCCAACGCCTCTCTGTTGAACGCTTGCCGTCAGATATGTCCACGGACGATGGCGAGCGCGTCAGCGACCTGCTCGCACGACAGGTTCAGCCCTTGCTGGCAGCGGAATCCGGCGAAACCGGATCAACCGACACAACGGTTGCGATCGCATCAACGACACCGTCCAGCGCGTCAAGCTCATCGGGGTCCGATTCAGATGGCGGCGGCGATGATTACGAGCTCGACCCGGAAACCCAGGCCGCTCTGGCCGAAGCCACGCGTCGTGCCCAACAGGATCTGCAAGCTCTGGTCAATGCGCTTCAAAACGCCGAAAATGACGCCGACTAGCCGCGGTCGGAAAGCGGCCCGATCCTAGCCGGGAAACCTGTCTTCCGGCAGTCCGAGGGCTAGCGACAAATTTTGCAGCGCCTGAACCGCCGCGCCTTTCAGCAAATTGTCGAGCGCGCTGACGACGGCGAATGAACGGCCATCTTCAGCCACCGAAATCCCGCCTATTCGCGCACCGGGAAAGCCTGCAATGGCCACGGGTTCCGGCGAGTCCCGACACATCTCGACCAGGGATTCATCCTCGTAATATTCCGCATAAATGGCGCGAATTTCTTTCGCATCCAGCTGGTCTGTAAAACTCATGTGAACCGTTGTCATCAGACCGCGAAAGAAGGGCGCGACATGTGGGGAGAACCGGATCGAACAGCCCAGATGGTGGCTCATCTCGCGCTCATGGATATGCCCGCTCAGCGCATAGGGAATCAGATTGTCCTTCAATTCGGCCGGATCATTTTTGCGCGACGGCGTCATACCTGCGCCGGAATACCCCGATACGCCAAAAACATGGGCCGGGCCCGAAATCCGGTCGCGCAAAGGCGCAATCGCCAGCTGGCCACAAGTCG
>BQJI01000093.1 GCA_021604625.1 Hyphobacterium sp. | reverse complement strand
CGTGCGGATGGTATCGGCGCGCGGCTGGGTGAGGGGGATTTCTCCGCGCTTCAGGCGCGGGCCCAGATCGACTGGTAAATTCTTGCACGTAAACAGGTAGGCTATTCCATGAAGTCGCATTTAATCCCGACCGTCCTGCTTTCGAGTGTTGTGGCGCTTGTCGCGTGTTCGGGTGGAGGCGGCAGCCAAGTGATCCGCATTGTCGGATCATCGACCGTTTTTCCGTTTTCGACCGCCGTTGCGGAGAGCTTCGGTGTGCGCACCCGTTTTTCAACGCCCGTGGTGGAATCGACCGGTACCGGCGGCGGTATGCGCCTGTTCTGCAGCGGGGTTGGCACCGATACGCCCGACCTTACGGGGGCCTCGCGCCGGATGACGCCGAGCGAGTTCCAGCTGTGTCAGACCAATGGTGTTCGCGACATTGTTGAATTGCCGATCGGGTTTGATGGCATTGTGATTGCCAATGTTTCAACCGGTCCGGATCTGGATATTTCGCGTGGTCAGGTCTGGCGGGCGCTGGCCGCGCAAGTGCCGGCGGACGATTGCACGTTGATCGACAACCCCAATGTGAGCTGGACGGACATTGACCCGTCCCTGCCGGATTTGCGCATCGAGGTCTTCGGCCCTCCACCAACTTCCGGCACGCGCGATGCGTTTGTCGAACTCGGTCTGGAGGCTGGAGCCGAGGAAGTTGCAGCGGAAACCGGTTGCGAGATCCCCGACGTCGCCGCAGCGCGGGTCCGCGAAGACGGGGCGTGGATAGATAGCGGCGAGAATGACAATGCGATTGTGCAGACGCTGGTCAATTCACCGACCGCCTATGGTGTGTTCGGATATTCCTTCCTCGCCCAGAATGGCGACCGCATACAGGCCGCGCGCGTTGATGGTGTAGCGCCGGATTTCGAGGCGATTGCGTCCGGCGATTATCCGATCTCGCGCTCGATGTTTGTTTACGCCAAGGCCCAGCATGTCGGCGTGGTGCCGGGCATCCAGGAATATCTGCAGGAATTTTCCTCTGATGATGCCTGGGGCGAGTTTGGTTATCTCACTGATCGCGGTCTGATCCCGCTGCCCGAATTCCAGCGTCAGGCCATGGTCGCTCGCGTCGATACGCTGGAAACCATGACGGAAGCGCCGGAAGGCCATTAGTCGTCTTCGGCTTTTTCCAGCCCGTCATCCCGGACAGGCATCGGCTGTTCTGATTGCGCCCGGCTCCGGTCGGGGCATTTTCTTTTGGACTGGATAGAGCCCCTCACCCTCGGGCGTTCCTCGCTTCGCGAACTCGCGTCCTCTCCCTCTCCCTTGAGGGAGAGGGAAGAGCGTCCGGCTTTCCGCGAGGAAGGCGGATGCGAGGGGTGAGGGGATGGGAAATTTTTTTCGGACTTCCAACTGACCTCACGCTGAGGTGTCTTCCCGGAGGGAAGCCTCGAAGCACGTATTTCGCTGCAGGCCCCCTTCGAGGCTCCCCCGGGTCAAGTCCGGCGTCGCACCTCAGGATGAGGTTGGGTGAGAGGGGATGCGCTCTGATCGACCAGCGATGAGTCTGAAAGATAATCCGCCCGCCGCGCCAGCGAGAAATTTCTTGGATTACCTTGCGGCTTCCAGTTGCTCGCGTGACGTGTTCACCCTTGCCTCTAAAACAGTGGCTTACGTTCCTTGCGCCCCAGACGGCGGAGGCGTTTCCAGAAGCGGCGACCCTCCGGCTTGGGTTGCGGTTTGAGGTTTTTGACAAATTCTTCCGCGCAGGATTTCCACGAAAAGCCTTCGGCATATTCGCGGCAGCGTTCGCGTTTCATTTTCAGGGCTTCAAGACAGGCTTCCTGCAGGTCTTCGGAGACCGCGCCTGCGCCCGTTCCCGGGATCAAATCTTTCGGTCCCGGTGCCGGGAAGGCCGCAACCGGTGTGCCGCAAGCCATGGATTCGAGGATCACCAGACCGAATGTGTCGGTCAGGCTCGGGAAAACGAAGACATCGGCATCGGCAAAATAACGGGCGAGCTCGTCGCCATATTGCGGGCCGAGGAATTGAATTTCCGGATATTGCTTGCGCAATTCGTCCAGCTGCGGGCCGGGGCCGATGACCACTTTCGTGCCGGGCAGTTCGCAATCGAGGAAGGCTTCGATGTTCTTTTCGACCGAGACGCGGCCGACATAAACAAAAATCGGACCTTCGAGATCCTTGAAGACGCCGCCATCAATGCCGCGCTTGTCGGGGTTGAAAAGGACGGTATCGACGCCGCGCGCCCAGGGCGTGATATTCTTGAAACCGCGCTCGGCCAGATCATCGCGCATGGACGGCGTCGCGACCATCAAGCGGCCGCCGGAATTATGGAAGCGGCGCATGAATCCATAGACCAGCGACAAGGGAATGAAAGGGAAGCGAGCGTTCACATATTCAGGATATTTCGTGTGGTAGCTGGTGGTGAAGGGCAGTTTCCATTTCCGGCAGACAGCCCTCGCTGCCATGCCGAGCGGGCCTTCGGTCGAAATGTGAATGGCTTCCGGTTCGAAATCCTTGAAGCGCCGTTCGATGTCCTTGCGGGCGCCGAAAGCGAGCTGGATCTCCGGGTAGGTCGGCATGGGGAAGGTTTTATAGCCCAGACCCGGATGGATGACTTCCACCTCATGGCCCATGGCCCGACACTCTTCTGTGGTGCGCGTCAGTGTCCGCACAACGCCATTGACCTGCGGTTCCCACGCATCGGTTACCAGCATGATGCGCTTCGGCTTGCCGTCGAAGTCGTCATCGTCGTCTTCATCCGGCTCGATTTCAATCTGATCATCGCTCATAAGGAATTCCATAAACCATATTGACGGCATGGCGAAGAGGCGTTTCAGCCTCTTGCCAGATGCCGCCTTGCATGATCAATGGACCGCGTTTGTGGTTTGGCAGCCGCGGGGATTCAACCATGCCAGATTCTGCTACCTTCGGTCTCGACTGGGACAAGATTGACGAGCTGAAATTCACCGATGAATCGCAGGCTGCGCGCGCGCTGTCGGACAAGATCGGATTCAGTGACGACGATTGCGAGGCGGTGCGCCGCGATGCGATCGACCTCGTGGAACGCGCCCGGGCCTCGACCAAGGTCGCGGGGTTGATGGAATCCTTCCTGCAGGAATTCGGCCTGTCGAATAATGAGGGCCTGGCTTTGATGTGCCTGGCCGAAGCGTTGTTGCGGGTGCCGGATACCGAAACCGTTGACAAGCTGATTGCCGAGCGGATCAGTTCGGGCGAATGGGGCGGCCATGTCGGCAAATCCGCGCACTGGCTGGTGAATGCCTCGACGCTGGGGCTGATGCTGACCGGCTCGGTGGTCCATGTGGATCGCGACGCGAAGAAAAATCCGGGCGTTTACATGAAGCGCCTGACCCAGAAGCTGGGCGAACCGGTCATCCGCGCGGCCACCATGCAGGCGATGAAAATTCTCGGCGAACAATTTGTTCTGGGCCGCACGATTTCCGAAGCCATCAGGCGCGGTCACAAAACGGATAGCGCGCTGCACTCTTTCGACATGCTCGGCGAGGCGGCGCGGACCCACGCCGATGCGGCGCGATATCACGCGCGCTATCTGGATGCGATTGCGGCTGTCGGGAAAACCCGCGGCGAAGGCCGGATCGAGGATGTTGATGGCGTCTCGGTGAAATTGTCGGCGCTTCATCCGCGCTATCATGCGGTCAAGGAGCAGAGCGTTTTTGACGAGCTTTATCCGCTGGTGCTGGAGCAGGCCGAAGCGGCGAAAGCGATGGATATCAGCCTGTGCCTGGATGCGGAAGAGGCCGACCGGCTGGTCATCTCGCTCAAGATTCTTGAACGCCTGTCGCGTGAACCGTCACTGGCGGACTGGCAGGGTCTGGGGCTGGCCGTCCAAGCCTATCAGAAGCGCTGTGACGCGGTGATTGAAAACATTATTGTGCTGGGTCGCGAAACCGGTCGCCGTTTCCTCGTCCGGCTGGTGAAGGGCGCGTATTGGGACACTGAAATCAAATTTGGGCACCAGATGGGTTGGCCGGATTTTCCGGTTTGGACGACAAAAGCGGCCACCGACCTCAATTATCTGGCCTGCGCGCGCCGCATGCTGACCGCGCCGGAAGCGATCTACAGCCAGTTCGCCACGCATAATGCGTTCTCGCTGTGCGCCGTGCGTCATCTGGCGCAGCAAGCGGGCGTTACCGAATACGAATTCCAGCGCCTGCATGGCATGGGCGAGCCGCTTTACAATGCCGCCCATGACGCTTTTGGCGGCAGTCCGGTCCGGATTTATGCGCCGGTGGGCAGCCATGAAGACCTGTTGCCCTATCTGGTTCGCCGATTGCTGGAAAATGGCGCCAATACCTCATTCGTGCATTCCTTTCTGGACAAGGATGTGCCGGCAGAGGACGTCGCCAGCGGTCCGTTCGAGGGCGGCGATACGATTGACCGTCATCCCTTTATCGCGCTGCCTCCGCGCCTCTATGGCGAACACCGGGAGAATTCGGCGGGCGTTGATCTCAGCCAGGCGTCTGTCCGCAAACGTCTGGCCAAAGCGCAAGCAAAACTGGACGCCGAATTGCCGATCGCCTGCGGGCCGATTGTGCGCGGCAAAATGTATGAAACCGAACCGTTCAATCATGCCAGTCCGATCAACCAGCACAGCATTGTCTCCATTCTCAATAATGCCGATGACGAGCTGATCGAGACGGCGTTCGAGACGGCCCATGATGCCCATCGTGACTGGAACAGGCTGGGCGGCCTTAAACGCGCGGAAATCCTGCGGGCCATGGGTGACGCGCTGGAAGCCGAGACCGACCGGCTGATCGCGCTGATGACCCGCGAAGGCGGCAAGACGCTGGCGGACGGCGTGGCCGAAGTGCGCGAGGCGGTGGATTTCTGCCGCTTCTACGCGCGCGAGGCCGAGACGAAATTCGCGGCTCCGGTCCGCTTGCCGGGGCCGGCGGGTGAAACCAATCATCTTGAATTGCGCGGGCGCGGTGTATTTGTCTGCATCAGCCCGTGGAATTTTCCACTGGCGATTTTCACCGGACAGCTCGCGGCCGCACTGGCGGCGGGGAATACGGTTGTCGCCAAGCCGGCCGAGCAAACGCCGCTCATTGCCTGCGAAGCCGTCAAACTGTTCCAGAAAGCCGGCCTGCCGACCGAGGTATTGCACCTGGTAACCGGTGATGGCCGCGTCGGCGCCGCGCTGGTGAATGACCCGCGCACAGGCGGGGTCTGTTTTACCGGATCGACCGAAGTGGCGCGGATCATCAACAAATCCCTGTCTGAAAAAGACGGGCCGATTGTGCCTTTCATTGCCGAAACCGGTGGGTTGAACGGCATGTTTGTCGACACGTCAGCGCTGAAGGAACAGGTCGTCGATGATGCAATTCTCTCGGCGTTCGGATCGGCGGGGCAGCGCTGTTCGGCGCTGCGAATCATATTCCTGCCCGAAGACACGGCAGACCATTTCATCGACGGGCTGAAAGGGGCCATGGACGCCCTGGCGCTGGGCGATCCGGCGGACCCGTTTACCGATGTCGGCCCGGTTATCGATGAAGAGGCCAAGGGCGTGCTGGATCAGCATATGACCCGTATGCGGGTGAATGCGACGGTTCTGAAACAATGCGATCCGGGACCATTGGCAGATGACGGCTTTTACTTTGCACCGGCGCTGATCGAGATCCCGTCACTGGATCTGATGGAACGCGAAATCTTCGGACCGATTCTCCACATCGTCCGATACAAGCGCAAGGATATCGGCAAGCTTGCCTCGGCCTTGGCCGCAAAGGGCTATGGGCTGACGCTGGGCGTACATTCGCGGCTGTCGCGCTTTCATGAAGAAATCATGGAGGCGGTGCCGGCCGGCAATGTCTATGTGAACCGCAATATAACGGGCGCAGTGGTCGGAGTGCAGCCATTCGGCGGCGAGGGGCTGTCGGGCACCGGTCCGAAAGCTGGCGGTCCACATTATGTGCTCAGATTTGCCGCGGAACGAACGATCACCGTTAACATTTCGGCGCAAGGCGGCGACCCGGAACTGCTAAGTCTTTGACCTTGCACGGGGTGGAAAAACCCCACTGAAAAAAGCGTTACCGGAGTTTGCCAGTGAGGGCAGGGCATTAGCGGTTCGTTAACCAAAAAAACCGGTTTCGGGCCATAATCCATATTGACCAAGTCGGTCAGGTTTAGCACTATATGTTGCGTCGGCTGAAACAGCAGGCACACGATCATGGGATGAGCAGAGTGGCGGCGCGAACGCATGCGTTCCGGGCCATGGGTTTTCTGCGCTTTGGTTTCCGGGGAGACGAGTAAAAAATGACGCCTTATGATGCGACCGCGATGGTCAAGAGCCCGACGGAAACCGAGACAAAAGAGACGCTTCGCCCCGGAAAGCCGCGCGCGCCAAAGCCGGATTTGAAACTGGTCAAACAGGTTGAAATCGATCCGTCGCGCGATGCTCTGCTGACCGATTTCGGCAAGAAGACCATGATTGACCGTTATCTCCTGCCGGGGGAATCCTATCAGGATATGTTCGCGCGTGTGGCGAAGGCCTATGCCGACGACACTGATCACGCCCAGCGCATTTATGATTACATTTCAAATCTGTGGTTCATGCCAGCGACGCCGGTTCTGTCGAATGGCGGCGCGACTCGCGGCCTCCCGATTTCCTGCTTTTTGAACACGGTTGGCGATTCGCTGGGCGACATCGTCAATACCTGGAATGAAAATGTCTGGCTGGCATCGAATGGCGGCGGTATCGGCACCTATTGGGGTGAAGTGCGCTCGATCGGCGAGAAAGTCGGCCAGAACGGGCAGACGTCCGGCATTATTCCGTTTATCCGGGTTATGGATTCACTGACGCTGGCGATTTCACAAGGCTCGCTGCGCCGTGGATCGGCCGCAGTCTATCTGGACGTCCACCACCCGGAAATCGAAGAATTCCTCGAAATCCGCAAACCGTCCGGCGATTTCAACCGCAAAAGCCTCAATCTCCACCACGGGCTGAATGTCACCGATGCCTTCATGAATGCGGTACGAGATGATGATGAGTACGAACTGAAATCCCCGCTATCCGGCGAAGTTGTCCGCTCTGTTTCGGCGCGCAAGATCTGGCAGAAAATCCTGGATTTACGATTGCAAACCGGTGAGCCCTATATCGTCTTTTCCGACACCGTGAATGCGGCTCTGCCTGCGCATCAGAAAAAACAGGGGCTGAAAGTTCGCCAGTCCAATCTGTGTGCGGAAATCATGCTGCCAACCGGCGTCGACAAGCATGGCCGTGACCGCACGGCGGTGTGCTGTCTGTCCTCGCTTAATGCGGAGAAATTCCTGGAATGGAAGGATGATCCGCAATTCATCGAGGATATTTTCCGCTTCCTCGACAATGTTCTGGAAGACTTTATCGAACGCGCGCCAGAGGAAATGAATCGCGCGGTGTATTCCGCGATTCGGGAACGGTCAGTCGGGCTGGGCCTGATGGGATTTCACTCTTTCCTTCAATCCATGAATGCACCGTTTGAATCACCGATGGCGAAGTCCTGGAACATGAAAATGTTCAAACATATCCGTCAGGAAGCCGACAAGGCTTCGGTCAGGCTGGCCGATGAGCGCGGTGCCTGTCCGGATGCCGAGGAAGCCGGTGTCAAAGCCCGATTCTCTCACAAGCTGGCGATAGCGCCGACCGCGTCGATCTCCATCATTTGTGGTGGAACCTCTGCCGGTATCGAACCCATTCCGGCAAATTTCTACGTCCACAAAACGTTGTCCGGATCGTTCTCTGTCAAAAACCCGCAGCTCCGGAAAGTGCTGGACGAGAAGGGTGAGGATTCGGAGGATGTCTGGAATTCGATTCTTGAACATGAAGGGTCTGTCCAGCATCTCGACTGCCTCGATCAGAACGAAAAAGACCTGTTCAAAACCGCCTTCGAAATTGATCAGCGCTGGGTGATCGAACACGCCGCAGACCGCACGCCTTATGTTTGCCAGTCACAATCACTGAATATTTTCCTGCCGGGTGATGTCGATAAGTGGGATCTTCACATGCTGCACTGGACGGCTTGGGAAAAGGGTGTGAAATCGCTGTATTATTGCCGCTCAAAATCGGTTCAGCGCGCCTCTTACGCCGGCAGTGCAGACAAGTCTGATGTCGAGATTTCCATGGAGGATGCCGCCAAGACGGATTACGAGGAATGTCTCGCCTGCCAATAGGATATGTGCGTTTGTTTCAATCAGGGCGGCCCGTGGGCCGCCTTTTTTGTTGCATTGCAGCATGTGGGTTTAGAGTCACGCTTGGCGAAATTCGTTCACCATAAGCACGGCAAACCCGGTTTTTACCGTGATTTTTAACGCCCGGAGGCGAAAGCCGTGGTAGTTTGGTCGGAATTGTGAGTTGTGGGAGATAGCTCTTGGCCCGGATTTGGGGTGTCATTGCGGTGTTGAGTCTGGCGGTTCCCGGAACCGTTGCGACCGCGCATGCGCAGGATGCCGACTGGCCGCCGCAAACCGCTTTCAATGTCGATGATGTCATTCTGGCACCGTTTCTAACCGAGGCGCGCGGTCCGATTGCACAATTTGACAATAATGCTGCTGCTGTAGCGGCCGGTGTGCTGAGTGAATCCGGCTCCGATAACGCCGCGCTGACGGCGTTTGGCGCGCAGTCGACATCAATCGGTGAGTTCGAGGACGGGTCGCGGCTCGAAGTTCGGGTTTTTAATCCCGATCAGATGACGCGCGTCGACCGGCTGTTTGCACCAGAATCACGAATTGATTCTGCCATAATTCTTCCGGAGCGTGAAATACGGTCTTCTTTTGCGGTTGATTATGTCACCCGTTTCGATTCACCGGGCGGTGAGACCGGTCTGGATTTGTCGATCGAACCGCGAGCCGGGCTCAGTTTCGGACCGCAAGGTTCCGGCGCCGGTGCTGGCGCACAAGTGCGTATCGGTCGGTATTTGCAGGAAGATTCCCAGCGTCCGAGCTGGTATCTGTTTGCCGGCGCGGAACGCCATGCCCTGCTTTACGATCCGGCCGAGGGCTGGAATATGCGCGGGGCGATG
>BQJI01000092.1 GCA_021604625.1 Hyphobacterium sp. | reverse complement strand
TGTGGACACCAAACGGCGGCTATGAACTCGTCGAGGGACGTGGGCTACTTTGCGTGAACCCGATTCTCGGCAGTCGAACGACCGATTATGCTCCGGCCCGATTACACCAGGGCGGCGCGCAGGCGTCGGGGTTCCGCGACGGAACCAATCCTGCAGCGTTGCCTGCACAGACCGGCGCACAATGCATGGATGGCGTCTTGATGACGGAACCACCTCGGTCGAGATCACTTCAGCGGCCGGGTCGCCTTGCCGAACATTTCCGTCTGCCACCATTTAATCTGTTCTACGAAGATTTACGTACGGACGCCGCGCGCCGATTGTCTGGTTTTGCTCCCGTGTTCGAGAGCGAAAATCAACAGGCACCACCACTGGGGCAGCCGGAAGAAATCGACGATGCGCCGTTCACGCCTATTCCCGATCGTGCGGACGGCAATTAATTCGACGGCGATTTCATCTTGTTGATAATGCCCGTCGTCGACGCTCCTTCGACCAGGGGAATCAGGCGAATTTCACCGCCATAGGATTCCACAATTGAGCCACCAAGCGGCCGAAGATCGTCCACCGAATAGTCTGCGCCCTTCAGATAGACGTCCGGCCGCAAAGCCGTGATCAACGCCTCAGGTGTATCACTATCAAAAGCCACAACCCGATCAACCGATGCCAGGGCAGATAGCACTCCACTGCGCGCTTCCAGCGAATTGATCGGTCGATTTTTGCCCTTCAACCTGCGCACGGAATCATCGGAATTCAATCCGACAATCAATCGATCACAACTGGCTTTGGCGTGTTCCAGATAACTGACATGGCCCGCATGCAGTATGTCGAAACAACCATTGGTAAACCCGATCGAGAGACCGTGGGCTCGCCAGCGAGCGACCGTTTCCTGCACCTGCTCTAATGCCTGGGGCGCGCTGGTTTGTCGCCCTCCTGCAGCGCCGGTTAAAAGATCTTCTGGCGACACCGTTGCGGTACCGACTTTGGTCACGACTTCACCGGATGCTTGAACCGCAGCCTCCATGGCGGTCCGCATATCGGTGCCAGCGGCCAATGCGATGGCCAGCA
Organism: Hyphobacterium sp.; assembly: GCA_021604625.1. Taxonomy (GTDB): domain Bacteria; phylum Pseudomonadota; class Alphaproteobacteria; order Caulobacterales; family Maricaulaceae; genus Hyphobacterium. Next base: position 7,990 of record BQJI01000092.1, on the reverse strand, counting down.
TGGAAATGGCCGTATCACCTGCACCAGACACATCATAAACCTGCCGCGGCTGAGCTCGCACATGGGCGACACCGGAATCCCCGAACGAGCTCATGCCTTTAGAGCCACGCGTGACAATCAGATGGTCCACGCCCGTCAATCCTTCGTAAACCGCCTCCAGGGCGGCAAGGGCAAGCTCATCGCTTTGCGGGTCAACACCACATTCTTCATGTAATTCAAGTGCATTTGGTTTGATGACATAGGCACCGTTATAGCGCGAAAAATCACGCCCTCTTGGGTCGACACAAACGCGTTTACCGGCGTCGCGCGCACTCGCCATCAACGCCCGACTGATCTGCGGCGTCACCAGACCACGCCCATAATCGGACAAAATAACAATGTCCGCGTCATCTATTCGGCTTCTGATAGAGTCGAGAACGTCTTGTGTGGTTTTTTCAGACAAATCACCTTTCGGGTTTCGGTCGACGCACAACATTTGATGACCATTCGACACAAAACGGGTTTTGACCGGTGTCGAGCGCTCGGAGTCAATAGCCAGCCCGGCGGCAGCACCTTCAGCTTTCAACCGGGCAACGACATCGCGGCCTTCTGCATCATCACCAACAATACTGATCAGTGTCGCTTGCGCACCCAGAGCCCTTAGATTTCGTATGACATTCCCGGCCCCGCCCAGCATGAGTTCGACGGAATTTTCATCCAGCACGGGCACCGGCGCTTCTCGTGATACGCGGTGGGTTGTCCCATACACAAAACGATCCAGAACAACATCCCCGATGCATAGTACGCGCAGGTTTTTTGCCTGTGCCAGAATGTCGGATAGTCGGGAATATTCCATCGTGCGCCCCTGCTCTTTTCTGGACTACCAGCCCTTGGCGAGCTGGTCGAACTCCAACAAGCGCGACACCATGTCCTCGAATTGATTCAATGGCACCATGTTTGGCCCGTCGGATGGCGCATTGTCGGGATCAGGATGGGTTTCCATAAACACAGCTGCGACACCGATTGAAACCGCGGCGCGCGCCAGAACCGGAACAAATTCACGCTGACCGCCACTTGTGCCGCCCTGCCCGCCAGGCTGCTGTACGGAATGTGTCGCATCAAACACAACCGGGCATCCGATATCCGCCAGTATCGGCAGAGAGCGCATGTCTGAAATCAGCGTATTGTAGCCAAAACTGACGCCGCGTTCGCAAGCCATGACGTTCGGATTTCCGGCATCCGTCAATTTTGCGATCACATTCTTCATGTCCCAGGGGGCCAGAAACTGACCTTTTTTGACATTCACCACTTTTCCGGTTTTCGCAGCCGCGATCAGGAGGTCGGTTTGTCGGCACAGGAAAGCGGGAATTTGCAATACGTCGACGGATTGTGACGCAATGGCGCACTGTTCCGCCGTATGAACATCGGTCAGCACCGGCAAACCCGTGGTTTCACGGATTTCCTGGAAGATAGGCAGAGCTGACTCAAGACCAATGCCTCGCGCACTCGAAATACTGGTGCGGTTGGCTTTGTCGAAAGACGTTTTATAGACAAGGCCAATATCAAGTCGATCTGCGATTTCTTTCAACTGCCCGGAGACATCAAGCGCATGGTTGCGGCTTTCCAGCGCGCAAGGCCCTGCCAACATGACCAGTTTTTTCTGGTTGCCGATTTCAATCGATTCCGCATCCGGGCGCGGTACGCGGATAACGTTATTGGGTTGGCGAGTTGCCATAATCAGCCCTTCCGGAATATGTGATCTGGATCAATGTGATCCGCTTTATGTCTGCTTACGTAGTTATCAATCAAAAGAATAGCAGGTCGCTGAATTTTGTCTTCGTCTGACACGCCTCCCATACTGGTCTGGTTTCGCCAGGACTTGCGCCTCGGCGACAATCCCGCACTGGCAGCCGCTGCCGCAACAGGCCAGCCGATTATTCCTGTCTACATTCTGGATGATACCACGCCTGGCAAATGGAAAATCGGCGGCGCATCTCGCTGGTGGCTGAATTACTCGCTCGAACGCTTGGGTGTAGCCCTGGAAGGACTCGGCAGCCAGTTAATTCTCAAATCCGGACCGGCCGATGAGGTTGTTTCCGATTTGGTTAGTCAAACCGGCGCAGCCGGAATTTACTGGAACCGCTGCTACGAACCCCACTCCCGAGACCGTGACGTCGGCCTCAAAGAGAAGCTCAAAAGCGACGGCCGGGATGTTAAATCATTCAATGCCAGCCTGCTTAACGAACCATGGGAAATTGAAAACGGCGCTGGAAAACCATTTCGCGTTTTCACGCCGTATTGGCGCAAGGCCCGCACGGAATTAAATTCTGGTGAACCAATTCCGGCGCCCAGACGTCTGGCGCCGCCTCTCGGTTGGCCGCAATCTGATGCGCTCGAAAGTTGGGATCTGCGCCCCTCTGCCCCGGACTGGGCGTCAACATTTCATGGTCATCATGATCCAGGCGAGGCCGGCGCGAACGTTCGCCTGGAAGAATTTCTGGACGACCGCGCAATCGAATACGCGGATGGCCGAGATCGACCGGATCAGGACAACACATCGGGCCTCTCCGCGCACCTCCATTTCGGAGAAATCAGTCCACGCCAGATTTTGCGAGCCGTGGATCTGTTTCGCGATGATATCGGCGATCGCAATGCCGAAAAATTCCTGAGTGAGATCGGATGGCGGGAGTTTTCCTACAGCTTGCTGTCTAGCTTTCCGGATTTTCCCGAACGAAATCACCAGTCAAAATTTGACGATTTTCCCTGGCGTAGAAGCCACGCCGACCTGACAGCCTGGAAATACGGAAAAACCGGCTACCCGTTCGTCGACGCCGGCATGCGCGAACTCTGGGCCACAGGCATCATGCATAATCGCGTGCGAATGGTTACCGCATCTTTTCTAATCAAACACCTCTTGATCGACTGGCGTGAGGGACAGAACTGGTTCTGGGATACGCTGGTCGATGCCGACCTCGCGAACAATTCGGCAAGCTGGCAATGGGTCGCCGGTTCAGGGGCAGATGCCTCACCTTTTTTTCGTATTTTCAATCCTGTAGCCCAGGCCGAGAAATTTGATCCGCACGGCGAATATGTCAGGAAGTGGGTGCCCGAAATCGCACGATTGCCAGACAAGTTTTTGAACCGGCCCTGGGACGCCGATGAGGCCGCGCTCGCATCAGCCAAAGTGAAACTGGGCACGACCTATCCGGCTCCGATTGTCGATCATAAATTCGCCAGAGAGCGGGCATTGAGCGCTTTCAAGGCATTGCCATAGCCGCACCAATTCTCGACGACCAAACAGTCCGCGTCTTGTTCCAACGGCATGGAATTCCTAGCTTGATGGTATCTACCGGAGGCTTTCCATGCGCATCGCAAACACTGTTATCGACCTGATCGGAAATACCCCTCTCCTTAGGCTTGAACGCGCATCGCTGGAAACAGGGTGCGAAATTCTCGGAAAAGCCGAATTTCTCAATCCGGGTGGATCCATCAAGGACCGGGCCGCGCTGGGAATTATTCGCGAAGCCGAAAATTCAGGAGCCTTGAAACCGGGGGGCACAATTGTCGAAGGGACCGCGGGCAATACGGGAATCGGCCTTGCTCTGGTTGGTAAAGCCTTGGGGTATCGCGTCGTCATCGTTTTCCCACGAACACAGAGCCAGGAAAAAAAGGACGCCATCCGATTAATGGGCGCCGAGCTGATTGAAGTGGATGCCGTGCCTTACGCCAATCCGGGGCACTATGTGAAATATTCAGGCCGGCTCGCCGCCGAACTGGCCAAGACCGAGCCCAACGGAGCCATCTGGGCCAACCAGTTCGACAATACCGATAATCGCAAAGCGCATTTTAACACCACCGGCCCGGAAGTCTGGAATCAGCTGGAGGGCAAGATTGACGGCTTCATTTGCTCGGTCGGGTCTGGCGGCACACTGGGCGGCGTTTCAATGGCCCTGAAAGCCCGTAATTCGGATATTCAGATCGGAATTGCCGACCCGGGCGGAGCGGCGCTTTACGGATACTACGCCGACGGCGAACTCTGCGCTTCCGGAACATCGATCACGGAAGGTATTGGTCAGAGCCGTGTGACCGGTAACCTCGACGGCGTTCAAGTCGATAAAGCGTGGCGGATAAGCGACGACGAGGCACTTCCGATTCTCTTCAACCTGGTTGAGGAAGAGGGATTGTGTCTGGGTGGGTCATCCGGGGTCAATATTGCGGGGGCCATCCGAATGGCCAATGAAATGGGGCCCGGCCATACGATCGTCACCGTCTTGTGCGACCACGGCTCGCGGTATCAAAGCAAGCTCTACAACCCGGAATTACTCAAACAGAAAGGCCTGCCCGTTCCGAAATGGCTTGGCAGTTAGCGGAAAGGCGGCGCGTACAACAAACCGCCTTCGGTCCATTGGGCATTCAGGCCACGGCGCAATCCCAAATCCGATCCAAGTCCGAGATTTCGGTCAAAAATTTCCCCGTAATGACCGGTGGATCCCAGCATTGTAATCGCGAAATCATTTTCCAGCCCAAGGCGTTCGCCGAAATTGTCCTCAACGCCAAGCATGCGACGTATCTCCGAACTGGCACTGGTCGTCGCAATCGTCTCAACATTCGCGGATGTGATCCCGAATTCTTCTGCTGCAATCAGCGTGAACATCACCCATTGCGCAATGTCGAGAAACTGGGAATCACCTGACCGTATCACCGGGCCCAACGGCTCCTTGGAAATTACATCCGGCAGCAAAATATGGTCCGACGGCGTTGTCAGCCCGACCCGCAGGCCTGCCAGCGAAGAGAGATCATTCGTGTAGACATCACAATTACCCTGTTCATAGCTTTCAAGCCCCGCCTGAGCGCTCGGATATTCGATGACCTCGACATTGAGTGAATGGGTGGCGATGAAATCCGCCAGATTGAGCGCGGTCGTGGTGCTGGCTTGTACACAGACTTGTGCGCCATTGATGTCTCGCGCACTGGTAATACCCAGATCGGCCGGCACCATAAATCCCTGCCCGTCATAATATGCGATACCAACGAAGTCGAAATTCTGACCAACATCACGCGCAAACGTCCAGCTCGTATTCCGGATCAGAATGTCAATTTCACCGTCCGCGAGCGCCTCGAAACGCGCGCTTGTAGACACCGGAACAATTGAAACCCGGCTTGCATCCCCCAGAATTGCCGCGGCAAAAGCGCGACACAGATCCGCATCAAAGCCTGACCAAGTACCGCTTTCGTCATGCGTTGAAAATCCGGTCAAACTGCCGTCGACGCCACATATAAGCTGTCCACGCGTTTCGATCATCCGCAGCGTCGAACCAGCTTGCGCCGTCTCTTCAACATCCAGTGCCATACCCGCCAGACCGCCGAGCATAACAACAACGGCTTCTCGCAGACGGCGCGGCGACAAAAGAGATAATGGCGACACCTGTAGAAAACTCCTGTTGAATGAACGAGACTTCGAACACCTGTTTAGCGAGGAATCGAATGAAGCGCGATACCCAATTAATGCGGGCCGGCCGGGCGCATCACGGAAATCGCCCCGTCAATCCAGCGATTGAGCGTGGCTCGACCGTTTTAGCGACAAAAGCGCACGAGCTTTATAATGCGCCAGAAGGCACGCCCTATTACGGCAGAAATGGACTTGGCGCACAGACGGCGCTTCGCCAGGCGTTATGCGAAATGACCCAGGCTCACTATTGCGCGCTGACGTCATCCGGGCTCGCCGCAATGACCCTCCCGATTATTGCGGAGGCAAGAAGCGGAGCCCATATGCTGGCGGCCGATTGTATCTACGGGCCGACACGAAAATTTCTGACAGAAATCGTCGCCGGTTGGGGCGTTGATATTGAATTTTTTCCAGCGCGGTGCGGCGCAGAAATTGCCGATCGATTCAACCCAGATACGGCACTGGTAATCTGCGAATCACCCGGCTCCCTGACATTCGAAATTCAGGATATTCCGGCCATCGCAAAGCAAGCTCACCGCATCGGCGCAAAAGTCATGGTCGACGACACCTGGTCCGCCGGATTGAATGCCGACATGCTTGGACTCGGAGCAGATTATGCGGCTCAATCGCTGACAAAATATATCGGCGGACATTCCGATCTCATGTTGGGCGCCATTCTCGCGCGCGGCGACAATGCAGTGAAGATCAAGAGGGTTGAAACCACACTCGGATCCCATGCATCGGCCGAAGATTGTTTTCTGGCACTGCGCGGGATTCGAACTCTGGGTTTGCGCATGGAAAAAAGCACAAAGGCTTCTCTGAAATTGGCGGAGCGTTTCGTCAGCCATCCTGACGTTGGCCATGTCATTCATCCGGCCCGCAGCGATCATCCTGACCACACATTGTTCAAGCGTGACTTCAAGGCCGCTGCCGGCCTGTTTGCCGTAAATTTTCCGGATTGGGACTTGAAGCGCAGCGAGCGGTTTCTTGATGCCCTCAAGATTTTCGGCCTCGGATTCTCCTGGGGCGGCTTCGAAAGCCTCGCCATCCACTGCGATCCTCAACTCCGTCGCCAACATTCAAAGCGCCATGAAGGTGCGCTTCTGCGATTCGCAATCGGCTTAGAGGATGTAGATGACCTTTGGCAGGATATAGAGCAAGCCATAAACGCCAGTGTCTGAATGGCGACCCCGGCAGGACTCGAACCTGCAACCGTCGGATTAGAAGTCCGGTGCTCTATCCAGTTGAGCTACGGGGCCGAAAGGGCGGCGGGCCGCACCTCCAACTGACATCAGTGAGACCAGGGCTCTTTCCTGTCTGCAGAAAAATTCGACGCATAGGTCTTGGGCTTGCGCTGAGTTGCGGGTTTATCCATTACGCGGAACGGAATGCCCTGTTTCTTCGCATACGCAACGGCTTGGTCTTTACTGTCAAACTGGAGCCTGACCTGCGTAGACGTGTCACCGCTCGAATTCCAACCCATCAGTGGATCGGGCGATTTGGCCATCGATGATTTGAATTCAAGAACCCAGAGGCGGGATTTCGCCTGCCCGGATTGCATGGCTGTGCGAGAGGGTCGGTATATTTTGGCAAACATAGCGTTTCCAATCCCGTATATAAAAGCTGGTCGGGGCGGCAAGATTCGAACTTGCGACCCCTCGGTCCCAAACCGAGTGCTCTACCAGACTGAGCCACGCCCCGAATAATCAGCTTTAATTTTGCCGGTGTTTAGTCTCGTCCTGCGCCGCTGGCAAGCGGCTCACTGTTCTGGCGATGCGTCTTCTACATCATCGGTGTTTTCTGGTGCGAAATCACCATTCGTTTCATCCATGTCGTCGACGGCTTCTTCCGGTCCGATCACATTGTCAAAAACCGCATGGCGCACAATATTTCCAGGACGAATACCAACATCTCTGGCCAGACTTCCGCGCACTTCCAGAACGCCCAGTACCGGAAAGTCCGACGGAAGCGATCGCAGTGAATAAGGCTGCGCATTTGCTATGATTTTTACAATTTCACCGCTGTCGGAAATGAAAATCAGGTCGAGCGAGATTTCAGTATTGCGCATCCACATGGAAACGCTCTGGACCTCTTCATAGTCGAAGAGCATGCCTTCATCATCTGCCAGTGTCGACCGGAACATCAGCCCGCGTTGCCGCTCCGGATCGCTATCGGCAATCAGAGCAGATATCGCAAACACGCCATCATCTGTCTCGATGGAAACCGGCTCTGGAGCGCCGAATTCAATGACGGTGTCAGGATGTGCGGGATCGCCAGCAGGCGCGGGAGGCACCTGTGCGAAAGCGGCAGACGCAAAAAGCGCAAAAGCCGAGGAAATCAGAAACATTCTCATGGCCCGCAAGCTAGCCCCGGTGCCACGCTTCCGCAATTCCCGCTTGCTGTTATTTCATGCGTATTGGGTAGGATAGACTTCAGAGGCCAGTAAACCCTTGGGTCCGTCCGAACATTTGGCTTGCATGGTTTCGCCGGGATGCACCTCATCAATACCGGCTTTTCGCAACGTCGCGGCGTGTAGGAACACATCGCCCTCAACGCCATCGACAT
>BQJI01000091.1 GCA_021604625.1 Hyphobacterium sp. | reverse complement strand
CAATCCCGATCGCATCGAGCGAGCCCAGATATAATTCCTGCAAATTCGCCGGGCTGGGTTTGAGCAACACTTGAAACTGATAATAATGCTGCAGCCGGTTCGGGTTCTCGCCATAGCGCCCATCGGACGGGCGACGCGACGGCTGCACATAGGCGGCCTTCCACGGCTTCGGTCCCAGCGAACGCAACGTCGTCGCCGGGTGCAATGTTCCCGCACCGACTTCAACATCATAGGGCTGCAGAATCGCGCAGCCCTGCTCGGCCCAATACGCCTGTAGACGAAGGATCAATTCCTGAAAGGAAGGCGCGGCTTTATTACTCATGGAATTATCGGCCCCGATAGCCGGAAATCCGGCCCTGGATAAGTCGCGCGGACACTAGGAAAGCACGGCGCTTCAATCAAGCAAGGATGGCGGTAATTGGTTGCCGTATCATCTGCAAGCAGCCCCTCATCCCTCCTCCGAGGCTCACTTCGTTCGCACCTCAGGATGAGGTATTGGAAATTTTGAAAAGCAAACTTACCTCATGCTGAGGTGCTTTCCGCAAGGAAAACCTCGAAGCACGCACAAATCATCGCACCACAATCCGGTCTGACCCCCGCAAAACAGCCTCCGCTTCTTCGGTATATTGCCGGTCGCTGCCATCATGCAGCACCAGAGGCGACAAGAGCGTCAGTCTGCCCTTCACGCCCTTGCGCGCGGAAACCAGAACCCGTTTGGCGGACTGATCCGCATAGGGCGCAATCGGTTTGACGACGACATCGCCAAACCATTTTCGCGACATCACAAGAATATCGTCCAGACGGTCAGCGCGATGGATCAGCGTGAGGCGACCTTTCGGCTTCAAAACCTGATTGGCCCGCTTCAACCAGCTTTCAAGCGGCGTATTTCCGGCGAGATAAGCGCGGCGTTTACCTTCCGAGGGCGAGGCCAGCACAGATGCGTCATCAAAAAATGGCGGATTGAAAAACACCTGATCCATAGCACTGGCACCGGCAAAGTCCGCGACATCGCCCGGACACACACCAATCCGATCCGTCCAGCCATTGGCGGCAATATTCGACTGCGCCAAATCCACCATTGCCGGGTCGATATCGAAGGCGTCGAACCGGCTATCCGCATTATGAAAAGCGGCGACCAGCGTGGCAGCCCCGGACCCGCAGCCAAATTCCAGCAAATTTTCATTAAGTTGAGCCTGTATGGACGCACCCAACAAGACCGCATCCAGCCCCGAGCGAAACCCGGAAGCCACCTGGTTGGCGACCACCTGGCCGCCCAGCAATGTCACAGCTTCAGTCACCCGGCAGCTCGTCAAACGCCGCTTTGAGCGCGGTTTTCGCGAGGTGGGCCTCCTCGTCAATGACCATGATCCGGCGTTTGATAAACGGTAACGCGCCTGCATAGGCACCAGCGGTTTCACTATCGAGAACAATGGGTTCCAACCCCGCCTGTCGCAAGACATTCTCGGCGAAATTGAGCTCTATCTGATCATTTGTGCGAAAAACCTCGATCACGGCCGCCTCATTCGTGTTGATGACTGCGACGATCAGCGCAGCACTGCCAGCTTGCAGCAGTGTCAACGCGTTTCTATTGTCGCTCAAGTCTGTTGGGCCGTGGCTGTCAAAGGAAACCGGTTTGGATATCAGCGCAATTGCCAACCAGGCGCTCAAAAGCGCCGGGGATGCCATGGCATCCGGGCCGAACGCTGCCGAAAAGCTGGCCCATCTCGCCGATGCGGAGATAAAGGCCGTCAACGCTCTGATTCTCCAGCGCATGGGCAGTCCCGTCCCCCTCATCCCCAAACTGGCGCAATATCTGGTCGAGGCCGGCGGAAAGCGTGTCCGGCCTCTGGTCACGATCGCTGCCGCAAACATGATCGGCTATTCCGGCGAAGCGCATTTGAAACTCGCTGCCGCCGTCGAATTCATTCACACCGCCACCCTGCTGCACGACGATGTCGTCGATGAAAGCGATCTGCGGCGCGGCAGGAAGGCCGCCAATCTGGTCTGGGGCAATGCGCCCAGCGTTCTGGTCGGGGATTTCCTGTTCGCGCGCGCCTTCATGCTGATGGTGGATGCCGGGTCAATGGCGGCGTTGAAATCACTGTCGCAAGCGTCCAGCATTATTGCCGAGGGCGAAGTCCGGCAGCTTGCCGTTAAAGGCGATATCGATGCGACGACTGGCTCCTACATGGAAATCATCGAGGCCAAAACTGCCGCCCTGTTTGCGTCAGCGGCGGAAGTATCGGCTATTGTGGCCGACCGTCCTGCGGCAGAAATCGCCGCGCTCGACACTTATGGCCGCGAACTTGGCCTCGCCTTCCAGCTGGTCGACGATGCGCTCGATTATGGCGGACTGGCCCAGTCACTGGGCAAGAATACTGGCGATGATTTTCGCGAAGGCAAAGTCACCTTGCCTGTCGTTCTGGCATTGAAAAAAGCCGATGAGAGCGAGAAAAGGTTCTGGGCACGTGTCATGGGGGAGGGTGAACAGACCGACGCCGATTTCGACACAGCGCTGGACCTTCTCCGCTCGCATGATGCGCTCCGCGATACATTGTCCCTGGCCCAGACCAAGGCGCGCACCGCACAGGATGCGCTCGATGTTTTTGCCGACAGCAAGTGGAAAACCGCGTTGATCGATCTGGCGGAATTTGTGGTCCAGCGCGCGAACTGATCAGGCTGACAAATCCAGCCCCGCGCGAATAGCAGCGCGTCGCACCGCGCCATGCAGCGCGGATAGACTGACAACCACCGCAACAAACAATCCAAAAGGCGCGAAACCGCCCACATCCCTGCCCGCATGCGCCAGCGACACACACAAAGTCGACACCAGAAAATAGACCAGAGCTACGCGCCAGTGCGGCCAACCCATGCGCACCAGCAACTGGTAGGCATGCGTGCGGTGCGGTGCCAGGAATCCGATCCGGTTTCGGATTTTGCCGACCAGTGTCAGCAACACATCGGCCAGAACCGGCATCATCAGCAGGGGAAACAGCCAGACATCGGTTGGAGTCTGGATCATCTGCAAGGCCGCGACGGCCACAATGGCGCCAATAGCAAGCGATCCGACATCACCCAGAAACAGCCGGGCGCGCGGCAGGTTGAAAAGGGCAAACCCGGCCAGACCCGTCGCCAGAGCAATCCCGGTCAGCGCCACTGCGCCGCTACCCATGACGCTCAATCCAAGCGCGACGGGCAGGAAAATTGCAATGATCAAGCCGTCCGACCCGTCCATGAAATTGGTGGCATTCGCCGCAACGAAAATCCACAGAATTGATCCGGCAAACCCGGCAAGGTAAGGCAGGCTGGTCGCTATTCCGGGCGCAAAACCCATTACCGCAACGGGGCCGACCCACCAGGTGATTGCGCTAGCCAGCGCAATCACGACGGCGAATTTCAACTTGGTACCCAGCGCCATGAGATCATCGGTCAAACCCAGCAGACCAAAACCGACCGCTGTCAGTGCCAGCGGGCGGGCATCCAGACCGAGCGTTGTCGACCACAGCAGCCCGACACCGATTGCAGCCAGAATACCGAGCCCGCCGCCGCGCGGAATCGGCACTGAATGACTCGAACGATGATTGGGGTGATCCAGGACACCGGCCTGTTTCACCAACAAGCAAAGCAGGACGGACACCATAAAACTGGCCGGAATCAGAAATACGCTCATCGGGCAATACTGGCAGAAGACCCGGCCAGTTGTACCGGCAAAACCAACCAATCCGGTTGAGCGGCCTGAACAATTCGAGCCGCAGCATCACGCGCCAACTCACTGGGATAAAGCGCAACGCAGCTCGCACCAGAGCCCGACATGCGGACCAGCTCGGCGGCCTCGGTGCGCGTCAGTAGGTCCAACACCTCGCCGATCACTGGTTCAACCGCAAGCGCGGCAGGCGTCAGATCATTGGTAGCGACCGACAAAGCTGACATCACGGCGGTGCGCCCTGTATCAGCGCTGCCAATATAGGCTTTGCCGGTTCCGGTTGGCAGGGCGTCAAACTGCTTGAAGACCGACCCGGTCGCCAAGGCTTTGCGCGGATAGACCAAAATCGCATGGAAACTCGGCCAGTCATCAATCAACCGGATGCGTTCACCGCGCCCCGTCATGCGCAAGGGCTGCGACCACAGGCAAGCGGGAATGTCGGACCCGATCTGCGCGCCGATACCGGCCAGCATATCCAGCGGCCAGTCCAGCTCCCAGAATTGGTTATACGCGCGTAAGGCCGCCGCCGCATCGGCTGATCCGCCGCCCAGTCCGGCCCCCGCCGGAATGTTTTTGGTCAGCGTGATCGCGCCTTCTGCCTCGCGTCCGGCGGCCATTGCCAGGCTGCGCACGGCGCGAATAACCAGATTACCCTCGCCGGTGGGAATGCCGGTTGCTTCCGGTCCTTCAAGCGAGAGGGAGAATTCAGCAGACGGGGCAAGGGTCAGCGCATCGCCCCGGTCTGCAAACACCACAATGGAATCGAGCGGGTGATAGCCGTCATCCTGCACCGCGCCGACACGCAGGGTCAGATTGATTTTCGCCGGCGCAGTTGCGCGGATCAAGGCGTATCGGCGGCCGCTTCCGCAACCCTGGTATCGGCCAGATCCGGGGCATCTCCCGACAGGCGTGCCATCAGCCCGGTGCGTTCATCCTCATCCGGATCCAGACCCAGGGCACGCTCCCATTGAAAGCGCGCTTCCAGACGTCGACCGACCTGCCAATAGGCATCCCCGAGATGATAATTGATCGTCGGCGCATCCGGTGACAATTCCACCGCCCGCTCCAGATTCTGGACGGCAATCTCGTAATTTCCGCGCATGTAATGGGCCCAGCCAAGACTGTCGATGATATGCCCCTGATCCGGCTGCAGTGTCGCGGCCCGCTCGATCATGTCGAACGCTTCGGCGACATTTTCATCGCGAATAACCCACATATAGCCCAGATAATTCAACACCTCCGCCTCATCGGGAGAGATTTGCAACGCCGCCTGGAAATCGGCTTCGGCCTGCGCCCAGTTTTCAGACTGTTCGTGGCAGATGGCACGGAAATAATAATAACGCCAATCCGGCACCAGACCTTGCGCAATCCGGGTATCCAGTGATTGCGAATAATATTCCGCTGCAAGCGCGAACTGACCTGACGAGCGCAACAAGTCCGCATAGACTAGCCGCGCTTCAACCGCATCTGATGCCGCAGAAATCTCGCGCGCTTCAGCAAGTGCAGTATCGAGATCACCCAATCGGGCGAGCAACCAGATGCGATCGATATCCGCCGCCAGACGAAACGGTCCGTCCGGCACCTGATCATAAGCTTCGATTGCCGCTTCGTTCAGCCCGGTTCGCTCCAGCGCGCCTGCGAGCAACATTGTCGCCGGCGCATAATCGGGATCCAGCGTGTGTGTGAGACGCAGATAAACGACGGACAGATCAATATCGGCCTGCGACGCCAGCGCCGCAGAAGGACCAAATACCGCCCGGGCTGCCGCGCGGCTGGCGTTCAGCTCACGCGGAATCCGCCGGGTTTCAACCGCGATGCGGCGCGCATCGGTAATGCTGCGCTCGATCGGATTTTGCTGCAAATATTGATCATAAAGCGTGATTGCCTCGGCACGGCGACGCTCGCGCAGCAAAAACTCTCCATAGGCTGCAACCGCAATTCGCGTGAACGGGTTTTCGCTGATGGCGGCCTGGTATGCTGCGTCGGCAGCTACAGAATCGCCGGCAAAATCTGCCAGCAAGGCCCGGTGCATCGTCAGATAGGCCGCCGCATAACCGGGAACAGAGGCATTTCCGGCGCGTTCCATAGCCCCGGCAATGTCACCTCGGCCCGCGCGGGCCCAATCATCCATCAATTCGGCCATGAATTCGTTGAACGGGCCAAGCTGTTCTGCATCCAGCCAGTCGGATGCCTCGGCATAGCGCCCATCAGAAATCGCATCTGCCGCCAGGAATAGTCGGGCCAAACGGGTTTCATCGCCCGCGCGCGCCGACACCCGCGCAGCGTCCAGTGCGGTGCTTTGATTTCCCGACAAAACCGATGTGAAAAACGTCCGCTCGGCAAGAATGATGCTGTCGGGTTCCAGATCCCAGGCGGTCGAATAATAATCTGCCGCCCCGGATACATCACGCGCCGAACCGGCAAACCGCCCGGCGAGAAACGCACCATAGGGTGACACGCCCTCATCCTCGGCCCCGGCAAAAGGGTTTGACGGGTCGCTGGCGGTCGTCTGACAGGCGGTCAGGCCGGTGATACAGGCGAGGACGATCAGTCCGGAAGAGAGTTTCATATCGTCACGTTACGCCTCATATCTCGCCATACAAGTGCGAGGGTGCTTACATATTCGTGTAAATCGGCCCCTGTCCGCCCTCAGGTGTCGTCCAGTTGATGTTCTGGTTCGGGTCCTTGATGTCGCAGGTTTTGCAATGCACGCAATTTTGCGCATTGATCACAAACGACATTTCTCCGCTCGATTCATCCTCGATCCATTCATAGACACCCGCCGGGCAATAGCGGCTGGATGGTCCGGCATAGACCTCCCATTCACTCGCTTTCTGAAGCGTCATGTCGGCGACTTTCAGATGAACCGGCTGATCTTCCTCGTGATTGGTATTGGAAATGAAGACCGAAGACAGACGATCAAATGTCAGCACGCCATCCGGCTTGGGATAAGCGATTTTAGTATGTTGTGACGCAGGCTCCAGCGCCTCCGCATCGGTCCCGCCATGGCTCATCGTCCCCAAGGGTGAAACGCCGAACAACGTGTTCAGCCACATATCTATACCGCCCAGCAAGATGCCGACAAATGTGCCGAATTTCGACCACAGCGGCTTGGCATTGCGCACCCGCTTCAGATCCTTCGCCACCCAGGACGCTTCATAGGCGGACTGATAATCGCTCAACGCGTCGCCCTCACGCCCCGCCTGTAAAGCGTCAAATACCGATTCCGCCGCCATCATGCCGGTCTTCATCGCGTTATGACTGCCCTTGATGCGCGGCACATTCACGAAACCGGCCGAACAGCCGATAAAGGCACCACCGGGGAAAGCCAGCTTCGGGACGGACTGGAAACCACCCTCGGTGATCGCCCGTGCGCCATAGGATAGGCGTTCCGCCCCTTCAAACAGGTCTTTGACTTTCGGGTGGGTTTTAACGCGCTGGAATTCTTCAAACGGCGACAGGTACGGATTCTTGTAGTTCAGGTGCACGACAAAGCCGACCGACACCAGATTATCGCCCCAGTGATAGAGAAAGCTGCCGCCACCGGTCTTGTTATCCAGCGGCCAGCCCATTGTGTGCTGAACGGTGCCGGGCTTGTGATTTTCCGGCTTCACGCGCCACAATTCTTTTAGCCCGATCCCGTATTTTTGCGGCTGTTTGCCATCATCGAGCTGGAAACGATCAATCAATTTCTTGGCCAGCGAGCCGCGCGCGCCTTCACCGATCAGCGTATATTTACCGCGCAATTCCATACCCGGCTGATAGCCATCCTTGTGATTGCCGTCGCGCGCCACGCCGAAATCACCGGTGACGACGCCCTTGATGACGCCGTTTTCCTCGATCAGTTCAGCCGCGGGAAAACCGGGATAGACCTCGACGCCCAGCGCTTCGGCCTGCTCGCCCAGCCATTTGCAGACCGCGCCCAGCGATCCGGCATAACAGCCATGATTGGACATCAGTGGCGGAAAGAAAATATTCGGGAAACGAAACCCGCCTGTTTCAGTCAGTGCAAGGAATATGTCGTCCTTCACTTCGGTTTCCAGCGGGCAGCCCTGCTCGCGCCAGTCCGGGATCAGCTCGTTCAGCGCTTTCGGGTCCATCACCACCCCGGACAGGATGTGCGTACCGACTTCGCCGCCTTTTTCCAGCACCGCCACCGAGATGTCCGAACCGGCCTCGACAGCCATCTGTTTCAGACGGATGGAGGCGGACAGGCCGGCTGGCCCCGCCCCGACAATGATCACATCATATTCCATCGATTCGCGTTGAACATCGTCTGACATGCTGTGCGGCTCCTTGCCCCGAAATGCTTCGCTTTCACTATGATCTGTCATAGCTTAGCTGTTCATATTCAGCTAGGGCACATTACCTGTCCGATCCAGCCGAAAGCCGCATGTCCGTGACGATGCCTGACACCGATCCTCAATCTCTGGCGTTGAAAGCCCTGACCGGCTGGTGGGAGGATATGGGTATCGAGACCGATATTCTGCCGCCAGCGAAACCAAAGCGGCTGGCCGTTTCAGCAGCATCATCTCCGGCCAAAGCCGACCCGCTTCAAAGCCAGCAGAAACCCGCCATCGCTACACCGCAAGCCGCTCAGGCCGCCGGGTTTGGCGGGCTGGACGGCGATCCGGAAGAGGCGCGCAAAGCCGTCGCGAAGGCCAAAACGCTCGACGAATTGAAAACCGCCATCGAAGGTTTTGATGGCTGCGCGCTGAAACGCACCGCCCGCAATACCGTCTTCGCACGCGGCAATCCGGACGCGTCCATCATGATTGTCGGCGAAGCCCCCGGCCGCGACGAGGACGAACAGGGCAAGCCTTTCGTGGGCAAGTCCGGGCAATTGCTCGACCGGATGATCCGCGCCTCCGGCCTTGATCCGGAAACCGATGTCTATATTTCCAATGTGCTCAACTGGCGTCCGGCTGGGGTGAATACGCCATCGGCAGAGGAAATCGCCATCTGCCTGCCGCTGATCGAACGCCATATCGCGATTGTGCAACCGAAGATTCTCGTCTTTGCTGGCGGTGTCTCGGCTCAGGCCCTGCTGCGCGCGACGACCGGTATCATGAAATTGCGCGGCCGCTGGGCCGAATACCGTTTCAAGGACGTTGATGGTGAAGCCGGTGAGCATATTCCCGCCATGCCGCTCTTCCACCCGGCCTTCATGCTGCGCCGCCCGCAGGAAAAAGCCCGCGCCTGGCGCGACTGGCTGGAAGTGGTGAAGAAGGTGGAGGGGGCGTAGCCGCCTTCTCGACCCGTCATCCCGGGGCACGCGCCAGCGTGAACCCGGGACCCATTCCGTGACACTGATGAACCGGCCTGGATCCCGGATCAGGCTTTGCCTGTCCGGG
>BQJI01000090.1 GCA_021604625.1 Hyphobacterium sp. | reverse complement strand
ATGGCCAAGGAAAAGTTTGAGCGTACGAAGCCGCACGCGAACATTGGCACGATTGGTCACGTTGACCATGGCAAGACGACTTTGACGGCTGCGATCACGAAGTATTTTGGTGATTTTCAGGCGTATGATCAGATTGACGCGGCGCCTGAAGAGAAGGCTCGCGGGATCACGATTTCGACGGCTCACGTCGAGTATGAGACGGACAACCGTCACTACGCGCACGTGGATTGCCCGGGGCACGCGGATTATGTGAAGAACATGATCACGGGTGCGGCGCAGATGGATGGCGCGATTCTGGTTGTGAATGCAGCTGATGGCCCGATGCCACAGACGCGCGAGCACATCCTTCTGGCGCGCCAGGTTGGTGTTCCGGCTCTGGTTGTTTTCCTGAACAAGGTTGACCAGGTGGATGATGAGGAGCTTCTGGAGCTCGTCGAGATGGAAGTGCGCGAGCTCTTGTCCTCTTACGATTTCCCGGGCGACGACATTCCGATCATTGCCGGTTCGGCGCTGGCGGCGCTTGAAGGCCGTGATGCGGAGATTGGCGAGAACAAGATCCGTGAGCTGATGGCGGCTGTGGATGAGTTCATCCCGACACCGGAACGTCCGATTGACCAGCCTTTCCTGATGCCGATCGAGGATGTGTTCTCGATTTCGGGCCGGGGTACGGTTGTGACGGGTCGGATCGAGCGCGGTATCGTCAAGGTTGGCGAAGAGATTGCGATCGTGGGTATCCGCGACACGAAGACGACGACATGTACGGGCGTCGAGATGTTCCGCAAGCTGCTCGACCAGGGCCAGGCGGGCGACAATGTGGGTATTCTCCTGCGCGGTATTGACCGTGAAGGTGTCGAGCGTGGTCAGGTTCTGGCCAAGCCGGGTTCGATTACGCCGCACGCCAAGTTCGAGGCGGAAGCCTATATCCTGACGAAGGAAGAGGGCGGTCGTCACACACCATTCTTCACCAATTACCGTCCGCAGTTTTACTTCCGGACGACGGATGTGACGGGCGTTGTGACCTTGAAAGAGGGCACAGAGATGGTGATGCCGGGCGATAATGCCGAGCTGAACGTTGAACTGATCACGCCGATTGCGATGGATCAGGGTCTGCGCTTCGCGATCCGCGAAGGCGGCCGCACGGTCGGCGCCGGCGTTGTGGCCAAAATCACCGACTAACGCCACAGGCCAAAACCTGTCAGCAAGGGGCGTTGCCATAACCGGCAGCGCCCCTTCTTGATTCCCGAACAGGCCGTAAGAATTTTCAATGACTGCAGGATATTTGCGTGTGTGTGCGGAAACTGTTCTGAATCTCGAAAATCCGCTTGGAATTGCGTTGAGAGGTGTTGACGGAACCGACTCATGTCGGTAGACCCCGCACCTCGTGAATGGACTGGCGGTGCTTTGCAGCAGACGCAGTCCCATGAAGCGAACAAATTGGTTTCTAGCGCGCCGACAGGTGACCGGATGGTTCCACCTTTCTGTGCGCCTTTAATTGTGTGGACGAACAACGATGGCACAGCAGAATATCCGCATTCGCCTCAAGGCGTTCGATCACCGCGTACTGGACACTTCAGCACGCGAGATCGTATCGACGGCGAAACGCACCGGCGCAAATGTGCGCGGGCCCATCCCGCTGCCGACACGCCTTGAGCGTTTCACGGTGTTGCGTGGTCCGCACATCGATAAAAAATCGCGTGAACAGTTCGAAATCCGGACTCACAAACGCCTCCTCGACATCGTTGATCCAACACCACAGACAGTGGACGCGCTCATGAAGCTCGATCTGTCGGCTGGTGTGGACGTCGAGATTAAACTGGGAGCCTAAGCGATGCGCACGGGGCTGATTGCAAAAAAGGTCGGAATGACCCGGGTGTTCGCCGAAGATGGCGCACATATTCCGGTGACCGTTCTTCAACTGGAAAACTGCCAGGTCGTGGCGCAGCGAACCGCTGATCGTGACGGCTATGTTGCTCTGCAACTGGGCGCCGGCAAGGCGAAGGCGAAGCGGACATCCAAGGCGATGCGCGGACACTTTGCTAAAGCTGAAGTTGAGCCAAAGAAGCGGGTAACCGAATTCCGCGTTACCGAAGACAACCTTATCGAACCGGGTTCGGAGCTGACTGCGGAGCATTTTGTTTCCGGTCAGAAAGTCGATGTTGCTGGCAAAAGTATCGGTAAGGGCTTTGCGGGTGCCATGAAGCGCTGGAATTTCGGCGGGCTTCGGGCAACGCACGGTGTCTCGATCTCTCACCGGTCGCATGGTTCGACCGGTCAGTGTCAGGATCCGGGTAAAGTCTTCAAAGGCAAGAAAATGGCCGGTCATATGGGTGATGCCCGTATCACGGTTCAAAATCTTGAAGTCGTTCGCGTTGATGCCGAGGATGGTTTCATCCTGGTGCGCGGTGCGGTTCCGGGTTCGGCCGGGTCCTGGGTTGAGGTTCGCGATGCTGTAAAAGGCGCTGGCGAAGCTGAACTGCCGCTGCCAGGCGCTATCCGCAAGGCGATGGAAGAGACAGTTCCGGCGAATGAAGAGCCTGCGTCTGCCGAAGCCGAAATGACCGCTGAAGGCGCCCCGGCTGAGGGCGCTGCAGGCGACGAGGAGTCCCAATCATGAAGATCGGTGTAAAGACCCTCGCGGCAAAGGCTGCTGGTGATGTTGAGCTCGACGAGGCCGTTTTCGGTATCGGCGAGGTGCGGGCCGACCTTTTGCAGCGCGTTGTTAAGTGGCAGTTGGCGCGTCGCCAGGCTGGCACGCACAAGGCTCAGGAGCGCAACGAAGTTTCGCGCACCGGCAAGAAATTCGGCAATCAAAAAGGCGGTGGCGGTGCGCGTCACGGTAACCGCCGGGCGCCGATTTTCGTCGGTGGCGGCAAGGCTCACGGACCGCGCGTTCGTAGCCATGCTCACGATTTGCCCAAGAAAGTCCGCTCGCTTGCTCTGAAGCATGCTCTGTCGTCGAAAGTTGGATCTGAATCCCTCATCGTCGTCGATGCGGCGTCGTTGAAGGATGCAAAGACAAAAAGCGTCAAAGACGCATTCGCCAAGCTCAATCTCAGCAATGCTCTGATTATTGATGGCGATACGGTGGATGAAAACTTCGCGAAAGCTGCAGGAAATATTCCGAACATTGACGTGCTGCCGGCGCAGGGCCTGAATGTCTATGACGTCCTGCGTCATGATCAGCTTGTTCTGACCAAAGCGGCTGTCGAGAAGATTCACGCGCGCTTCGCAGTGAAGGAGACAGCATAATGGCCAAGGTTGAAGTCAAAGCCCGCCACTATGACACCATTCTCGGGCCGATGATCACGGAGAAATCCACACTGTTGTCCGAAGAGGGCAAGGTGGTGTTTCGTGTTCCTCTGACCGCAACCAAGCCGGAAATCGCGGAAGCGATCGAGGCTTTGTTCAAGGTGAAGGTGACGGCGGTCAATACGCTGCGCCTGAAAGGCAAGACCAAGCGTTTCCGCGGCATGATTGGCCGACGCTCGGATATGAAAAAAGCTGTCGTGACGCTCGCCGAAGGCGATTCGATTGACGTGACCACGGGGCTCTAGGACCATGGCGCTTAAGACATACAATCCCACCTCGCCGGGCCGTCGTGCTCTGGTGCTGGTCGACCGCGAAGGCCTCCACAAAGGTCGTCCGGAAAAAAGCCTTGTCGAAGGCAAGACCAAAAAGGGCGGTCGTAACAATACCGGCCGGATCACTGCACGCCGCCAGGGCGGTGGTGCGAAGACGCTTTATCGGAAAGTTGATTTCAAGCGCACCAAGCTTGATGTTGATGCGACGGTTGTGCGTCTGGAATATGATCCGAACCGGACGGCCTTTATCGCGCTCATCGAGTATTCCGATGGCGAGAAGGCTTACATTCTGGCTCCCCAGCGACTGTCTGTCGGCGACGTCGTCGTCTCCAGCGCGCGCGCTGATGTGAAGCCAGGCAATTGCATGCCGCTGAAGGCCATGCCGATCGGTACCATCATCCACAATGTGGAGATGAAGCCGGGCAAGGGTGGTCAGATTGCGCGTTCCGCCGGGGGTTATGCCCAGCTGGTTGGTCGCGATGGTGGTTATGCTCAGGTTCGTCTCAATTCCGGCGAACTGCGTGCGATCCCGGAAATGTGCGTTGCAACGGTCGGTGCCGTTTCCAACCCGGATCACATGAACCAGAATCTCGGTAAAGCTGGTCGCAAGCGCTATATGGGCAAGCGTCCGGCGGTTCGTGGTGTTGCCATGAACCCGATCGATCACCCGCATGGCGGCGGCGAAGGCCGCACGTCAGGCGGCCGTCACCCGGTGACGCCTTGGGGTAAGCCCACGAAAGGTCGCAAGACCCGGAAAAACAAGGCCACTGATAAATTCATCCTCCGCTCGCGCCACCAGCGCAAGTCACGCTAAGGGAGCGCGTTAGATATGCCGCGTTCAGTCTGGAAAGGTCCGTTTGTAGACGGATACCTCCTCAAGAAGGCCGAAGCGTCCCACGCTGAAGGCCGCAAGAAGCCGATCAAAACCTGGTCGCGCCGTTCAACGATCATGCCGCAATTCGTGGGCCTGACTTTTCAGGTACACAATGGCAGCAAGTTCATTCCGGTGCTCGTGAATGAGGACATGGTTGGTCACAAGCTCGGTGAGTTCTCTCCGTCGCGTACCTATCACGGTCACGCTGCGGACAAAAAGGCGAGAAGGGGTTGATCATGACCCAGACACGCCAAAGAGATGAGAACGGTAAAAACCTGCGTCGCGTCGCTGATAATGAAGCGCTTGCGAAGCAGACGATGATCCGTATCAGCGGGCAGAAGCTGAACCTTGTTGCGCAATCTATCCGCGGCAAGAAAGTCGAGAGCGCGCGCGCAACTCTGGAATTTTCGCGCAAGCGAATTGCCAAGGATGTGCTGAAAGTTCTCGATAGCGCGATTGCCAACGCCGAAAACAATCATGGCCTCGATATTGACAGCCTGATCGTTTCCGAAGCGTTCGTCGGCAAGAACCTGGTGATGAAGCGTTTTCGCGCACGTGCCCGTGGCCGTTCCGCGAAGGTTTTGAAGCCGTTTTCCGAGCTGACGATTATCGTCCGCGAAATTGAGGAGGCCGCCTGATGGGTCAGAAGGTCAATCCGATCGGGCTTCGGCTCGGCATTAATCGTACCTGGGAATCGCGCTGGTATGCGAATACCGGTGAGTATGCCGATCTCTTGCACGAAGATCTGAAAATCCGGGCGATGCTGCGCAAGCGTTTGAAGAATGCCAGCGTTTCCAAGATTGTTATCGAACGTCCGCACAAAAAATGCACCGTCACCGTTTATACCGCTCGTCCGGGCGTGGTGATTGGTAAAAAGGGTGCTGACATTGAAGTTCTGCGCCGTGCTTTGCAGACCATCGTCAAGGGTGAGGTTTTCCTCAACCTGGTCGAGGTGCGCAAGCCGGAAATCGACGCAACGCTGGTTGCCGAATCCATTGCACAGCAGCTGGAGCGCCGCGTGGCTTTCCGCCGTGCGATGAAGCGCTCCCTGCAAACCGCAATGCGCATGGGCGCAAAGGGTTGCAAGGTAATTTGCGGCGGCCGCCTTGGTGGTGCTGAAATTGCCCGCGTTGAGCAGTATCAGGAAGGTTCGGTGCCGCTGCACACATTGCGCGCCGATATTGATTATGGAACCGCTGAAGCCATGACAGCCATGGGTATCATCGGGATCAAGGTCTGGATCTACAAAGGTGAGATTCTGGAACATGATCCGATGGCATCCGAGCGCCGTCTTCAGGAATCCGGTGAGCAGCGTGCCCGTCAGGGCAGCGGCAACCGGGCGGCTTAGGCAGTAGGGACGACGGAGCGAAAAACAGATGCTTCAACCAAAACGCACCAAGTTCCGGAAGGCGCACAAAGGCCGCATCAAAGGCGCGGCTAAGGGCGGCTTTTCGCTGAATTTCGGTTCTTTCGGCCTCAAGGCCATGGAACCAGAGCGCGTCACAGCACGCCAGATCGAAGCCACTCGCCGGGCGATTACTCGCCATATGAAGCGGGCTGGTCGGGTCTGGATCCGGGTTTTCCCGGATGTGCCTGTGTCGAAGAAGCCGACAGAAGTTCGGATGGGTAAAGGTAAGGGTTCGCCAGAGTTCTGGGCAGCTCGTGTCAAACCTGGCCGGATCATGTTTGAGATTGATGGGGTGCCAGAAACGGTTGCGCGTGAAGCGCTGTCGCTTGGCGCTGCCAAGTTGCCGATCAAGACGAAAATCGTCGCCCGGATCGGTGAATAGGAGTGAGTGTCATGGATGCTGTCGATGTTCGCGCTTTGAGCGACGACCAGCTGAAGGATGAGCTCCTGAAGCTGAAAAAAGAACAATTCAACCTGCGCTTCCAGCAGGCCTCGGGTCAGTTGCAAAACACGGCTCGCGTTCGTCAGGTGCGTCGCACCATCGCACGCGTCCAGACGATCCAGGCTCAGCGGGCTGCTCAGGCCGGACAAGGGAGCTAGGCGATGCCAAAGCGCGTATTGCAAGGCGTCGTGGTGAGCGACAAGGGTGAAAAGACCGTCGTTGTGAAGGTGGAGCGGACATTTCTGCACCCACTGCTCCGCAAAACGGTTCGTCGCTCCAAACGTTACCACGCACATGATGAGGCCAATGGCCTCAAAGTCGGTGATCAGACCTTCATTCAGGAATGTTCGCCCAAGTCGAAATTGAAACGGTGGGAGGTTGTTTCCACAGGCGCCTAGGCGCTGGTGGGGAAACCCTGAAGGAGGATCGTTATGATCCAGATGCAATCAAATCTGGACGTCGCCGATAATTCCGGTGCCCGCCGTGTGCAGTGCATCAAGGTACTCGGTGGTGCCAAGCGTCGGTACGCTCACGTGGGTGACATCATTGTGGTGTCGGTCAAGGAAGCGATCCCGCGCGGCCGCGTCAAAAAAGGTGAAGTCCGCCGTGCCGTCGTGGTGCGTGTGGCCAAGGACATCAAGCGCAAGGACGGTTCGGTTATCCGTTTCGATTCCAATGCTGCTGTCCTGGTGAATAACAATGAAGAGCCGATCGGCACACGGATTTTCGGACCGGTTCCGCGCGAACTTCGCGCCAAGAACCACATGAAGATCGTGTCGTTGGCTCCGGAGGTTCTGTAGTTATGGCTGCAAAGATCAAAAAGGGCGATACCGTCGTCGTTCTGGCTGGCCGAGACAAAGGCAAAACCGGCGAGGTCGTTCAATCGATCCCGACGGAGCGCCGTGTTGTCGTTCGCGGTATCAATATCGTGAAGCGCCATCAGCGCCCAACGCAAACGTCGGCTGGCGGTATCGAGACCAAAGAGGCATCGATTCACGTGTCCAACGTCGCGCTTGCTGATCCGAAATCGGGTGAAGCAACGCGCGTCGGCTTCAAGATGGAAGGCGACCGCAAGGTTCGCGTGGCCAAGAAATCCGGTGAGGTCATCGATGGCTGATGTGAAAGAATACCAACCGCGTCTGCGCGCGAAGTATCGCGAAGAGATTCGTGACCGGCTGAAGGAAAAATTCAGCTACGCGAATCCCATGCAGATTCCGCGGATCGAAAAAGTCGTGATCAATATGGGTGTGGGCGAGGCCGCTCAGGATTCCAAAAAGATCAACGGCGCATACGAAGATCTGGAACTGATTGCAGGTCAAAAGCCGGTGAAAACCAAGTCGCGCCTGTCAATCGCCGGTTTCAAACTGCGCGAAGGCCAGGATGTCGGCGTTAAAGTCACGCTGCGCCAGGACCGTATGTACGAATTTCTGGACCGTTTGATCACGATCGCGCTGCCGCGTGTTCGGGATTTCCGCGGACTGAACGGCAAAAGTTTTGACGGCAATGGCAATTATGCCATGGGCCTGAAAGAGCACATCGTGTTCCCCGAGATCGATTACGACAAAGTCGATAAAATCCGGGGAATGGACATCGTGGTCTGCACGACCGCGAAAAACAATGAAGAAGCGAAAGCCCTGTTGGCTGAGTTCGATTTTCCGTTTTCGAACTGACGCAACAGGAGGGCGGAACCAAGAGGGTTCCGCACGCAGGAGGAAGTAAATGGCGAAGACAAGTGCTGTCGAGCGCAATCGCAAACGCCAGAAGTTGGCAGAGCGATATGCGGCCAAGCGTGCCGAGCTGAAGGCGGTCGCACGCGACACGTCCAAGCCGGTCGAGGAGCGTTTTGCTGCTCAGCTGAAGCTGGCCGAATTGCCGCGGAATTCCGCGCCGAACCGAATTCGCAACCGTTGCGAAATCTCGGGTCGTCCGCGTGGTTATTACCGCAAGCTTAGAATGTCGCGGATTGCGCTGCGTGACCTGGCCTCGAACGGGTTCATTCCCGGCATGGTCAAGTCGAGCTGGTGATCGGGAGAGATTGAACAATGTCTATGACTGATCCCCTCGGTGATATGCTGACCCGCATCCGGAACGCGTTGATGCGTAACCGGAGCACGGTTGCAACACCGGCGTCTACGCTTCGCAAGCGCGTGCTGGATGTGCTTCAGACGGAAGGCTTCATTCGCGGCTATTCCGAAATCGAGCATGCTGATGGCAAGCGCGAGTTCGAAATCGAACTGAAGTATTTCGAAGGCGAGCCTGTGATCGCTGAAATCCGCCGGATTTCAACACCAGGCCGCCGTGTGTATTCAAAAGTGAAGGATCTACCGCTGATCTCGAACGGTTTGGGTATCGCGATTGTCTCCACCCCGATGGGTGTGATGTCCGATGCCTCCGCTCGCGAACAGAATGTCGGCGGCGAAATCCTCTGTAAAGTCAGCTAGGGAGAACGATTCATGTCACGTATCGGAAAACTCCCTGTTGCGATCGCCTCCGGCGTTGAGGTTCGCCTCGATGGACGCGCGCTGACGCTGAAGGGCCCCAAGGGCGAACTCAGCCTCACTGCGGTTGAAGATGTTACGTTGTCGAAAGGCGATGATGGCATTGAGGTCAGCCCGGTTGACGATAGCAAGCGAGCGCGTGCCATGTGGGGCATGACGCGCGCGTTGATCGGCAACATGATGGTTGGCGTCACGGAAGGCTTCAACAAGACGTTGGAACTTGAAGGCGTTGGTTATCGTGCCCAGATGCAGGGGTCGAATCTCAAGCTGGCGCTCGGTTTCAGCCACGACGTGGTCTACGAAACGCCTCAAGGCATTC
>BQJI01000089.1 GCA_021604625.1 Hyphobacterium sp. | reverse complement strand
ATATCGTGTTCGGAGAAATCGACCGATGAGCGCTCGCAAAATTGCTCTCGACCAACCGGAAAGCTTCTCGTTTTCAAAAGAATCCGAGAAGGAGATAAAGTTCTGGTTGAACAAGTATCCGGAAGCCAAAAAGGCCTCTGCTGTGATCCCCATGCTGTGGATTGCGCAAAAGCAGGAGGGCTGGGTCTCCGAACCAGCCATGCGCGAAATCGCAGACCGTCTGAACATGCCCAAAATCCGGGTGCTGGAGGTCTCCACCTTCTATACCATGTTCAATCTGACTCCGACAGGCGAGAGCCTCATCCAGCTATGCGGCACCACGCCGTGCTGGCTGCGCGGGGCCGACGATCTGAAAAAGGTCTGTATCGACAAGATCGGTGCCAATGGACAGGTTTCGGACGATGGCAAGTTGGCCTGGATGGAAGTTGAATGTCTCGGTGCCTGTGCGAACGGCCCAATGGTGCAGATTTCAAACACGGCAGGCGATCACTATTACGAAGACCTGACCGCCGAGACGATGGGCAAGATCATTGACGATCTGGCGGCGGGCAAAACGCCAAAGCCGGGTTCGCAAACCGGTCGCTCCTGTTCCGAACCGCAAGGCGGATCAACCGCGCTCACGGACGGCGCGCTCTATGACGGATCGCTGGCCAAGGCGGTCAAATTGCCGAATACCAAGCCCAAGAAGGAAAAGGCCTGATCATGGTTCAACTTCTTGAAGATAAAGACCGTATTTTCCTGAACCTGTTTGGTCGCGAAGACCCGGGGCTGGATGGCGCAAAGCAGCGCGGCGCGTGGAAGGCCACCAAGGACATGATTGATATGGGTCCGGAATGGATCGTCGATCAGGTCAAGAATTCCGGTCTGCGCGGTCGCGGCGGGGCAGGGTTTCCGACTGGCCTTAAATGGTCTTTCATGCCCAAGGAAGTCGGCGCCCGCCCGCACTATCTGGTGGTGAATGCGGACGAATCCGAGCCCGGCACCTGCAAGGACCGCGAGATCATGCGCAATGATCCGCATCTCCTGGTCGAAGGCTGTCTGATCGCGTCCTTCTCCATGCGCGCCAAGGCCTGCTATATCTATCTTCGCGGCGAATATGTCGATGAACGCATCGCGCTCGAAAAAGCCGTCAAAGAGGCCTATGAAGCCAAGCTGATCGGCAAGAACAACATTCATGGCTGGGACTTTGACTGTTACGTCCACCACGGCGCGGGCGCTTATATCTGCGGTGAAGAAACCGCGCTATTGGAGAGCCTCGAAGGCAAGAAGGGCCAGCCGCGCCTGAAACCGCCATTCCCGGCCAATGCCGGTCTTTATGGCTGCCCGACCACCGTGAACAATGTCGAATCCATCGCTGTCGCCCCGACCATTATCCGTCGCGGCGCAGAATGGTTTGCGGGCTTTGGTCGTCAGGGCAATACCGGCACTAAGATTTTCTCGATATCCGGCCATGTGAACAAGCCGTGCAATATCGAAGAAACCATGTCCATTCCGTTGAAAACGCTGATTGAAACCCATGCGGGCGGTGTGCGTGGTGGATGGGAAAACCTGAAAGCCGTCATTCCCGGTGGATCCTCCGTGCCGTGCATTCCGATGGATACCTGCACCGATGTCTTGATGGATTTTGATGCTCTGCGGGATGTGAAATCCGGCCTCGGCACCGCGGCGGTGATCGTCATGGATAAATCTACCGATATCGTGAAGGCGATTGCGCGCCTGTCCTATTTCTACAAGCATGAAAGCTGCGGCCAGTGTACGCCGTGCCGCGAAGGCACGGGCTGGATGTGGCGCGTGCTGGAACGCATGGTGCGCGGCGAAAGCTCGACCGAAGAAATCGACAAACTGCTGGATGTCGCCAGTCAGGTTGAGGGCCACACGATCTGTGCGCTCGGTGATGCTGCGGCCTGGCCGGTTCAGGGCCTGATCCGCCATTTCCGTCACGACATTGAAGATCGCATCAACGCCTATCGCGCCGGCAAGCCCGTCGCGGTCTCACACATGGCTGCGGAGTAGGGGAACGAAATGACCGATAATCTCCGCACCATCATCGTCGACGGCGACGAGATCGAGGTTCCGACCCACTACACGCTGCTTCAGGCAGCCGAGGCGGCGGGCAAGGAAATCCCGCGTTTCTGTTATCACGAGCGCCTGTCCGTGGCGGGAAATTGCCGCATGTGCCTGGTCGAACTGGTCGGTGCGCCGAAACCGGCGGCATCCTGCGCCATGAATGTCTCCGACATGCGCGGCGGGCCGAACGGCGAACCGCCAGCCATGAATACAGCGTCTCCCATGGTGAAGAAGGCGCGCGAAGGCGTCATGGAATTCCTGCTGATCAATCACCCGCTCGATTGCCCGATCTGCGATCAGGGCGGCGAGTGTGACTTGCAGGATCAGGCGATGGCTTATGGCCGCTCCGGCACGCGCTTTACCGAGAACAAGCGCGCCGTTGAAGACAAGAATATGGGCCCGCTGATCAAGACGATCATGACCCGTTGCATCCAGTGTACACGTTGTGTGCGCTTTGTGACTGAAGTCGCGGGCTCGCCGGAAATCGGCATGCTCAATCGCGGCGAAGATGCCGAAATCACGACCTATCTGGAAGCCGCGGTTGAATCCGAACTCTCCGGCAATGTGATAGATCTCTGCCCGGTCGGCGCGCTCACTTCCAAGCCTTACGCCTATAATGCGCGCCCGTGGGAGCTGAAGAAAACCGAAACCATCGACGTGATGGACGCGATGGGGTCTTGGATCCGCGTCGACAGCCGGGGTCCGGGTGTTCTGCGCATCATGCCGCGCGTCAATGACGATCTGAACGAGGAATGGATTTCCGACAAGACCCGCTTTGTATGGGACGGTCTGCAATCCCAGCGCCTCGACAAGCCTTATGCCCGCAAGGACGGCAAGCTGACGCCGGTGGCCTGGGATGAAGCGCTCGGCATTGCCGCGACAAAATTGTCCGGCAAGGCCGACAAGATCGGCGTCATCGCCGGTGATCTGAATTCCATCGAGGAATTGAAAGCCGCGAAGGATTTGTTTGGCTCGCTTGGCGTCACTTCCATTGATGGCCGTCAGGATGGCGCGCCATTGGGGGATGGTCTGCGTGAAAGCTGGTTGTTCAATTCCACCATTGCCGGAATTGATCAGGCCGACGCCATTTTGCTGGTCGGAACCGATCCGCGGCTTGAATCGCCTGTACTGAATGCCCGTATCCGCCGGGCCTGGCTGGAACGCGACATCAAGGTGGGTGTGATCGGAGAAACCGGTGATCTGACCTATCCGTTCGAGCAGGTCGGGACCGGACCGGCAGATCTCAATGGCTTCGCTGGCAAGCGCGGCGGCTTTACCAAAACCCTGAAAGACGCTGAAAAGCCGATGATTATCGTCGGCATGGGCGCGTTGTCCCGCACTGACGGGGCTCAAATTCTGCGCAGTGTCGGCGAGCTGGCCGCGAAAGTCGGTGCAGTCAAAGCTGGCTGGAACGGCTTTAATGTCCTGCACACGGCAGCATCGCGCGTCGGTGCACTCGATCTCGGTTTTGTGCCGGGCGAGAGCGGTAAGTCTGTCGCTGAAATGCAATCGGCCAAGATGGACACAATCGTCCTGATGGGCGCGGATGAAATTCAGGCTGATTTCGGCAAGGCCTTTGTCATCTATATCGGCCACCACGGTGATCGCGGCGCACATCGCGCCGATCTGATCCTGCCTGGCGCGGCCTATACCGAGAAAAAAGGCATGTGGGCGAATATGGAAGGTCGTGTTCAAATGAATACGCGCGCCATTTTCCCGAAAGGCGAGGCCAAGGAAGACTGGGCGATATTCCGCGCCCTGTCTGACCGTCTTGGCAAGACCTTGCCGTACAACTCAATCGATGAATTGCGTGAAAAACTGATCGCGGACCATCCCGTGTTTGGCGGCCTCGATCACGCGCCGGGCCATGCCAGTGCCGCTGATTTTGATGTGGCCTCCATCGGCGAAGCAGGCGATATGGGCGGTGATCCATTCCGGTCAGCGATCGCCGATTTCTATCTGACAAACGCCATTACCCGGGCATCGAAAACCCTGGCGGAATGTTCGGCACTCAAAACCGCGCCTCACGCGCAAGCGGCGGAGTAGAGCATGGAATTCCTTCAGACATTGATTGGTTGGGAAAGCTGGGCACCAGCCGTGCAATGGACCACGCTCGCCGTGCTGCAAATTCTCGCCTTCATGGTGGTCCTGCTGATTTCTCTGGCTTTCCTGCTGTTGATGGATCGCAAGGTTTGGGCAGCGGTCCAGATGCGCAAGGGCCCGAATGTCGTCGGCGCGTTTGGTCTGTTGCAATCCTTTGCCGACTTCCTGAAATTCGTTTTCAAGGAAATCGTCGTGCCTGCAGGCGCGGACCGCACGCTTTTCCTGATTGCGCCGCTGATTACCTTTATTCTCGCCTTTATCGGCTGGGCCGTCGTACCGGTCGCACCTGGCTGGGTGATCGCCGATCTCAATGTCGGCATCATGTATCTGTTCGCGATTTCATCGCTGGGTGTTTATGGCATCATCATTGGTGGTTGGGCCTCCAACTCCAAATATCCTTTCCTCGGCGCACTGCGTTCGGCGGCCCAGATGGTGTCCTATGAAGTCTCCATCGGCTTTATCATCGTCACGGTCTTGTTGCTGGCCGGCTCGATGAACATGTCGGTGATCGTCGAGCAACAGGCCGGCGGATTCTGGAACTGGAACATGCTGGCGTTGCATACATTGCCGGTGCCGATGTTCCTGGTGATGATTCCGATGACGGGCATTTTCTTCATCTCGGCCTTGGCCGAAACCAACCGTCCACCGTTCGACCTTCCGGAAGCGGAATCGGAACTCGTCGCTGGCTATCAGGTGGAATATTCCTCGACGCCGTATCTTTTGTTCATGATCGGCGAATATCTGAATATCGTCCTGATGTGCGCCATGACGACCATTCTCTTCTTTGGTGGCTGGCACGCACCGTTTGAATTCCTGTCCTTCATTCCGCCGTTCTTCTGGTTTGCGGCGAAAGTCATTTTCTTCTTCTTCATGTTCGCCATGGTGAAGGCATTGGTCCCGCGTTACCGTTATGACCAGCTGATGCGATTGGGCTGGAAAATCTTCCTGCCGACCTCACTCTTTGCCGTCGCCGTCGTCGGTGGATATGTCGCCTATTCGGGAGCCGCCTCATGAGCCGTATAGCGCAATCCATTCGCGGCATTTTCCAGATTGATTTCTGGAAGGCATTTGTGATGGGCCTCCGCTATATGGCGGAGCCGAAACCAACTATCAATTATCCGTTTGAAAAAGGCCCACTCAGCCCGCGTTTCCGGGGTCAGCACGCCTTGCGCCGCTATGCCAATGGCGAAGAACGCTGCATCGCCTGCAAGCTCTGCGAGGCCGTCTGCCCGGCGCAAGCCATCACCATCGAGGCCGAACCGCGTGAAGACGGATCCCGTCGCACGACGCGCTACGACATCGACATGGTGAAGTGTATTTATTGCGGCTATTGCCAGGAAGCCTGCCCGGTCGATGCGATTGTGGAAGGTCCGAATTTCGAGTTCGCCGCGGAAACCCGCGAAGAGCTTTACTACGACAAGGAAAAACTGCTTGCGAATGGTGATCGCTGGGAACGCGAGATCGCGCGCAATCTGGAAATCGACGCGCCTTACCGCTAGGGCGGGCGCAACATAAAACGGGGCGGCTGATGCTGCAGGTAATAACATTCTGGATACTGGCGAGCGTGACCGTGCTGTCCGCTTTCTTTGTCGTCGCGGCACGTAACCCGGTGCGGTCGGTGCTGTGGCTGATCCTCGCTTTCTTCTCGGCAGCCGGCCTGTTTGTGCTGCTCGGCGCGGAATTCCTCGCCATGCTGCTGATCGTTGTCTATGTCGGCGCGGTGGCGGTGCTTTTCCTTTTCGTGGTGATGATGCTCGACGTTGATTTCACCGAGTTGAAACAGGGCTTTCTCAGCTATCTGCCGTTTGGCGGGCTGGTCGCTGTCGTATTGGCTGCCGAGCTCATTCTCGTCGGGCAGGCCTGGACAGAAGCCGGTGTTGTCGCCCCGGCGAGCGCCAGTACAACGCCGGATACAGTGCCAAATCTCGAAGCGCTCGGCATGCTGCTTTACGATGATTATGTCTATTTCTTCCAGGCCGCCGGTCTGGTTCTGCTGGTCGCCATGATCGGCGCGATTGTGCTGACCTTGCAGCACAAGCCGCACGTCAAACGCCAGAATGTGGCCGAGCAGGTCGGACGCGACCGCAAGACGGCTGTGACCATGCATGATGTGAAATCCGGAGAGGGACTGGACGAATGACCGAAATCGGGTTGTCACACTATCTCGCGGTTGCCGCGATCCTGTTCACGATCGGGGTGTTCGGCATCTTCGTGAACCGCAAGAACGTGATCATCTTGTTGATGTCCGTCGAGCTGTTGCTGCTCGCGGTGAATATCAACCTTGTGGCGTTCTCGTCCTTCCTTGGCGATCTCGCAGGACAGGTTTTCGCCATGTTCGTTCTGACCGTCGCGGCCGCTGAGGCTGCGGTTGGTCTGGCCATCCTCGTCGTCTACTTCCGAAATCGTGGAAACATTTCGGTCGAAGACGTGAATCTGATGAAGGGCTAGAAGAAAATGGCACCGCTCCTCATCGTTTTCGGCCCGCTTTTCGCTTCAGTGATCTCCGGCCTGTTCCAGCGTTATATCGGCGACAAGGCTGCCATGACGCTCACCACCGGCGCGCTGATCCTGTCCGCACTGCTGTCAGCCTGGGTATTTTACGACGTCATTTTTGCAGAAAATGTCCGCACCATTCCGATTGCGACATGGATGAGCATTGGCGATTTTCAGGCCAACTGGTCCTTGCGACTGGATGCTCTGTCAGCCGTCATGCTGGTCGTTGTGACCAGCGTTTCCTCGCTGGTCCACGTCTATTCCTGGGGCTATATGAGCCACGACCCGCATCGGGCCCGTTTCTTCAGCTATCTCTCGCTGTTCACCTTCGCGATGTTGATGCTGGTGACGGCGGATGATTTCCTGCAGCTCTTCTTCGGCTGGGAAGGCGTCGGGCTCGCCTCCTATCTGCTGATCGGTTTCTGGTACAAGAAAAAGTCCGCCAACAATGCCGCGATCAAGGCCTTTGTCACCAACCGCGTTGGCGATTTCGGTTTTGCGCTTGGTATCATGGCGGTGTTTGCTGTTTTCGGCTCGGTCAGTTTTGACAGCGTCTTCAGCGATGTTGACGGCATGGCCGCTTTGACCTGGAATTTCCTCGGCTTGGAATACAATGCGATCGAGTTGATCGCCTTCCTCCTCTTTATCGGCGCAATGGGTAAATCCGCGCAATTTTTCCTGCATGTCTGGCTGCCCGATGCGATGGAGGGTCCGACACCGGTTTCCGCCCTGATCCACGCCGCGACCATGGTAACAGCAGGCGTCTTCCTCGTGTGTCGCTGTTATCCGCTGTTCGAAGCCGCACCGATGACATCGGCTTTCGTGACCGTGATCGGCGCGACGACGGCATTGTTTGCCGCAACGGTCGGCCTCGCGCAAAACGACATCAAACGGGTCATCGCCTATTCGACTTGTTCGCAGCTTGGTTACATGTTCTTCGCAGCCGGCCTTGGTCTTTATTCCGCGGCCATGTTCCACCTCTTCACCCACGCCTTCTTCAAGGCATTGCTCTTCCTCGGCGCCGGTTCGGTCATTCATGGCCTGCACGATGAACAGGACATGCGGAAGATGGGCGGAACCTTCAAATATCTGCCATTTACCGGCGGGCTGATGATTATCGGCACGCTGGCCCTGACGGGTGTCGGTATTCCGGGGACATTCCTCGGCTTTGCCGGTTTCTTCTCGAAAGATATGATCATCGAGGAAGCCTTCATGATGGGGCAGGAGGGCATTCCGTTCGGCATGCTGGCCTTCTGGATCGGCGTCATCGCTGCCGGCCTCACCAGCTTCTATTCTTGGCGCCTGCTGTTCATGACGTTCTTTGGAAAATATCGCGGCGAGAAAGCCGTGCTTGAAAAAGCCCATGACAGCCCGCCTGTGATGATGATTCCGTTGATCCTGCTAGCCGTCGGTGCGGTCTTCGCCGGTGTCGCCTTCAAGGACCAGTTTGTTGGCCGCCATGCCTTCACATTCTGGGAGGAGGCTCTTCCGGCGGGACCATATGCTGAAGGAAATTACGGCGATGAGTATGCCGCTTCCCAGGCGCTCGCCATCATTGACGATCATTCCGACGCTGAGGCCGCTTCACATGAAGCCGTGGTGGACGAAGGCGATCATGCCGCGCCGTCCGAAACCACATCGCACGGCGAAGATGCCGGGCATGAAGGCGAGGGCGAGCATCATGGTGGCCACCATCCGCCGACATGGGTGTTGTGGACGCCGCTTGGCGTAACGCTGTTCGGGTTTGCTTTGGCCTGGTTGCTGTATATTCGGTACGAAGGCTTTGGCGCGCGGCTGGCATCCCGAAAGGGACCGCTGCAGAGCTTCTTGCTGAACAAGTGGTATTTCGACGAAATCTACAATTTCGTCTTTGTCCGCGGTGCGGCGGCGCTCGGGGATCTGTTCTGGAAAGTCGGTGATCGGCGTATCATTGACGGTTTCGGGCCCAACGGGTTTGCGGCGTCGGCGATGGCGGCGGCACGGCGTCTGTCCAGAGCGCAATCGGGTTATCTCTATCACTACGCTTTCGTCATGCTGATCGGGGTGGTGGCACTCACCATCTGGGCCATGGCCGGCGCGGGAGGCGAATAAATGCTCTCTGCCGTAACTTTTGCGCCGCTGATCGGCGCCTTTGTAATCACCCTGTTCAAGATGTTCTCGCGGGGCGAGGACAGCGCATTCATCGAAAAGAATGCGAGGGGCGTTGCATTGCTTACGACGCTTGTCACATTCGCGATTTCAATCGTCGTGATGTTCCGTTTCGACGCCGATGTCGCTGGCTTCCAGATGGTCGAGCATGTGGCGTGGTTTTCCGAGTTCGGAATGGGTTACCGGATGGGCGTCGATGGCCTGTCAGTACTCTTCATCCTTTTGACGGCTTTCCTGATGCCAATTGCCATTCTGGCCAGCTGGAAAATTGAAAAGCGGGTTGCCGACTACATGATTGCCTTCCTGGTGCTGGAAACGCTGATGATTGGCGTAT
The DNA here is from genome assembly GCA_021604625.1 of Hyphobacterium sp. GTDB lineage: Bacteria > Pseudomonadota > Alphaproteobacteria > Caulobacterales > Maricaulaceae > Hyphobacterium. The sequence goes on along the minus strand of BQJI01000089.1, from coordinate 53 downwards.
TCTGCGCGCTGGACATGATGCTGTTCTACATCTTCTTCGAAGGTGGACTGATC
>BQJI01000088.1 GCA_021604625.1 Hyphobacterium sp. | reverse complement strand
GGTTTCTTTGCAGACCTCATCTATGGTGGCACCGAAGTTGCGGCGAATGTTGTGAACTTCTCCCTCTCCAACCCGTATGTCGTTGTCGGCCTGTTATTCGGTGGCTTGTTGCCCTTCCTGTTTGGCGGCATGTCAATGATGGCTGTGGGGCGAGCAGCTCAGTCGGTCGTAGTCGAAGTACGTCGTCAGTTCCGCGAAAACCCCGGCATTATGGAAGGTACTGTCAAGCCGGATTACGGTCGTGCTGTTGACCTTCTGACGAAGTCGGCCATTCGCGAAATGATCGTACCGTCCCTGTTGCCAGTATTGTCGCCGATCGTGTTGTTCTTCGTGATCATGACGATTGCAGGACCGGGACCGGCGCTCTCAGCTGTTGGCGCCATGCTTCTGGGCGTGATCGTTACAGGATTGTTTGTCGCGATTTCGATGACATCCGGCGGTGGTGCTTGGGACAATGCCAAGAAAGCGATCGAGGACGGGTTCACCGATTCCGATGGCGTTCTGCATGAAAAGGGTTCGGACGCTCACAAGGCTGCTGTTACCGGCGACACTGTCGGTGACCCTTACAAGGATACGGCGGGTCCAGCCGTAAACCCGATGATCAAGATCACCAATATCGTGGCGCTTTTGATGCTCGCAGTTATCGCTCACATGTAGGTGTGACGCGACGCTGAAATGAAGAAGCCCCGGTCACATGACCGGGGCTTTTTTATGCCTGAAGTTTGAATTCAAAAGCTGCTATTGATCGCGACGGGGACCGCCAGCGCCACCAGGCAGGTTCTGCTCGCCGCCAAATTGTTCGGTGGGGATATTGCCGATATTGCCAAACAATTGTTCCCACACACTCATTTCACGACCTGGCGTCGGTGTTTCGCGTCCGATAAGCGCGACACGGCGGCCGTCCTCAAGTCCGTATTCTTCGACCGATGCAACCATGCCGGTTTCATCAAACTGAATTTCCATGATGCGCCGGTAGCTTGTCTGGGGCCGCTGATAGGCGAGCGACTGGCGTGTATCCGACATGTAATACCAGGTTGTTGATTCAAACACGCCCTGGGTGGACGGACTGCCCAATCGTTCCAGGACTGAAGCCTGATTGTCTTCACCGGGCACAATGGTTGGCACTTCGCCATCAACATAGACGAATCCGTGATTGCGGAGAACCGGTGTGCAGCCCGCAGCCAGAATAGATCCTGCTGCAACAGCCAATAGCAATGTACGCTTCATGGACTAAACCCTAACTCACGGTTCGCGATACTTGTTCGCGTTGACCTAAACGAGGCAGACCATAGCTTCAAGCCCTTCAAAGCGGGAGTGTTCATCGCATGTTGTCATTTCTCAAACCCGCAAACCCTACCAAACGTCATACACAGGCGCTTTATGTACGAACGGTTGAGGCTGCGCGGCGGCCTGAATTCTACAGTGAAGGTGGCGTTCCTGACACGCCGGAGGGTCGATTCGAAATGATTGCGCTGCATGTGATCCTGATCATCCGGAAGCTGAATACTGAAGGCGAGCGCGGCCGGACGGCAGGCCAGGCGCTTTTCGATTACTTTTTCAAGGATATGGATGCCGCACTCCGCGAAATGGGAATTGGCGATACCGGGATTGGCAAAAAAGTACGTGCTATGGCGGAAGTGTTCTATGGACGTTTCAAATCGTATTCCGACGCTGCAGATTCCGGAGAGGTCTCCGCAATTTCGTGCGCCATGACGGAAAATCTCTTTGACGGTACACCATCACCCAGTTGCGAACGGTTTGCGACTTATTTCCTGGCGGCCTCCGGCGAGCTTGAGAAGCAATCTCTTTTAGCGAATGATTCGCCTGACAAATTAGCGTTCGGTCATTTCTGAGGCTTGATCTACGGGAATGCTGCCTTGCATCGCTTTCGCCATTGACTAAGGTCGCGACGAGCCGTTTTCAGCCATAATTTATTCGCGCGCAGGCCCATATCACGTATGACACGAACCGCTCCTATCATTTCAGTCGACGCAATGGGGGCAGATAACGGCCCATCAATCGCGATTGACGGTATCTACCATATTCTGAAGCGTCGTCCGGCAACGTCGGCATGTTTTCTGGTTCACGGTGACGCGGTGCAGATCGAGCCTCTGATCGCGAAACTGAATCCGGAAATCAGGGGCAGAATTACGCTTCATCATACCGATTCAGAAGTGCGAATGACCGACAAGCCGAGTGAGGCTGTGCGCCGATCGCGTGGGTCATCGATGTGGAATGCCTTGACCACGGTCAAGAATGGCGAAGCCGATGTTGTGGTGTCAGCCGGGAATACCGGCGCGCTGATGGCCATTTCAAAAGTTGTGCTGCGTATGAAAAAAGGCGTTCACCGACCCGCGATTTCGGCAAGTTGGCCGACGCCGCGCGGGCATACCGTTGTGCTTGACGTTGGTGCAAATGTTGAGTGTGGGCCATCGCAGCTGGTAGAATTCGCAATCATGGGCGAGGCTTTTCACCGGGCTGTTCACGGGTCTGAAACGCCCTCGGTCGGATTGTTGAATGTCGGCCAGGAAGAGCTGAAAGGTAATGATACGGTTCGGGCTGCTGATGGTTTGATCCGGGATGCAGGATTGAAATTCAATTATAAGGGTTTTGTCGAGGGCGATGACATTTCGCTAGGATCAACCGACGTCGTCGTTACGGATGGTTTCAGCGGCAACATCGCGCTGAAAACTGCCGAGGGCACAGTTAAGCTTGTCGCGCACTGGATGCGCGAATCCTTTACCAGTTCGCTGACTGCGAAAATTGGCGCTCTCTTCCTGCGCATGGGTGGTCTGGACCATTTGCGCGCAAAGCTGGATCCGCGTTCTATCAATGGCGGGGTTTTGTTGGGTTTGAATGGCATGGTGATCAAAAGCCACGGCGGTACCGATGGTGAGGGTTTCGCGACGGCTCTGGGGCTCGGTATCGATATTGCCGGAAGCGACTTTCTCGCGGAAATTGAAGCGAATCTCACCCGTCTGAAAGAGGCGAACGAATCCAGGGACGAAACAGCGTCGTGACCCAATTGATATCGCGTGTGGCGGGGCAGGGCAGTTATTTGCCCGAGCGGGTTTTAACCAACGCTGAAATGTCGACCTTTGTCGACACAACGGATGAATGGATACGCGCGCGTACCGGCATCACGGAACGTCGTATTGCCGCCGAAGGCGAAACCACCTCCGATCTCGGTTACCAGGCGGCAGTAAAAGCATTGGAAGATGCGGAGCTGACGCCCGATGATATCGACCTCATCGTAGTTGCGACAACGACGGCGGATCTTGTTTTTCCATCAACGGCGGCCCTCATCCAGGCGCGTCTAGGTATGCGGCATGGCGCTGCTTTCGACGTGCAGGCGGTGTGTTCTGGATTTATATTCGGTCTGGCGGTTGCAGACGGGTTGTTAAAGAATGGCGGGTTCCATCGTGCGCTTGTCATCGGCGCCGAAACCATGTCGCGTATTCTTAACTGGGAGGATCGCACGACCTGCGTACTGTTCGGAGATGGGGCCGGTGCCTGGGTTCTGGAACGGTCTGACGGACAAGATGGAATCCTCGGGTATGATTTGAGATCCGAGGGACGCCACACCGATTTGCTGAAAACCACGGGCGGCGTTTCGTCAACGCAAACTGTCGGGCATTTGACAATGGAAGGTCCGGCCGTCTTCAAGCATGCGGTTCTGAAAATTTCGAATTCGATGGAAAGATTGCTGGAGCGCGAGAATGTCAGGGCTGCGGATATTGACTGGTTTGTCCCGCATCAGGCCAATCAAAGAATACTTGAGGGCGTTGCTGACAAGCTGAAAATATCGAGAGACCGGGTCATTTCAACTGTTGCCAAACACGGCAATACGTCGGCGGCATCTGTCCCGTTGGCGTTTGGCGAGGCGGTTGCGGACGGTCGGATCAAACGCGGCGACCTCTGTTTGCTTGAAGCTCTGGGTGGCGGGTTGACGTGGGGGTCAACATTAGTGCGTTTTTAGTTTATGTAGATTGCAAACACGTTGACGAAGCCAGTCTGATGGGACTAGCCTGTCTTCTTCCAGTGGGGGAATATAATGTCAGGTAAAACTGTAACGCGAGCTGATCTGGCTGACACGGTCCACCAGAAAATCGGATTGTCACGGCAAGAATCATCGGATCTCGTACAATCGGTGCTAGGGATGGTTTCGGAATCACTTGCACAAGGAAATTCTGTAAAGCTTTCGTCTTTCGGCTCCTTTTTGCTGCGTGACAAGAATGGCCGTATTGGTCGAAATCCGAAAACGGGTGAAGAAGTTCCGATCGATCCGCGGCGCGTATTGACGTTCAAGCCCTCGCAGGTCTTGAAAGAAAAAGTCGACGCGGGCCAATCCAAGGGCTGATCAAGTGAGTGATAAAGCGCCGGACGCGTACAGAACGATCAGCGAAGCAGCTGAAGCGCTTGATTTGCCCGCGCATGTTTTGCGTTTCTGGGAGAGCCGCTTTTCCCAGATCAAGCCCGTGAAACGGGCTGGTGGACGGCGCTTATACCGTCCCGGTGATTTATTATTACTTCGTGGAATTCGGGCTTTGCTTTATGAGCAGGGCTATACCATTAAGGGTGCCCAGAAATATTTGCGTGAGAATGGCGTTGCGGCCGTGTCGGCATTGGCCGATGGGCAGGCTGTTCCGGTCGCAGCTGTGCCAAGTTTGTCAGAACGGTATGTGGCTACGCCCAACACGACTTCGGGATCGTCGGTGTTAGATCCGATTATCGCAAAGCTCTTCGCTGTTAAATCGAAGATCGATGCCGCACTGCAAGCGAGGGCAACCGACTAACTTCTTTGGTTGCCGCTGACGCATACCACTCCTATAAGACGCGTCCCCTACAGTTGTTTTTCGGCTGTCTTTTTGATTGGTTTCGGAGCGTGGCGCAGCCCGGTTAGCGCACCGGTCTGGGGGACCGGGGGTCGCAGGTTCAAATCCTGCCGTTCCGACCATTCCCATACTGCCTTTGTGGTTGGCCCCATTCACGCATTGAGTCATGCTTGGTGTCAGATCAAGAGGTGTTTTATGCGTTGGATTCTGCCTGGTTTGTTGTTGTCGGTTTCGTCCGTTGCATTGGCGCAGAATAATTCGGCTTGGGATATTGATACCCCCGCTGCATCCGAAGCCACAGGTGATGTTGAATATCCGGGCCCGAATGAGGTGTTGGCTGAAGCCTGGTCAATTCGTCTCGCGCCGTCGATATCAGATTTGAATCCGGGCGAAATACTTTCCGTACCGATGCCCGATGGATTTGTATTTGATGGTGAGGTTCGGCAGATCAACGAAACCGCTTCTGGCGGCCAGCATATCCAGATCACATTTCCGGAAACCGGGCAGGGCGTCCTGCTTCATGTCGGTCTGAACGCGACTTATGGGCGTGTCTGGACGGATAACGGCGTATTTGTCATTGAACCGGACGCTGAAGGCGACCTGGTATTGCGACGGGCGCCGGACGAGCCGACTTACGAAGATGGTATCCCGGATCCAATTGTGCGCTTGTATCCGTCCTCTACAGCGAATTCTGAAATCGAATCCGCACAGGCTGGTTCGGACACGCTCGATTTTCTCTATATCTACGATATCGAGATGATCGAGGCCCACGGGTGGGGTTTGCCGGATCTCGCTGCGACAGACATCGGAAATATGCAGACGGCGCTCACCATTTCTGACGTGCCGTTGTTTACAGACCTCACGCAATTGCAGTTTATGGATGTCGCACGCGACTACCCCAGCGACGATTTGCTGACCAATGCGGGTAATCGGGACGGCGTTTTTTCCGGGTTGCAGGATCGTATCGATGCGCTCGGAATTGATGTTGTGACGCTGAACAGGGTGTATGATGCTGATCGCGAGAGCTTCTGCGGGCTGGGTTATGTGCATGATCCCACCAGCAATTTTACTGGACGATCCCACATCAATGTTTGTCACAACGGACTGACTTTGGCGCATGAAACCGGTCACAATATGGGTCTGACCCATGGCGTGCAGACCGATGGTGCCGGGAGTGGCGGACGACCAGTGGATTGGGCACGGGGATATCGTATCGACAGTGCCAATGCCGACGGCGGCATTTTCACGTCAGTCATGGCGTATGGCTCAAACCGTACGCCCCAGTATTCTGATCCGACAATACGGTGCCCGGAGCGGGGCAGTTTCTGCGGCGTACCAATCGGGCAGAATGGTGAATCCTACGCATCCGAAGCCTTGCGGCGCTATGCGGTAGGGTTTCCGGCGCAGGCGGTCCCCAACAGACGGCTGCGGTCATCTGTCCTGCCGACCAGCCGGTTCGTGACAACGGGATCGGCCGCAACTGCATTCATGACGGTTATCAATCCAAATCAAGTTGAGGCGGTTAATTGTATCATCGAGCATCATGGTCCCAACCGTGACACGTTCAGCTATCAACGCACTGATCCGAACACGAATGCACTGGTCGGATCACCGGACACGCCCGTCGACATTCCTGCTGGTGGCTTCCAAACTTATCTGATTTCGCTGACGCCTGGCGAAGATGTCTCCGGTGTTCGCTTTGCGCCGTATGCATCGTGCGACAATGCGCCGATGGCGTCCGTATCGCCCGGCCTGAACACGGTGGACCTCGGTGCGGATGCAACCGGTGGCCCCGACATTATCGCGCTGAGTGCGACCATCGGAAACAATGGCATTGTGGATATTCCGGACGGTCGCCGCGGCGTGTTCTCGGTTGCAACCATCAATCTTGGTGGCGCCGACGATGTCACGGTCAGTGCGCAGTCGCTTGATTCCGGATTGCCGGCAACCGGCCAAGTTTGCCAGACAGACGGAAGTGGTGCGTGCATGGCACCGGCTGCGGACACGCTTGTGTTGAATGTTGGTGCAAATGAGACGCCGACATTCGGTGTGTTCATCAGCACGGATTACGTCACGCCGTTCAGCGCGCGGGAACGTTTTCAATTTCAGATGCAGGTCAATGGTACTATTCGCGGCTCGACGTCTGTAGCCGTGCGCGATGCAGGGACGCTGGTCGCCCCGACCGCGACGGATCATAGCTTCGACGTTACGGCTTTTGGTACGGCAAGCGGTGCCCTGGCGAGTTATTCCACCGGCTATTTCGACCGATTTGAGATCGTAACGCAGCCTTCGCTCGGAACGGTAACACTGGACGGTTCAACGGGCGCTTACAGCTATACAGCAGCCGGCATTGGTGGGTCGGACAGCTTCACCTACCGCGTTGGAAATTCGGAGGGATGGTCGACGGCAATGACGGCGAATATAAATGTTGGCGCCTTGCCGGTGCCAGCGGTCATGGCTTTTGCGATCCCCGACGACACCGCCGGTACATTTCAAACTGATCTCGACGATCATGTTGATAGCAATATCGAAATAGATCGTTTCATACTGACGACCCCGCCAACAACGGCGTATACATTCGACCCTCTGAGCGGCGTTATCAATGTCACCCTGCCGTCAGACCCCGGGGCTGTAACGTTTGATTTCACGGCTGAAAACCGCAGCGGTCTGGGCAATACGGCAACGGGGCAGGTCGATGTCATTGCCTATGATATCTGCGCACCGTCAAATATAACGCGATCGCGCCTTCAGCGCCGACTGGAGGAGATCGAAGTGAACACTTTCGGTTCCGTGACGATGGCTGAAGCGGAAACATTGGGCACGACGCTCTGCATGACGGAAACGCAGCGCGAAGGCGGGCAATTCATCCGATTCCGGAATACAAGCCGCGGGATTCAAGTGCTGATTGCGCTCGATGACAACGAATACGACATCTACATGACCAATGATGGTGCATCGACCTGGGAAGCCATTTTCCCGATGTGCAAGACGATTGGCGAGAACCGTTTGACCGCCTGCTAGCGTTGCGGGTTTGCGTCTTTGAGAATTAGACCAGAGGCGATCATCAAGCCGAAAATCGCGGCTGTGAAAAAGTAGAGGCCGGGTTGTTCCATGATCTGGATCGCCCGGTCGCCCGACAGGCTGAACACGATGATTGCGGCGATCAGAACATCCATCATCGACCATTTACCGAATCTGTCGACCCAGGAGAGGGCGTTCCTGCCATGCGCCCAACCGGCATTCACAGCGGCCAGGTAAATGGCTTTGCCGACAGGAAAAAGAATTGAAAAGACAAGTATGACGATGCCGAGCAGGTAATTCTGGTTCTCCAGCAAGGCCCGCGTGACATCGATCAGCGAATGTGCATCGGTAAAGAACACAAGCCGCCGGGTCGCCAGCATTGGCGATAACAAGCCCGCCGCCAGGCAGACGATGGAAATCAGGATCAACAATCTTGCCGTTACACCGCCACGACCATGGGCGCGCTCAATTCCGATTTCTGTCATGTCGTCCTCCCAAACTGCTACCTATCTGGCTAAATAATTGCGGCAGGACTTGGGCATAAAAAAAGGGCGGCCCGCAGACCGCCCTCCAGATAAACGTGTCGGGATGATCTAGTAGCCGCTTAGTTCTGCAACGCGCGCGGCCCCCCATGCGTCGTCGCCGAGAAATTCGCCGACGGCCTGTGCGCGTTTGTAGAAAAAACCGATTTCATATTCGTCGGTCATGCCAACGCCGCCATGCATCTGGATGGCTTCCGCGGCTGCCAGTCTGGCCACTTTGGTGGCTTTGGCTTTTGCCGCCGCTATCCATAAAGGGGCCTGCGATGGTGATTCATCAAGTTGCCGGAGTGCTTTGACGACCAGTGACTGGGTCATTTCCACTTCCGTCAGGAGGTGAGCTGCGCGATGCTGAAGCCCCTGGAAAGAACCAATTTTTTGACCGAATTGATCGCGTTCCTTGATGTAGTCCAGAGTTCGCCCGAACGCCTCTTCAGCCAAACCAAGTTGCTCGGCCGCAAGGCAGGCCCGGCCGGCATCCAAAACCATGTCCAGTAATGCAGCGCCATCCTCGGTTTCGGACAGCAGCGCATCACCGTCCAGTTTGACATTGTCGAAATTGATATTTGCTGGTGCGTGGCTATCGACAGAACGACGTAGTGTGCGTTCGATGCCATCTGTTGCGGGGTCTACAAGAAACAGCCCCAGTTTATCATCGTCCATTCGCGCGGCCACGATCAGCATGTCGGCGCCATTTCCACAGACAACGAAACGTTTCTGACCATTCAGACGAAATCCATTGCCGTCCTTTTTGGCCCGGGTTTCAATATGGGATGAGTCATGACGGGCTTTTTCATCGACTGCCAAGGCATAAAC
>BQJI01000087.1 GCA_021604625.1 Hyphobacterium sp. | reverse complement strand
GAACGCCCGGCCTATGAAAGTTCGCGTCGACGTCTGGTCTGGCCGAATGGCGCGCAAGGCTTTGTGTTTTCGGCGGAAGATCCGGACAGTCTGCGCGGGCCGCAATTTGACGCGGCCTGGGCGGATGAATTTGCGGCGTGGTCCTATCCGCAAGCGACGCTGGATACGTTGCGAATGGGATTGCGTCTGGGCGAGCAGCCACGGCTGGCCGTCACCACGACGCCGCGTCCCATTCCGGCGCTGAAGGCACTGGTAAAAGCTCCCGGCGTGGTGACGAAGCGCGCCGCAACACGCGACAATTCGGCCTTTCTGGCTGCGGGGTTCGTCGAAGCCATAACCCATGCCTATGGCGGCTCATTGCTGGGGCGACAAGAGCTGGACGGCCTTCTGATCGAAGACCCTGACGGCGCGCTCTGGGCACGCCGTGATATCGAAAACGCCTGCGGAATGGATGCCGTCGACCCGCAACGGATCATTGTTGCCGTTGACCCTCCCGCAACGGGGCATGACCGCTCGGATGAATGCGGAATCATCGTCGCAGGCGCGCTGGGCGAAGGCGGTGATCGAATAGCCATTGTTCTGGCCGATCGCTCCTTCGGCCCGGCAAAACCCGCTGACTGGGCCGAGGCTGTCGGGGCTGCTTATGACGGATTTGAAGCCGATTGCGTGGTCGCGGAATCCAATCAGGGCGGTGACATGGTTGCGTCGGTGTTGAAAGCGACGCGCACAAGCCTGCCAGTGAAGCTGGTTCGGGCCAGTCGCGGCAAGCGCGCCCGGGCAGAACCGGTTGCCGCGCTTTATGCGGCGGGACGGGTGAAACATGCCGGACGCTTCCCGGCGCTTGAAGATCAGATGTGTGCGTTCGGATCGCCGGATGCCGGTTCAAAAAGCCCGGATCGCGTCGATGCGCTGGTCTGGGCGGTCAGTGAATTGCTGATGACCACCAGGGCCGCGCCGCGTCTGCGGCAAATGTGAGAGAGACATGCTGAACCAACTCGCCCGATCGCTTGGGCTCAATACAAAATCATCCTCGGCCAAGCCGCTGATCGCGCTGTCTTTCGGGACGCGGGCGGCCTGGTCGGGTCGTGATTATGCGGCGCTGTCCAGGGAAGGATTTGCCAAAAATCCGATCGTGCATCGCTGCGTGCGGTTGATCACCGAAGCGGCGGCGTCAACGCCGCTCGTCGTGCAATCGGATGGAGCGGCCTCGCATGCATTTGCCGGACTTTTGCAATCACCCAATCCGGACCAATCGATCCAGGAACTGCTGGAAGCGCATTACGGTTTTCTGCAGATTTCCGGAAACAGCTATCTGGAGCTGGCGGCACTGGATGGTGCGCCCCGCGAGATGTTCACCCTGCGCCCGGACCGTATGCGTGTCCTGCCCGGCAAGCGGGGTTGGCCCGATGGCTGGGAATATGCGGCGAATGGTCGAAAAGTGACTTTTGCGCGCGATCGCGCCAGTGGCCGATCACCGATATTGCACATGCGGCTGTTTCACCCGACCGATGACCACTACGGCTTGAGCCCGATGGAAGCGGCGAATGCCGTTGATGTTCACAATGCAGGCGGGGCGTGGGCCAAGGGATTGCTGGACAATGCGGCACGACCATCCGGCGCACTGGTGTTCAATTCCGGCGAAGGCTCGAACCTGACCGAAGATCAGTTTGACCGGCTGAAAGCCGAATTGTCCGAGGCCTATACCGGTCCCGCCAATGCGGGACGGCCCATGTTGCTGGAGGGCGGGCTGGACTGGAAACCGATGGCGTTGTCACCGGCGGATATGGATTTCATCGAAGCGCGGCGGGAAGCGGCGCGCGAGATTGCACAAGCCTTTGGCGTGCCGCCGATGTTGTTGGGACTGCCGGGCGACAACACCTATGCGAATTATAAAGAGGCCAATCTGGCATTCTGGCGGCAAACACTCCTGCCGCTGGTGCGGAAGACGGCGCGTGCGTTGAGCGGCTGGTTGTCACCCTGGACGGACGAAACGTTTGAAATAGTCGCCGACACATCGGCCTTGCCTGCGCTGGCAAATGAACGTGCCAATGACTGGGCCCGAATCAGCGCGGCCGATTTTCTCACCGATGTCGAAAAGCGTCGGCTACTCGGCCTGCCAGATGCGCCATGACGAGCTGGCGGATGGAAAGATCGGTAACGCTGGGCGTTGTCTTCGCGCTGGTGATGCAAACCGGCGGGGCTCTGATCTGGGCGGGGGCAGCCGGTGAGCGTTTGGACCGGCTGGAAGCGGAAGCTGAATTGCACGGATCATCGAGCGAGCGCCTGGCACGACTGGAAGAACAGATCGGGCAGGCGCGTGAAGCCCTGACCCGGATTGAACGGCGGCTCGAAAGCCGGCGCGACTAGTTTTGCATAATGGAGCCAGGTGAATGAATGACGCGATGGCGGCAAGCGCGTCCGTGCGCATTGAAGGCTATGCCAGCCTGTTCGGTCTGGCGGATCTGAACAGGGATATTGTCCGGCGCGGGGCGTTTTCACGTGGGCTTCAACGGCGCAGCGCAAAAGGCGTGCGGATGTTGTTTCAGCACGATGCGGGGGAACCTGTAGGTGTGTGGGACGATATTCGCGAGGACGCGCAAGGGCTGTTTGTGCGCGGCCGGATATTGATGGCGGGCCCGCGCGGACGCGCTGCGGCCGGCCTGATCCGGGAAGGCGCGGTGGACGGTCTGTCCATTGGCTTTCGAACCGAGCGATTTGCGCCGCGATCAAGCGGCGGTCGCGAACTTATCCAGATTGATTTGTGGGAAGTGTCGATCGTGACTTTCCCCATGTTGCCGCAGGCGCGTCTTCGCGTCTCGGATCCCGCGGCGGTCGCCGCATAACCATCGTCACTCAAGAGGAATTACATGACGAAGGAAACCAAGATGGCCGCGCCATCGGCGGATACCCGCGCGGCGCTGAGCGAAGTCTTATGCGCCTTTGAAGCGTTCAAGGATGCTAATGATCGGCGTCTGGACGAGATCGAGGCGAAATCGGCAGCAGACCCGCTGCTGGATGACAAGGTTTCGCGCATTGATGCGGCCTTGAACCGGGCTCAGGACCGGCTGGATCGACTGACGCTGGATGCTTCGCGTCCCGGTCTGGAAGGCAAAGCCGCGTCCGAAAACAAGACGGCCTGGGACGGCTATATGCGGTCTGGTGAAACCTCCTCCCTGATTGAGGGCAAATCCCTCTCGGTCGGCACTGGATCGGACGGCGGCTATGTCGCCCCGGCTGAAACCGAAGCGCTGATTGACAGGATGCTGACAACAGCCTCACCGATCCGCGCCATTGCCAGCGTCAAGCAGACCACGGCCTCGACGTTCAAAAAGCCGGTCAGCCTCGGCGGAGCGGCTACGGGCTGGGTGTCAGAAACGGCCTCGCGTCCTGAGACTGACAGTCCGACCCTCGACCTGCTCGATTTCCCGACGGCTGAGCTTTACGCCATGCCGGCGGCGACGACGGCGCTGCTGGATGATGCGCTGGTCGATATCGACCAATGGCTGGCGGAAGAAGTGCAGGACGTCTTTGCCGCGCAGGAGGGCGATGCCTTCATCAATGGCAATGGCACCAACAAGCCGAAGGGCTTCCTTGCCTATACCAAGACGGTGGATGCCTCGGCGGTGTGGGGTGAGATCGGTTATGTCGCGACCGGTGTGGATGGCGATTTTGCCGCCAGCGATCCGGCCGATGATCTGATTGATCTGATCTATGCGCCGAAGTCGGGCTATCGCGCCGGAGGCCGCTTTGTGATGAACCGGCGAACGGTTTCGGCGGTGCGCAAATTCAAGGATTCAAATGGTGATTATATCTGGCAGCCGTCTCTGACCGAGGGCGGGCAGGCGACATTGCTGGGCTATTCTGTCACCGAAGCGGAAGACATGCCGGACATTGGTTCGGATGCCTTCGCCATCGCCTTTGGTGATTTTCGCCGGGGCTATCTGGTGGTCGATCGTCAGGGCGTGCAGGTCTTGCGCGATCCCTATTCGGCCAAGCCCTATGTCCTGTTCTACACGACCAAGCGTGTGGGCGGCGGCGTGCAGGATTTCAACGCGATCAAGCTGTTGAAATTCGGCCTGAGCTAAGGCGTTTCATCATTGTCCCGGGGCGGGGCAGCAGCCTCGTCCCGGGATTTGGCTTCTGCCCATCGCTTTCGCCATTCTGTCTGGAAAGCATCTCGGCCTTCGCGGATGGAGCGAGGCTCCCAGGTGAACATGGCCAGAGCGGTGGGATGATCGTCGATCCGGATGATCGACACCCGGCTGGCAGTCCAGAACATGGCCCAGACGAAGAAGGGGCCTACAAACGCAAGCGGGATTGTCAGGAATCCCGCCTGCGGTTGGATGTTTCCCAGACCTTGCAGGGAAAAGCCAACGATATCCAGTATGGGGAAGGCAGCAGCAATTATGAGATGTCGCCGAACCGACAGCCAGAAACGTGGCATATAGCGCACGAAGGGCATCTCATCAAAGTCATGGAAGGGAAAGGACGCTCGACCGGGATTGTTGTGAAAGACCAGCGCAAAATACGCAAAATGCGTTGCTGAAAACCCGACCCAGGCGGCGAGAGCGAGTTGCGGTATGATCTGTGTTGCGATCAGCACAGCAGCCAAGAATACGAGTTGCGCCCATTTGGCGGCTCTCTGCCATTGCGGCAGCGGCGTGTATATTTGCTCAGGCGCAAAACGCGCGGCTTCGGCCTCTTCGGGCCGGTAGCGGTCGGCAATTGTGCGTTCGAAGAATCCCCGGAAACGGAATGGGAGCGTCATCCAGCTGGATCCCTTTTTGAGCCCGTGCCTCTTTCAAGGGCTGGAATTTTGAACACACGCCTGCGAATCAGGTTTTCAAAAAGGGGCAATTTCCAATTGACGATCCAGCCGAATGCCAGCGTCAGGACGATTGCCGGAGCCAATGCATCGGAGAATTCCCATTCCATTTGCCCGTTAGCGAACCAGATGCTGGATATGAAGACTGTGACGCCCGCCGCGTAATTCAGCGTGTGCGCGAGGAATGAGGCCAGAGTGGCTTTGACCGCGTGCATCGGGTCGTCTTCAACATCTTCGCAGACCGTTCTTTCGAGGTTGTGCTCTTCCACCGGTACGGCATCCGGCCATTTCTTGCGGAGGGCTTCAATCGCTGCTTCGCGGCGACGGATCAGGAAGATCGGCAGGCCGCTATCGCGTGCCAGTCGGCCGCTTTTGCCTATCCCGTAGCGACTGGACAACAAGGCACCGGGCGGAATGACGATCGGCATGCCGAGCAGAAAGCCAATGAAGAACACGCGGAATAGGGTTGTAAAACGTCCGCTTGCGGAGTCGACACTTTGAAGAAATGAAACCAACGCCGCCATGGTCAGGATAAAAACAATAAAGAACCCGACGGCGCGGGCCGACAGCGAAATCGCTTGCCAGCGGATTTCCGGCTGAAAGCGAAGCGGCACGCTCCAGCCCGCCCGATACTCAGGCATTTGCTTCGGTGCTTTCGGTACTGTGGTGGCCGCGCGAAGAAAAAAGAACCAGTTTGTCAGCACCATCGCGCCAGTTATTGACGCCAACACAAACGCAGTGACCGTGGCATTGGCCACAAAACTCCAGACCGTCAGCCCGGTGAGCACCGTAATCGGCAAGGTCAGATTATACACCATCCGAATATCCCGCACTGGCGGGAATAAAAGCGCGACATCCGCCTCTGCCCTGGCGCGGGCTTGTGTCTGGCGTTCGTTCACCGATCCGGTTTCACTCATAACAGGACACCCAAAATGACCCTTCAACTCGTCACGCCGCCGACGGTCGAGCCCGTTACGCTGTCTGACGCGAAAGCGTTTCTCCGCATTGGCACTGACCACGACGACGACCTTATATTGCAATTGATCGCCTCTGCGCGCCAGCGTGTCGAGGCAGAAACCGGTCGGGCGCTGATATCGCGGACCTATCGCGAGTGGCTGGATCGCTGGGATTTGCCGGGCCGAATGGCGGATAATGGCCGTCAATTTCGGCTGACAATGCCGCCGCTGATTTCGGTCAACACGATCACCACGTATGACGCGCACGATGTCGGCACCGTCTGGGACGGGGCGAATTATTTCGTCGATGCGCAATCGGATCCGGGACGCATCGCGGTGCGATCCGGTGGCTTTCCCCGACCGGGACGCGCTGCTGCCGGCATTGAAATAATCTTCGATGCGGGATACGGCGCGGACCCCGATGATGTGCCGGAAGCGTTGCGCGAAGCGGTATTGCGCCTGACGGCAGACGCCTATCTGAACCGCGACGGGGATAGCGCGCGCATCCTGCCGCTAGCGGTCCAAAGCCTGCTCGCGCCCTATAAGCGGGTGGGGTTATGAGCGCCGAGGCGGCCTTCCAGGGGGCGCTGCTGACGCTTCTATCGGACAATACAAGTGTGCAAGCGGTGCTGGGCGAAACACCGCGGATATTTGATGGTGCGCCGGAAGGGACAGCCTATCCCTATCTGACCGTGGGACGGGGTGTCAGCGAACCCAAAAATGCCAGTGATGTCGATCTGATCGAGCACCGGCTGACCCTGCATCTGTGGACACGGGACATTGCCCGCCGCGACACCAAGGACATGCTCGGCCTCATCCGCGCAGTAGCACATGAGGCGTCATTCACGC
The DNA here is from genome assembly GCA_021604625.1 of Hyphobacterium sp. Lineage (GTDB taxonomy): Bacteria > Pseudomonadota > Alphaproteobacteria > Caulobacterales > Maricaulaceae > Hyphobacterium. The sequence goes on along the minus strand of BQJI01000087.1, from coordinate 2,599 downwards.
TGACCGGTGGGTTTGCGCTCATCTCCTGCCGGGTCGTCTATTCGGACGTTTTCCGCACCGCTGACAGCCGCCTGGCCCACGGCGTTTTGCGGGTTCAGGCGCTCATTCAAACAAACTGACGGAGTAGAATATGACCGCACAACGCGGAAAAGACCTGCTGCTTAAAATCGGCGATGGAGGTTCGCCGGAAGGTTTCACCAGTGTTGCCGGACTGCGCGCGCGGACCATCACGTTGAATGCGCGCACGGTGGATGCGACCACGTCGGACAGTCCGGATGGATGGCGCGAACTGATCGCGGGTGCGGGCGTGAAATCTTGCGGTGTGACCGGGGCGGGCATTTTTGTCGATGCCGCGGCGGACGAGACGGTGCGTCAGGCTTTCTTCCATCAGGCGACGCCGAACTGGCAATTGCTGATCCCCGATTTCGGGATCATCGAGGGCGCCTTCCAGATCGCGGCGCTGGAATATGCCGGTCGGCATGATGGCGAGGCGAGCTATTCCCTGTCGCTGGCCTCGGCCGGCGCGCTGATCTTCACGGCCGTCTAGATGAATCCGGCGCGCGGCGAGGTGTCGCTGATCATTGACGGGGAGGCGAGGACGCTGTGCCTCACGCTGGGCGCGCTCGCCGAGATTGAAGCGGGTCTGGGATGTTCGGGCTTTGCTGATCTGGGTGATCGGCTGAAAGCCATGACGGCCCGGGATCTGATCCTGGTTGTGCAGGCTTTACTGAAAGGCGGGGAGGGTGTGGCACTGGATTTATCGGGCGCTCGCATCGATCCGACAGCTGCAGCAAAATCGGTCGCCGATAGCTTTGAACGCGCGCTGTGACCGACCTCCCGTTTCGAGACTGGCTGCGGCTCGGCGCGATGCGGTTTGCGATTTCACCACGCGAATTCTGGCGATTATCGCTGAAAGAATGGTTGATCCTGACGCAGCCGCAAAGCGCAGCATTGAGCCGCAGCAATCTGGACGCCCTGCTTGCCCATTGGCCGGATAGAAAACATGAAATATGACGAGAAAAACGCCGAACATGTTGCGGAAAATGCTGCACGCGCTGGTGCAGCATTGGAAGCGCTGGCGAATGGTCCGGCCCAGCATGCGGCGGATGCCATGAGCGCCGCATTTGAACGCGCCGGGCAGAGTATTGAAGGTGCTTTGACGCGCGCCGCGAGGACCGGGGAGCTGAGTTTTTCCACCATGGCAGATGCCATTCTGAGGGACTTGTCGCGGATTGCGACGGAGCGCTTCATAACCGGTCCGATTGATAATCTGGTGGGGCAGTTGAGCGCGAACCTGCCGTTCTTCGGTGCGCGCGCCGAAGGCGGCCCGGTTCAGCCCGGCGGTGCCTATCTGGTGGGCGAGCGCGGACCTGAAATCTTCACACCATCGAGTGCGGGGCAGATCAATGGATCGCCAGCCGTCAATGTCACCATTAACCTTCAGGGCGCGGCATCCGCTGAAACCATTCGTCGTTCAGAAGGCCAGATTGCGACAGCTCTGGCGCGCGCCGTCCGCAGGGGAGCCAGCCGGTTATGACGTCTCAATTTCATGAAATATCATTTCCTTTTTCCGTCGCTCTGGGCGCAAGCGGTGGGCCGGTGCGGCGAACGGAAATTGTCGCGCTGGCGTCAGGTCGCGAGGAACGTAATTCGCCGTGGGCCCAATCACGCCGCCGATGGAATGCTGCGCCGGGGGTAAAGTCCCGCGATGATCTCGCAACGCTGATTGCTTTCTTCGAAGCGCGTCGCGGTCAACTCTACGGATTTCGGTTCAGAGACCCCGTTGATCATGCCAGTTGTGCGCCGGTGACGTCGCTGGATCAGGCGCTGGGAATTGGCGATGGAGCGACGGCTGAATTTCAACTGGTCAAACGCTATGGCGATGCCGGATCAGCCTATGATCGCGTGATCGACAAACCTGTTGCGGACAGTGTGCGCATCGCGATTGATGGCGCGGAGCTGGTCCTCGGCACCGATTTTGGCGTCGATCCTGAAACCGGCAAGGTAGTTTTTACCACCCCACCTGCGGACGGGGCGGCTTTGACAGCGGGTTTTCGGTTCGATGTGCCGGTCCGGTTCGATACCGATCAGTTGAATATCTCGCTGGATGCTTTCGAGGCAGGCGATATTCCCGACCTTCCCATTGTTGAAATCCGGCTCTGATCCCATGTTGAATATCCCATCTGAAATGCAGAAACGGCTGGATGCTGGCGCGACAACACTTGCCTGGTGCTGGCGGGTTGAACGCCGCGATGGCGAGGTTTTCGGATTCACTGACCATGATCTGGATCTGACGTTTGATGCGGTCACTTATCGGGCGGCAACGGGCGTGTCGGCCGCAGATGTCGAGACGCGCACCGGACGTGAAGCTGCAACAAGCGAGATCTCCGGTGCTTTTGATTTTGACGGCTTAACAGAGGTCGATCTGGCAAATGGTGTCTGGAATAGCGCGCAGGTCGGCCTGTATCGCGTTGACTGGTCCGATGTTTCACAGCGCGTGAAAGTCTGGACTGGAGAGCTCGGCGACATTCATCATGACGGCGTGGCGTTTCGCGCTGAACTGAATGGTTTGTCGAAACGTCTTGAGCGGTCAATCGGC
>BQJI01000086.1 GCA_021604625.1 Hyphobacterium sp. | reverse complement strand
GCCGAGATGCTGGACAGGCGTCCACTCATATGGCCGTACCATCCAATAAAATCGACGGCATCACCGAAATCATTTCGATCTGCACCGCGACGGCCGGTCTCATCACGATACCAGTCCCAGGTTCCATCCAGCGCCTGGGCATAGCCATAGGCAGAGGAGGGGCGTCGTCCCGGAATAAAGCCCAGCAATCGTTGGCGGGCCGGGCGAGCATTGGCATCGAATGAGGATTCCCGCTTCAGAATGGCCAGCTGAATTCCCGGAGAAATACCCCACCGGTCTTCGCTACGCCGTAAATCCCGCCACCACGCACGATTGTCTTCCAGAATAAGGCAGGCATCGTGGGTCTGGGCGGGCGGTGAGTGTCCACACGCTGCCAACAGGCCCGAAATCAGGCAAAAGAAAAGGGCACGCAATAAATGCATGCCCCTTCTTTGGCTGAAAGACGGTTAACCGCCGGTTTCCTAGAAAACCAGACGAAGCACCAGTCGGGCTGTGTGCCGCACAAATCCATCGCGCAGGTCGGCATCGTAATCAAACGAGAAGGTCGAATATTGCGACCCGGCCTGAAACGCCATGCCGACTATAAAGCCGCTGCCCGGCAGATCTTCGGACCGGAAGGAGAACTCGTTATTATAGCCGTTGAACCGGGCGTTTGTGATGGCCGTATCGCCGCTGAAATCATTGCGATAACCGACGCGCACCTGCGGCGACCACCAGCTGGCATCGCTGCCATAAAGCCCGCCAACGGTGAAACTCGCCGTCGATGAGAAAGTCGAGCTTTCGCGGTCATCGACAATCAGATCGATACCCGGTCCGCCACCGGTCTCCGTATAGGCGCTCTCATAGAGGCTGAGATAATCAACGGAGAGCGATGGCCGGGCATACCAGCGACCCATTTCAAAATCGCGGGCAAAACGGGCCGAAGCTGCGTAGTGATAACCGGTCCATTCTGCAATCGACGTCTGATCGAACGTGCCGATCAGAACCCGGCGTTCCGTTTCAAAACTGTCGACGCCGGCACCGGCGTAGAATTCACCGGCAAAAGCACCGCCAAAATCAATACCGCCATATACACCGAGTTGTCCGGTGAGGGCGGTCATCGGCTGGTCAACGCCGTTTGATTCTTCGATTTCGCTGGCCGCGCCGACAAAGTTGACACCAACCGCATAAAACGGGCCTGCCGGGCGGTCAAACCCGCCAGCCACGCCAACGCCTTGCCCACGATAACCGGGACCAAAGGAGGTTTGTTCGCGATCCGCGAAATAGCCGAATTCCTGCAACCAGATACCGCCTGTGCCGTCCGGGCTGCGTCGCGCCGCATCAAGTCGGCTCGACAGGGCACCGATCGCGCTGTCATTACTGGCGACCGCAAACTGGATGGCGCTGGCCGCATATTCTGGCAGCAACTGATCGTAAGCTTCAAAAAAGTCAGCAGAATTTGTCAACGAAGCGAAAGCCGCGCCGAGATTGCTGTTTTCAGACCACGTGGTGAAAGCAGCTGCATAGGCCGCCGCGCGGTTGGAATGCATGCCCAGCTCGTCAGAAGTTTTCCGACGAAGCGTCAATACCAACTGGTTCGGATTGGCTGTGCCGCGCGCCATGGACGTATTGTAAAGATATGGCGCGTTGGCATCCTGCAACGCGTCGATTGCCGCATTGATGACAAGGCTGTTGGCTTCCAGCACGATAAATTCGGCGCCTTCACCAATCAGGTTCGAGAGCGACGCTGTGACACTTGATCCTTCATTAAACGTAACTGTTTCAGAGGCCGTGATGAAGCGCGCATTCTCGTCCAGCGTATCGACTTCAAACACCAGGCGGGACCCATCGTTGAATGTCGCCTGCCGTAGATTCAGCGTCTGGGTGTTTTGAAGTTCAAGCTGTCCGTCATCGACCACGACTTCGAGATTGCCATCAGAGTCATTCAGAGCGCCGACAACTGCCGCGCCACCGGAAATCAGGAGGCGGTCAGCGCCATCACCGAAATAGATATCACCTTCAACAAGGCCGCCCTGGATGTCGGCCAGATCGTCGCCAGACCCGAACCGGATATCTCCGCGTACCTGACCAGAGCCCTCGGCAGCAATTGTATCTGGCAGAAGCTGGCGGAAAGTGACGTCAATCGTTGAATTCGAGACATCGATGGCCGTTCGTCGGACCTGGGCTTCTTCCGAACTGCTGGCGGTGCCGGTTTCACTCTGAACTTCGGTCGACAGAGTGCCAACCGTCGAGAAAATCAGCCCGGTGTTTTCGATCAGCGCCAGCGTATTGGACTGATCCATAATTGCGGTTGCATTTCCGACGCCGAAATTCTCGACGAAGAAGTTGCTGCTATTACGCAGGATGGGAACATTGGCACCGGCCAGAATGATCAAGCCGACACTGTTTGAATTATGTCCTGTCGCGGAAGCCCGGATAGCGCCGGAGTTTTCAAACAAGGGCATAATGGCACCATTGCCGATTTCAACGGCGGTCGCCTGGCCTTCGGTTGAACGGGCTACAATGAGGTTCTCGTTGAGCATGCCGCCCTGGATCGTGGTCGTGCGAAGATTTCCGTTGATCATGGAGCCTGAAATGCGAACGGCTGTCGCATCGAAACCGTCAAAACGGCCTTCGCCTGAAATCACGCCGCGATTCACAAAGCCATAGCTGAACGTGATGTCTTCGCTGCTGGAGTCATCAGGATCAGCGGCAATGAAAACCGGGCCAATGACCACATCATTGCCGGTGCCATGCTCCGGTGCGATCCATAATGCCGGTGCGGTGCTGGCAGACGTGATCGTCGCGGTGGTTCCGTCACCCGTGTAGGCTGTGCCGGCGAGGAACATGCCATTCGTCAGACTGCCGCCGACCGTGACGGCTGATCCGGAGAGGCCCGTATCATCGTCGTCCAGCAGATATTCCTGATTGTCGGGTAAATTGCCAGCATAGCGATAGGCGGTCGAGGCCACCTGTCCGGCAATAACGAAAGCCCCACTGACATCGCTGCCGACCCGAATCCCGGTCGTTCCTACGCCAATGGCGGTGATGGTGCCATCGACGGTGAAGTCGCCGGTAAGACCACCCGCGAGATCAATGCCGTAGGATTCATCACCGGTAACCGTAATCGTTCCCAGCGAGGTGAGTTGGCCATCGATCATCGACAACAGGCGGATGCCGGCCGACTGATTACCCGTTACATCAATAACGCCATCGACCGTATTCAACACGTCACCGATGAAAGTGCCGGGGCCGACGATCAGAATGCCGGCGCGATTTGTTCCTGTCGCGAACGGCCCGTCATTATCGCCGTCACCGTCATCATCGACCGAATTGAGTGTGCCCGTGACGCTGATACGGCCGTTATTTGTGATCCCGCCTGTCGTTCCGCCACTCGCACGGACGCCGGTTGCGCCATCCGTTCCGGTAGAGTCTTCGACCGTGCCGCTATTAAGAAACGTGTTGTCGCTATCAATCGTGATGGCTGGTCCTGTGCCACCATTCTCCGTGGTCAGGACAACCCGGCCGTTTGATCCGATGATCAGATTGTCAGCAGCGCCACCGTTAATGGTGGAGGTCCGAAGCCCGTCATTCCGTTCGTCGTCTACCGTGGTGTCGGCGAGCACTGGCGCCGATACAAAGGCAGCACATAGCGCAGTCGAGATCAGAAAACGGTTTCGCATGGCGACTCACAATTCGTTACATTCAAAGGCATAAAGATGCAGTTGGTCGCAGGTTTAGCCGAGCAATTCGCTCGCGTCGACCACCCATGACTGTTGCAATTTGATAACGGCTGGCGCTCTCGCGAGCCCCGGCCGCCGATCAATCAATCTGAAATGGATCAGACCTTGTAATACATGTCGAATTCGACTGGATGAGGATGCATATCGTAGCGCATCACCTCTTCCATTTTCAGCTTGATGAAAGCGTCGATCTGATCGTCGTCCATCACATTGCCCTTTTTCAGGAAATCCCGATCAGCATCGAGGGCGCCGAGCGCATCCCGCAAAGAGCGGGCGACCGTCGGAATGTCTTTCAATTCTTCGGGCGGCAGATCGTAAAGATCCTTGTCCATGGCATCGCCGGGGTGAATCCGGTTTTCGATTCCGTCAAGACCGGCCATGACCAGTGCCGAGAACGTCAGATACGGATTGCCCGCCGGATCGGGGAAGCGCGTCTCGATACGCTTGCCTTTGGGCGAGGTTGAATACGGGATGCGAATGGAGGCCGAGCGGTTACGGGCCGAATACGCTAGCAGGACCGGGGCTTCAAAACCCGGAACCAGTCGCTTGTAGGAATTCGTGGACGGGTTTGCAAAAGCGTTGATGGCCTGGGCGTGCTTGATGATGCCGCCAATATAAAACAGGCAGGTCTCGGACAGGTCGGCATATTTGTCGCCCGCGAAAAGAGGGCTGCCGTCTTTCCAGATCGACTGGTGAACGTGCATGCCACTGCCATTGTCGTTCCAGACCGGCTTGGGCATGAACGTCGCCGTACGGCCATAGGCGTGGGCGACATTGTGCACGATGTATTTGTACATCTGCATGTTGTCCGCCATGCGGGTCAGCGTATTGAACTTCATGCCGAGTTCGTGCTGCGACGGCGCGACTTCGTGGTGGTGCTTTTCCGGCTCCAGACCCAGCTCGCCCATAACAGACAGCATTTCCGAGCGCATGTCCTGTGCGGAATCGATTGGCGGTAACGGGAAATACCCGCCTTTCGGGCCGGGGCGGTGGCCCATATTTCCGCCCTCGATGTCGCGACCGGAATTATAAGGCCCTTCTTCGGAATCAAAGGAATAGCCCGTATGGTGCTGCTCGGTGGACCAGCGCACATCGTCAAAAACGAAAAATTCGGCTTCCGGTCCCACATAGACGGTATCGCCGATGCCCGATGATTTCAGATAGGCTTCGGCTTTCTTGGCGGTCGTGCGCGGGTCGCGGTTATAGGCATTGCCCGTCGCGGGCTCCAGAATGTCGCAAATCATCGACAGCGTCTTGTTCTGGAAGAAGGGGTCAACCTCGACCTTGCTGGTATCCGGCATCATCGTCATGTCGGAATCATCGATTGATTTCCAGCCATCAATCGAAGAGCCGTCAAACATCACCCCGTCTTCAAAAAAGTCTTCATCGACCATCGAAATGTCGAAGGTCACATGGTGCAATTTTCCGCGCGGGTCAGTAAAACGCAGATCGACGAATTCGATGTCTTCGTCTTTAATTTTCTTCAGAATGTCCTTTGACATTGGGGTATGGCTCCCTTTTGGGGCTAGTGAGATGAAGGGTGAAATCGGACTCTAGATCGCATTTTCATCGGCTTCGCCTGTCCGGATGCGAACAACCTGATCAATAGGGGATACGAAAATTTTTCCGTCGCCAATCCGTCCGGTACGTGCGGCGGTCTGGATGGCCTCGACGATGGCCTCCACGCGGGATTCGGGGGCGACAATTTCCAGTTTGATTTTTGGAAGAAAATCAATGACGTATTCGGCGCCGCGATAAAGCTCGGAATGGCCTTTTTGCCGTCCGAAACCCTTGGCTTCGGTGATCGTCATGCCTTGAACGCCAATGTCCTGCAACGCGTCGCGCACATCATCCAGTTTGAACGGCTTGATGACGGCTTCGATTTTCTTCATGGCCCCCACTCGCGATTGACGAAGTGTGTCATAGCAGGCGAGAATCGACTCGTCTGCGTTTTACGCACCTGCAGCATAACCGGAAATGAATCGATAATGCATCCCTCCATACGCAAAATTATTTCTGTCGATAGCCACCGCGCATCTGACCGGTTTGCGATCGCCAATGGCGTGACCGGAATCGCATTGATGGAAAAGGCGGGCGAAGCCATTGCGCGGGCCATCAGTGATCGATGGGCACGTCGCGAAACTCTGGCGATATGCGGCCCGGGGAATAGTGGCGGCGAAGGTTTTGTCGCCGCGCGCCATCTGGCGGACATGGGCTGGCCCGTTACGGCCGCGCTTTGTTATCCGCCAGCTCAGTTCTGCGGTGATGCCGCGATCATGCAGGGCAAGTGGCAGGGGCAATCCTTGCCTGTCGAAGAAGTTTCGATCTCCGATTATGGGCTTGTCATCGATGCCATTTTCGGCGCCGGGCTATCGCGACCGCTCGACGAACATCTTATGGCGCTTGCCGATGCGATCGCTCAGGCTGACATTCCGGTCGTCGCGGTTGATGTGCCGACGGGGCTGCACGGTGATCTTGCGCGCCCGATCAACATGGCAATCCGGGCCGACCTGACCGTCACATTCCATCAGTTGAAACCGGCACATTGCCTGCAGCCCGGGCGCGGCATCTGCGGAGAAACGGTGTGCGCCGACATTGGCATCCCGAAAAACTGGGTAACAGAAATAGCGCCTGACGCCGAATTGAACGAGCCTGCTTGCTGGCCGGACATTCCACGATCCGATGCGCCCGATACGCATAAGCATGAAAAGGGCAGACTGTGTGTTGTGAGCGGCGGTGCGTCGGCAACGGGCGCGGCACGACTGGCCGCAATGGCGGGGCTGCGCGCCGGCGCCGGCTTGGTCACGCTGTTTTCACCGCCGTCCGCGATGCAGGTCAACGCGACCCATCTCACAGCCATCATGCTACAACGCTTCGACGGCGCGCAGGGTTTGATCGACGCGCTCGACGCTCGCCGTGCAACGGCAACAATTATCGGCCCCGGCTGTGGTCAGGGAGACGTAACCCGTGAACTCGTTGTCGCGGCCGCTTCGCGAGAGGCGCCAATGATTCTGGATGCCGACGCGCTCACGAGTTTTGAAAGCGATCCGGATCATCTCTTTCAACATCTTCGGACGAATGACGTTCTGACGCCCCATGGCGGTGAGTTCGCACGATTGTTTCCCGAATTGTCGGCCGGCACAGGCAACAAGATTGAACGGACCCGGTTGGCTGCACAAAAGGCTGGCTGCACGATTGTATTCAAAGGCGCGGATACCGTGATTGCGGCACCGGATGGCCGGGTGCGAGTCAATCTGCATGCTGCCTCGGCGCTGGCGACAGCGGGATCCGGCGATGTCCTGGCCGGAATAATCGGTGCGTTTCTGGCGCAAGGGCAAGCCGGTTTTAACGCTGCGTCGGCCGCGGTATGGCTTCACGGTGATGCTGGAATTCGCTTGGGTGAGGGGCTGATTGCCGAGGACATTCCGACCATTTTTCCAGCGGTTGTTTCCGATCTTTGGCGCGCACGCCGCAAATTCGCCGCGAGGGCGGCTTTAAAGCAGGGCCGCATCAGCGCATAAAGAAACTCCATCAAGCAGATTGAGTCGAAATGTCCGACAATTCAAAACGTACCGATCTCTCCGCCTTTGACCGCGAAGCTCTGGACTTTCACCAGTATCCGACACCCGGGAAGCTCGCCCTTCAGCCCACCAAGCCGATGTCGACCCAGCGCGATCTCTCACTGGCCTATTCGCCGGGCGTTGCCATTCCGGTCAAGGAAATCGCGGCCAATCCGGACACCGCCTACGATTACACGTCGAAGGGAAATATGGTCGCGGTTGTCTCCAACGGCACGGCTATACTCGGGCTCGGAAATCTGGGCGCGATGGCGTCCAAACCGGTCATGGAAGGCAAGGCCGTGCTGTTCAAGCGCTTTGCCGATATCGACGCGTTCGACATTGAAGTGAACTACACCGATCCGGACCAGTTTGTGGAATGCGTCGCGGGTTTCGGCGACAGTTTCGGCGGCATCAATCTGGAAGACATCAGGAGCCCGGAATGTTTCGAGATCGAGAAGCGGCTACGTGAGCGCCTGGATGTTCCGGTTTTCCACGATGATCAGCACGGCACAGCCATCATTGCAGCGGCGGGCCTTTTGAATGCCTGCGAATTGAGCGGCAAAAAACTGAAGGACCTGAACGTCGTGCTCGTCGGGGCCGGTGCGGCGGGGCTGTCCGTTATCGAACTGCTCCAGTCGATGGGTGTCGACAAGGACAAGACCATCGTCGTTGATATCGATGGCGTCGTTTTTGAGGGCCGGGAAGGGCTCTATCCGCGCCTCGCCAGCCAGGCGGTGAAGACGAAGCTCCGAACGCTCGAAGAGGTCGTCAAAGGCGCCGACTGCCTGATCGGCCTGTCGGCAGCAGGCGTGGTGACGGCAGACATGGTCAAATCAATGGCCAGAAAACCGATCATTTTCGCCATGGCGAATCCGGAACCGGAAATTCGTCCTGAAGTGGTCAAGGAAATCCGGCCGGACGCCATCATGGCAACGGGACGGTCTGACTTCCCTAATCAGGTCAATAATGTTCTCGGCTTTCCCTACATTTTCCGTGGCGCGCTCGATGTGCGCGCCCGCACAATCAACGAGGAAATGAAGATTGCCTGCGCGAAAGCCCTGGCCAATCTGGCGCGCGAGGATGTGCCCGACGAGGTCGCTGCAGCTTATGGAAAAGGCCGGATGAAATTTGGTCCGGAATACATCATCCCGACCCCGTTCGATCCGCGTCTGATTTCTCACATTCCGCCTTGCGTCGCGCGCGCCGCTGTTGAGTCCGGCGTTGCCAGAATTGAGGCAAAGGATGATGAGAATTACCGCCAGTCTCTGGCCCGCCGCGCCGATCCGACAGCGGCTCTGCAACAACGTATTTCGGCTTCCATCCGGGCTGAGCCAAAAACCATTGTGTTTGCAGAAGGTGAGGCGCCAAGTGTCATTCGCGCCGCGCACGCTTTTCAGTCACAGGGGCTAGGTAAATCCATTCTGGTCGCCCGCGAAAGCATCGCGAAAGAAAACATGCGCGAACTGGGCGTGCCGGAAGACTCGCTGGAAATTTGGAATGCGCGCCTGTCAGACCACAATTACGACTACGCGCAATATCTCTTCAAACGCCTGCAGCGTAAGGGCTTTTTGAAACGCGACGTGCAGCGTATGGTCAATACCAACCGGAATGTCTTTTCCGCCTGCATGCTCAAGATGGGGCAGGCAGACGGCATGGTGACCGGCGTCACCCGCCACACCAATGTCGCCATGGATGATATCCGCATGGTCCTCGACCCGGTGCCGGGCGGGCGCATTGTCGGCATCAATGCGGCGATTTCCCGCGGGCGCACATTGTTGATCGGTGATGTCATGGAAACCGAGTTTCCTACGTCAGAAGAATTGGCGGATATTGCTGTGGAAATGGCGGCGACGGCCCGACGTTTCGGCCTGACACCGCGCGTGGCGTTTCTGTCGTATTCCTCCTTTGGCAACCCGCCGGGTGAACGCACCGAGAAGATGTCGGGAGCGGTCAAAATCCTCGACGAACGCGGCGTGGACTTTG
>BQJI01000085.1 GCA_021604625.1 Hyphobacterium sp. | reverse complement strand
GTTTCACCGCCCGTCGCAATCACAATGCCAAGCCGGCGATCCAGGCGAAAAGCGTCCGTTACTTGCCCGCGCTCCATGAAGCTCGTGTAGCGACTGGATGTGGCCTCTTCGAGCGAGTTTGGCGTTTTCTGATTGCCAATGATGAGCGAGACATCATCGCCCTCCCAGGTGAGGGTCACATCTTTTGCGCTGACGCTGTCGCCCGAGAAGTCGAGCTCGGCCTTGTATTCAAAGTTGAACCAGCTGCCCTCGACGCCGATGCGCCCGGTGCGCATTTCGGTCGAGGAATAACGTTCGTCGCGGCCCGTCGTGTCGACTCGGACAGCGGCGGCATCGAGATAAAGGCGTCCGCGAAATTTGAAGGTATTTCCGGTCTCCGGATCTACCCATTCCGGCGCGCCGTCAGCCAGCAGATTATCGGCATGGCTGCCCCCGGCAAATGTCAAAATCAAAGCGCTGACGGCCATCAGAATTTTCATCGCCACTGCCCCGCATAAGCCTTGTTGCACCTGATCGCACGTCAGGATGCCGTGGCTCTTAATCTGCGTCGGCGACGGTTTCGTAACGCCAACGCGACACTTCGGTAACGGCTATGCGACGGTTTCGTGAACCCTCACCGATCTACATCAGACGTTTGCGCAGAACTTGCGACAGCATGTCGACCAGCGTCACAGCGACGATGATGATGCCAATGATGACCGCCGTCTTGCCGTATTCGAACGACCGGATGTTTTCGATCAGAACCTGGCCGATGCCGCCAGCGCCAATCAGGCCGAGAATCGTGGCGGAACGGGTGTTCGATTCAAACCGGTAGAGTGCATAGGACGCCCACAGTGGAATGACTTGCGGCACAACCGCCCACGTCACTTCATTCATCGGACCGGCGCCGGTGGCGCGCACCCCTTCAACCGGACCTTCATCGATGGATTCAACAGCCTCCGAGAACAGCTTGCCGAGCACGCCGGCGGTATGGAAGGCCAGCGCCAGAACCCCTGCAAACGGGCCAAGACCAACGGCCGCCACAAAGACCGCCGCCACAACCAGCTCGTTGATTGCGCGTAAGCCATCCATGACCAGACGCACCGGGCGGCGGATCCAGAACGGGGCGATATTCGACGCGCCCAGCAAGCCCAGCGGGATCGCCAGAACCACCGCAAAGAACGTGCCCCAGAGCGCAATCTGGATGGTGACGATGATCTGATCGAGATAATTCTTCCATTCGGAAAAATCCGGGCGAGCAAAACCGGCAAGATATTCACCCATCCGGTCAGAATTGGCGCTCAGAAGCGGGAATTTGAACACTTCGGCCGGCCAGAAACTCCATACCAGCAATCCGAAAAACCCGCCCCAGATCACCGCGTCGATCAACCGGTCGGTAAACAGACGTGTTGGCGCATGTTTTAATGGCCGGGTGATGAAGAGGATAATGCCGAACACGATCAGACCGATCAGCAATCCCGTCATGGCGCGGGCCAGCGTCGGATCGGATTCGGCATCGCGGCGACCATTCAGCTCAATGGCCTGCGGTGGCGGAACGCCCTGATCGCGCAGGAATGTCGTCACCAGATCGCTGACGGCATCCTGCCCGGCATCCGGATTGGCCAGCATGCGCACGCGCGCGGATTCGATTTCCAGAGACACTTGCTGGGTTGCAATTTCGCGTTCCTGACGCGCGACATCGGCTAACTCGATTTCAATGTCTGACAATTGCGCGCGCAGCGTCGTCAATTCTTCTTCGCGCAGGACCTCGTTCAGCGTTTCATCATTTTGAACGGCCGCAATACTAGCCATCACACCAGCCCGGCGATCGATCAGTTCGAGGCGGCGAATCGGCAGGAAGTGGTCATTGGTGGCGGGCAAAAATCCGCCCATTTCCAATTCCCGCAAAACCGCCTGTTCGTGCGCGCGTTGGTCGGCATCGCCGCGCCAGCCATAGGTCAGGAAAAACTCCTGGATGCGCGAGCGCGCCTCGGCCGATAAATCCGTGCGCCACATGATCGGATCCGTCTGGATCAGCGGCGAGCGCCAGATGATACGGATGTCTTCCACCACTTCCGGACGGGTGCGGTTCAGGCGTTCGATATTGGTCGTATTATTGGTGGCCGCATCCAGTTGTTCATTGGCAACGGTCAGCATGTTCGCTTCGTGAGAGGCGCGCGTAATCTGATTGAAACAATCCTGCGTATTGATGCCACGCGGCGAGAAAATATAGGCATTCGGCACCAGCGTGCCGGAGGTCGATAGCGGGTCACCAAAGCCGAAATTCACACTGCCATCGCAGACCAGAAGATCATCGAGGCTTTGCAATTCGCTATCCACCGGCACGATAATGATCGAGCGATAGCCGAGCTGGCCGTCCGGATAGATGAATTTGGCAAACACTTCGGCATTGGCCCGGCGCGCCGCTTCCAGACCCGACCTGTTGGTCAGCCAGGCCAGCTGCACCTGATTGGCGCGCATGGCTTCCACTACGCCGGTATAATCCCCCGCCGAGACCAGATTGACGTCAAACCCGGTATCGCGCTCCATGTCCGCGACAAACGGATCCCAGAGTGCCAGCACATTTTCAGATTGCTCGGTCGCAACCACACCAAAGACGATGGTATCGCCCTGTTGCTGGGCTTTGGCACTGGCGGCCAGTGTGAAAAATGCGAGCGCCGAGAGAAGTAAGGAGAGGTAACGCATCAGGCCATCTCCCCTTCTTCATCCATGACGTCGATATACTCATCGCCATAAATCTCGATCAGCCGTTCCCGCGTCAGACCACGCGTCGGACCATCATAGATGATTTCGCCGGCTTTCAGCGCGACCGCACGGCGGCAATATTTCAGCGCATAATCCACCTGGTGCAGCGTCACCACCACCGTAATGCCATCGGTTTCGTTCAGCTCGGCCAGCAAGCGCATCACATTGCGCGCGGATACCGGATCCAGCGAGGCAATCGGTTCATCGGCGAAAATCGCCTTGGCACCCTGCACCATCGCCCGCGCAATCGCGCCGCGCTGTTGCTGGCCACCCGACAGATTGGCCGCACGATTGCCGGCATATTGGGCAATGCCCACCCGCTCCAGCGAATCCATCGCCTTTTTGCGATCTGCACCCGAAAACCGTCCGATCACGCCTTTCCAGCCGGGCATGCGCCCCAGCGCGCCAAGCAATACGTTTGAATAGAGGCTGATGCGTTTCACCAGATTGAATTGCTGGAAAATGAAGCCGACCTGGGCGCGCGCGCGTCGCACGCCGCGTGACAGCTTGCCCGCTTCCTGCACCCGGTCCCCGAAGAGCCGCGCCACACCCGACGTCGAATCTGCAATCTGCAGGCCGGAACCGACCCGCAAAAGCGTTGATTTGCCCGAGCCAGACGGACCGATCAGGGCGACCATTTCACCGGGTTCGACGGTGATGGAAACGCTTTTGAGCGCCTGGGTTGTCCCGAAGGTTACGCTGATATTCTCGGCCAGAAATGCCGGTGTCGTTTCAGACATGAAGGCGACGCCCCTCTTTGCAGTCTCTGCCTAATACCCGCCCGGTTGCGACAGTTTTGTGAAATCCCCTCACCTGTCGACAGCGCCGGACCGGCAACTGATAAGGTCCAATAGCGGAGAAACATCACCCGCGCTACCGTGCAACCCTTCTTCCGGTCAGGAATAATGCGGCAGATTACCGACAGATATGCTAGGCTTTTCAGGCCTGAAACGCATTGTCGATTTTCTGCTTTACAGCCGGAAATTTTGGACATAAATGCGTCTTCCCGGCGGAGGTGACGATGCCGGATTGGGTGAATAGCAGTCAGGGGGTTTCGTGCGTTGGACACGTTCAATACGCCTCTGGACCTGGTCCGTGCGCAGCCCGTCGAGGTGCCGAACATCTGTGTTCGTCAAGACCGACTGTCTGTAGCGGTTCGCTGGTTCCAGGAAAATTTTAGCGGCGAAGTTCTGTACGCTGTAAAGGCCAACCCGTCACCATGGGTGATTGATGGCCTGTATGCGTCCGGACAACGCTGGTTTGATGTCGCCTCTCTCAACGAGATCCGGTTGATTGCGGAGCGCTGCCCGGAGGCCGTCATGGCCTTCCTGCATCCTGTGAAAAGCCGACACGCCATCCGCACCGCCTACCATGAATTTGGCGTGCGTATTTTCGCGCTCGATTGCGAAGACGAGCTGGCGAAAATCCTGGCGGAAACGAACAATGCCGGAGATCTGACCCTGATCGTGCGTCTGGGCGTTTCCAATGCGGGATCTGTCCTGCCACTGGCCGGCAAGTTCGGCGCCAGCACGTTTGACGCGCCGGCCCTGATCGAGAAAGCCCGCCATGCCGCCGACGAGCTCGGTGTCAGCTTTCATGTCGGCAGCCAGTGCATGGACCCGATGGCCTATCGCGCCGCCATGCTGGAAGCCAGCCGCCTGATTGCGCGCGCCGGTGTCACCGTGGATATTGTCGATGTCGGCGGCGGATTTCCCTCCGTCTATCCGGGCCTGACCCCGCCGCCCCTGCACGATTATATCGACGCCATCGAGGATGCGTTCGAGGAAATGATGGTGCTGGAAAACGCCGATCTCTGGTGCGAGCCGGGCCGTGCCCTGGTCGCCGAGGCGGCCTCTGTCCTCACCCGGGTCGAGTTGCGCAAGGGCGATGCGCTTTATCTGAATGACGGCGCTTATGGTGCCATGTTCGACGCCACCCACGCCAAATGGCCTTTCCCGATGCGGGTCTTCCGCGAGAGCGGCGAGCTGACCGGCGAGGTCACGCCTTTCCGCCTGTTCGGCCCGACCTGCGATTCGATTGATTCCATGCCGGGACCGTATGATCTGCCCGCCGACATTCGCGAGGGCGATGTCATCGAGATCGGCATGTTGGGCGCCTATGGCGAAGCCATGGCCACGCGCTTTAACGGCTTTGGCGAATACACTTACGCCCTGTTGCGTGATTTTCCCTGGCAAAGCCTGTATGTTTCGCGTCAGGCCAAACGCAAATCCGAGGGCGCAGACATTGTTGCCTTTCCGCGCACCAAACGCCGCCGCGAACGACTTCGCCGCCGCTAGCAAAAGCAAGAGTTTTTTATGACTGATAATTCCAACAAGAAGGCGGAGCTGCTCTCTTCGCCCGTCGAACATTTCGACATCACACAATTCGATGCCCGCCCGGTGATTGATGCGTGGGAGAAGATGTCCTTCACCTCGCGCGATGCGGCCCGCGCCGCCCGCATCCTTCAGGCGGCGGTCGCGGATCCCGATTGCTCGGTGATCCTCACCCTTGCCGGCTCGACCTCTGCCGGCGGCTGCATGCATGTCTGGCGCGACATGGTGCGCAACAACATGGTCGACGCCATTGTCGCCACAGGCGCTTCCATCGTCGACATGGATTTCTTCGAAGCCCTTGGTTTCAAGCATTATCAGGCGAAAGACATTCCCGATGATCGCATTCTGCGCGATCTATATATCGACCGCATTTACGACACCTATATCGACGAGGAAGAGCTGCAGGCCTGCGACCATGTGCTCGGCGATATTGCCGACAGCCTTGAGCCCAAACCGATCTCCTCACGTGCTTTCATTCACGCCATGGGCAAATGGCTTTCCGAAGGCAATGCCAAGAAGGAAGGCTCGCTGATCCAGGAATGTTATGAGCATGGCGTCCCGATTTTCGTGCCCGCCTTTGCCGATTGTTCGGCCGGTTTCGGTCTGGTGAAACACCAGGTCGAGCGCATGAAGGAAGGCAAGCCCTATCTCTCCATCGACGCCGTGGCCGATTTCCGCGAAGTCACCGACATCAAGATCAAGGCCGGCAAGACGGGCCTCTTCATGGTCGGTGGCGGTGTGCCGAAGAACTTCGCCCAGGACACCGTCGTCTGTGCCGAAATCCTCGGCCACGAAGTCCCGATGCACGCCTATGCGGTGCAGATCACCGTCGCCGATGTGCGCGACGGGGCGTGCTCGTCTTCAACGCTGAAAGAGGCCTGCTCCTGGGGCAAAGTCGATGTCGCGCTGGAACAGATGGTCTTCGCCGAAGCCACCACTGTTGCGCCAATGATCGTCTCCGACGTCTATCACCGCGAAGCCTGGAAAACCCGCAAGAAGCGCCGCTTCGCCGACATGTTCGAGGATTAGGCGGAAGGGCCGGGTTGGGGCGTCTCAATCCGGCTTGCGCGCGGCAAAGGCGGCCTGCTGTTCCGGCGTTGCCGGGGTCTGGAATTTCGCTTTCCAGTCGGCGTAAGGCATGCCGTAAATCCGCTCGCGCGCTTCGGCATCGGAAATATCGAGACCGAGATCTTCCCCGGCCGCGCGATACCATTTCGACAGGCAGTTGCGGCAAAAATCCGCGAGGATCATCAGATCGATATTCTGCACATCCTTGCGATCATCCAGATGCGCAATCAGTCGCCGGAACGCCGCCGCATCGAGCTTGTCCTGATCGGCGGGGGAAAGATCATCATGTTTCATCGGGGTCTCCGCATGGCTCAGTAAACGGTTGCTGTTGCCGCCAAAGATAGCCTAGCTTCGCCGCAGGGGAAGAGGGGCGAATTACGATGGTCGACGCACCGACACCACTGGAAGACGCACGTGCACTGTCGCCGGAGTATTATTCCGGTCAGGCACAGTTCGACTTTGACCAACAGCACATTCTCGCAACCGGCTGGCAGATCATTGCGCCGGCGACGCTGGTTTCTGGTCCCGGAGACCACATCGTACGCGAGATTGGCGGCAAGCCCGTCCTGATTCTCCGCAATCGTGAAGGCCGCCTGAACGGCTTCTACAATGTCTGCCGCCACCGCGCCGGACCGATTGCCCTGTGTGATGGCAAGGGCGCAAAACGCCTGCGCTGTGCCTATCACGGCTGGATCTATGATCTCGATGGTCAGCTGAAAGTCACACCGCAAATGGATGGTGCGAAGGACTTCGACATCTCCAATATCCGCTTGTCCGCGATAGAAGTCGCCGAATGGTCCGGCATGATTTTCGCGCGCGCGGGGACAGGACCGGATTTTGCCGAGATCAGGGCCGATCTGGATCGTGTCGCCCCGCCCGCTTCACTCGACGGCATGATTTACCACCACACCTGCACCTATGAGGTCGAGGCCAACTGGAAAACCTATGTCGACAATTATCTTGAGGGCTATCACGTGCCCGTCGTGCATGCCGGGCTGAATGCCCTCATCGAGTATGAGGTTTACGACATTGATCTGACCGACTGGACCTCGGTGCAGAGCGCGCCGATGACCGACCCCGACCTCTATGGCAACGGCGAAGCGCGCTATGTATTCCTCTGGCCCAACACCATGCTCAACATCCTGCCCGGACGGGTGCAGACCAATCGCGTTGTCGCCGTGTCGGACCGCAAATGCGTGGTCGAATTCTCCTATTATTACCGCCCCGGCGAAGAGAAAAAAGCCGATCGCGATGACGTCTTTTCCGAAGAGGTTCAGGACGAGGACCGGATGATATGCGAGCGCGTCCAGAAAGGTCTGGACTCTGGCGCCTATACACCGGGCCGCCTCTCACCGGCACAGGAACCCGCCCTCTGGCATTTCCAGAATTTGTTGCGCCGCGCCTATGCCCGGCAGAAAGCACAATCGACATGATCAAAACCACCGCGCCGGTTCTCACCGATGCCGCCACCACGAAACCGCTCGGCTTCTGGGGTTGCTGGTCGCTGACCGTCGGCGTGATGATCGGCTCGGGGATTTTCCTCCTGCCGACCGTGCTCGCCCCCTATGGCCTGATGAGTTTTGGCGGATGGTTGTTGACCGGTGGGTCCTCCATCCTTCTGGCACTGGTGTTGGCGCGGCTGGCCGCGCGCACCTCGCGTTCGGGCGGGCCTTACGCCTATGCCCATGATGCCTTCGGGGATCTGCCGGGCTTTCTCATCGCCTGGGGGTATTGGGCCTCGGTCTGGATCGCGACGCCAACTGTCGCGCTGGCCTTTGTCGGCTATCTTTCGGTTTTCTTCCCGCAATTGAGCGACAATCCGATTGCGCAGGCGGCGATTGCCCTCACCCTGATGTGGACGCTGACGCTGGTATCCATTCGCGGCGTGCGCGAAGCGGGCCTGCTGCAACTGGTGATGACACTCCTCAAACTCATCCCGCTCATTCTGGTGATCATGGCCGGTCTGCTCGCCGGATCACCGGACAATCTGCCCGCATTCAATCCTGCCGGCGGCCATCCGCTGGCGATTCTCGCCACAACTGCCTTGCTGACCATGTGGGCTTTTGCCGGCATGGAGGCGGGCGTCATCCCGGCCGGCGAAGTCGACAATCCGCAAAAAACCATGCCGCGCGCCATCGTCACCGGCGTCGTCACGGTCGCCTTGGTCTATATTGGCTCCACCGCAGCTGTGATGATGCTCATCCCGGCCGACCAGCTAGCCCGATCCACTTCGCCTTTTGCCGATGCCGCGCTTGTGCTTGGCACTTGGGGTCCGCCGCTGGTGGCGCTGGGGGCGCTGGTATCGACGGCAGGATCGCTCAACGGCAATATTTTCACCTCCGGCCAGATGCCGCTGGCAGTGGCGCTGGACCGGCTCGCGCCGAAAGTCTTCGCCATCCGAAACAAGGGCCATGCGCCCTACTGGTCGCTCATCCTCGCAACCTCGGTCTCGTCCATCCTGTTGATGCTCAATTTCTCGCGCGGGCTGGTCGGCGCCTTCACCTTCCTGTTGATGATGAGCACGCTGACCACGCTTATTCCCATGCTCGTCAGCGCACTCGCCGAGTTTCGCCATTCCTGGAAGTCGGCGCGCGGCTGGGCGGCCATTGCCGTCGGCGGCGCACTCTATTCGATCTTCGCGATACTGGGCTCGGGTCTGGAAGTCCTCGCCTGGGGCGCGGTGTTGTTGGCGGTCGGTGTGCCGGTGTTTTATCTCGGACGGCAGCGGAATCAGATCAGTCCAGAATAGGTATTGTTCGGCTAGCGCATCCGTGACGCACCGAATGCGATCAACAGGGCCAACACGACTGGAATCCCCGATATCAACGCGAAGGTCGCATTGCCGGTCAGAACGATCATGATCGCCGATATCGCGAAACCCGTGGCCATGACGATGCCCGCAATGGCGCGCCAGGACTTGAATATCGCCAGGACCGGACCAGCGAGCTGCAGGAGGCCGAGCGGAATCATCCAGCGCGGATCAATCCCCAGCGCCGCAAAGAAGACAATCTCCTGCTCCGCCACGAGCACTTTTGCCGCGCCCGCTGCAACACTGAGCAGGCTGACGAGTACAACCAGCACGATGAACGCTATTCGGAAGATCATGGCGACCCACTCCCTTTGCCCGGCAAGCGGGAAGCATGGACGGTCTATTTCAACACGACCAGTAAAATCACATAATCTGGCGCGCGATTCGCGACGGGACGGCAATCCTGAACATGGCCACCGGGGGGAATTTCGATACCCGCGAGGTTC
>BQJI01000084.1 GCA_021604625.1 Hyphobacterium sp. | reverse complement strand
TGGCGATGCATTTTGAGAAGCTTGTTCACTTCCGGCACGCCGACCCCGGCACCGGCAGCAATCCGCTTGCGCCGTGAGGCCTTGATCAGGTCCGGCTTTTTGCGCTCCACCTTCGTCATCGAGGAGATGATCGCGCCCTGTTTTTTCAGAAGGCCATCATCCATGCCCGCAGCCGCAGCTTGCGCCTGCATCTTCTTGTTCATGCCGGGCAAGAGGCCCATCACGCCGCCCAGACCGCCCATTTTCTGCAATTGTTTCAATTGCTCGGCGAGGTCGTCCATGTCGAACTTGCCCTTCGCCATCTTGCGGGCGAGGCGTTCGGCTTTTTCCTGATCGACGTCTTCGGCGGCGCGTTCAACGAGGGCGACAATATCGCCGCGACCCAGAATCCGGCCCGCCATGCGCTTGGCGTCAAACCCGTCCAGACCGTCGACTTTTTCCGATGTGCCGACAAATTTGATCGGCAGGCCGGTGACATGGCGCATGGACAGCGCGGCACCGCCGCGACCATCGCCATCCATCCGCGTCAGAACCAGACCCGTCAGCGGCAGGCGGTCATGGAAACGCCGCGCGGTTTCAACCGCATCCTGACCGGTCAGCGCATCGGCGACCAGCAGGGTTTCGCGCGGCCGGGCGACATCGGAGATGGCTTTCACTTCCGCCATCATGTCTTCATCGATGGAGGTGCGACCCGCCGTATCGAGAATGACAACGTCATAGCCTTGCAGACGGCCCGATTGCAGCGCGCGCCTGGCAATATCGACCGCGTTCTGGCCGGCCACGATGGGCAGGAAACCGGCCTCGGCCTGTATCGCCATCTGCTGCAGCTGTTCCATCGCCGCCGGGCGACGCGTATCAAGCGAAGCCAGCAGGACTTTTTTCTTGTCGCGGGTCTGGATACGGCGCGCCAGCTTGGCCGAGGTCGTGGTTTTACCAGAGCCCTGCAAACCCGCCATCAGGATGACGACGGGCGGTTCACCCTCCAGCGACAGACCTTCCGGCTCACCTTCCCCGCCGAGCAGGTCGACCAGACCGTCATGGACGATCTTGATAACCTGCTGACCCGGTGCCACGGCGCGAATGACGTCTTCGCCAATCGCGCGGTCCTTGATACCGGCGATGAAGCTCTTGACGACCGGCAGGGCAACATCGGCTTCCAGAAGCGCGCCGCGTATCTCGCGCAGGGCTGTCTCGACGTCTTTCTCTGAAAGCGCGCCGCGTCCGGTGAGGCTGTCAAAAACCCCGGAAAGCCGTTCTGTTAAAGCGTCGAACATGTGTTCGCCCGTCTCCATTGCCGCATCGTGCAAACACAGGAAAAACCACCCCGGTGAGCGAAAACTTCGCCGACCGCGGGACCTCGCCGGCATCGCGTGCCGGTCAAGGCAAGCATCCCTGCTTGCATGTGAGCGGCGGAAGTTACGCGCCTGCGCCCGCAATGTCAAGAAATGTACGGAAATCCGCCTTGGCCAATCGGCTCCCTCTGCCTAGCTTGCGCGCATGACACCGCTTCGCCTCGATCATCGCGATTTCTTGCCCGACCTCGCCGGCGTGCCCGCCCGCGATGTGCGAAACCTGTTTCCGGACAGCACGCTCATTTCGCTGGCCGGGCAAAACCCGCAGCCACTCTTCGTCTCGGTCCTGATTCACGGCAATGAAACCGTTGGATGGGAGGCGTTGAAACGCCTGCAGGTCTGGATGACCGACCATATCCTGCCGCGTTCCCTGCTGATATTCATCGGCAATGTTCGCGCTGCCGAGCTGGAACAGCGCATGGTGCCGAACCGCCCGGACTATAACCGCATCTGGCGCGCCGGTGACACGCCCGAGCATGATCTGGCGGCCCGCGTCACGGCGATTGTCCGCGACGCCAGACCCTTCGCCGCCATTGATCTGCATAATAATACCGGGGCCAATCCGCATTATGCGCTGGTCCATCACAACCGACCCGATCATCTCCATCTCACCAGCCTGTTTTCGCCCAACGCCATGCTGACAAGCAATCCGCCCGGCACGTGTTCAGAGGCGATGTCGGCCTTTTGTCCGGCCATCACCGCCGAGTGCGGCCATTCCGGTGTCGCCGCCAATGAGGACGCTGCGTTCAATCTGCTGCTGGATGCCCTGCATCTGGATCACTGGCGGAATCAGCCCGATCGACCGTTAAACGTCTATACCGTGACCGGAGCCATCAAGGTGGCGGCAGAGGCCCGCATGGTCTTTGCACACGGCGCGGACGGTGACATCGAATTTCCCGCCAGTCTCGAAAAATGGAATTTCTTCGAACGCCCGGCGGGGTCGACCTTTGCCCGCCTGCTGAATGCCGGCAATCCGCTCCACGTCACCACCGAAACCGGTGAAGATGTGACAGATGACTGCTTTTTGCGCGACGGCGATCGCCTTCTTCTGACGCGTGACTTCACCCCCTGCATGCTGACCACCGATGAAGCCGCCATTCGCGCCGATTGCCTCGGCTATCTGATGGAAAAGCAGGCCTAGGCGTTATGCTTTGCCACGGCTGACAAACAGCGCGCCGATCACCACGCCTTTCATGCGCGGCAGCAGCAACAGGACGGCACCAATAATCATCCCGGCCAGAGCCGGATAGGTGATCAGGGCAGGCCAGCCGGAAACGGCAATCAGAAACGCCAGCGGCACCAGAAACGGCCCCAGTGACAAGACGGTCAGCCAGGCCGGACCATCATCGGCGCGAATGCCGGAATAATCCGCTGTGCAATTCGGGCAGACATCAATCGGCTTCAGATAGGCGCGGAACAGTCTTGCCTGTCCGCAAGACGGGCAGGTCAGCCGGAAGCCGCGCCATGCGGCGGTCAGCAGGGAAGATGTCTCCGTCCGCATCAATCCCGTCCCGCCTCCTCATCTCGCATGGCGTTCTCATGCGCCTCAAAGCCCGACGCGGCAAGTTTGGCGCTGGCATTCCTCGCCATTGCGCCTGTCCCCGCGAACAGGGGAGGTGAGCCGACTCTCGTCCGTCAGTCCGGCCTGTCCGCATGTAAATGGGGAGGTGAGCCGCAGGCGTGAACCCGGAACCCATGCTGTCTGTCCCCGCGAAAGCGGGGATCCATCAAAAGTTTCGGCATGGGTCCCGGATCGTCGCAACGCTCCGTCCGGGATGACGCAGAATTATAGCTTTCGTGGGGACAGGAGGGATGGCGCCCTAAAATATACGCCTGACCACATCCGTCATTCCGGGGCATGCGCCCGCATGAACCCGGAACCCATGCTGAAACCGGCAACGACCCGGCATGGGTCCCGGATATGGCTTCGCCTTTCCGGGATGACGCGTGAATTATAATTTTAGCGGAAACGGGCAGGATGACGAGGCCGGAAAATAACTATAAATTGTACTGATGAGCGGCAGATTTGGCACTATCGCCGTTTACATCACGGCAAACCAGAAAAACGGAACGCTATATTGCGGCGTCACCGGCGATCTTGGCGCGCGAATTCTCTCGCATCGCGAAAGCCGAGGGAGCCGATTCGCGGCAAAACATGGGTGCAAACGCCTTGTCTGGTATGAAGTTCACGAACTGATCTCGGAAGCCATCTACCGCGAGAAAATCATCAAGAAATGGCGGCGTCAGTGGAAAATCGACCTGATCGAGGCGGCCAATCCGGACTGGCGGGATTTGTGGTCCGAGTTGGCCGAATAATTTTCCGTCATTCCGGCGCATGCGCCTGTCCCCGCGATAGCGGGGAGGTGAGCCGCCAAACCACACCCGTCATTCCGGCCTGTCCTCATGAATATGGGGAGGTGAGCCGATGGCGAGAACCCGGAACCCATGCTGCCTGTCCTTGCGAAAGCGGGGATCCATCAAAGGTTCCGGCATGGGTCCCGGATATGGCTTTGCCTTTCCGGGATGACGCGTGAACTAGCCCTTTGGCTGAACCAGGCGGGTTGACGCCCTGGAATATACGCCTGACCACATCCGTCATTCCGGGGCGCGCGCAGCGTGAACCCGGAACCCATGCTGCCTGTCCCCGCGAAAGCGGGGATCCATCAAAAGTTTCGGCATGGGTCCCGGATATGGCTTCGCCTTTCCGGGATGACGCAGAATTATAGCGTCGGCGGAAACAGACGCGATGACGATGAAATTGATGCTTTCCAGCCGACCTCATGCTGAGGTGCCTTCCTGCAGGGAAGCCTCGAAGCACGCAAGGCCTACCCCGCCGAGATGTAGTGATCATCAACAATTTCGGCCTGACCGACGGCGGAGAGGATGGAGAGGATGTCCTCCACCTCGCCGAGTTTCTTCTTCGTCGCCTTGCCATCGAAGGCGGCGGCGGCTTCGGCCACGGAAATCGGATTGCCTGCGCCCGACAGGACGTGGCGCACGGCTTTGGCCTGCTCGGCCTTGTCCTTTGGCCATTTCTGGCGCGCGGCGACAGGTGAAACGGCCTCGCCCAGATCGGCGATTGTCTGTTCGTCGGTGCGGGTATCCTTGCCGGTCGGGTTTTGAAACTCCGGGCGTAGCCAGCGGATATGGCCCCTCGCCTCCTCGGCGGCGCGTTCATGGTTCAGATCGACCAGACGCTGGAGGATGTCTTCCTCGTCCAGATCGGCGGGCCAGCCATAGGATTCAAAAACCGCCGCATCGATCTCGTCGTGAATCTCTTTCAACACGGCGATCAGACCGGCGTCATAAATGTCTTTTTCGGTATCGGTCAGGGGCGGTTCGCCCGCCTTGCCCGCTTCCAGCGCCCGCACCCGCTCCAGCACATTATAAAGCTTCGTCATGGTCAGGAAATCATGCTCGGCGAGGCGCTCCTTGCGGAATTCGTCCAGCCGCTCACCCAGCTGATCCAGCCGCGCTTTCAGCTCCGACCTGCCGTCAAAATCCGGGAAGGGGAAGGGATCGAAACAGAGCGTCTTCGGATAAACCGCATCTCCCTCATACATGCCGATCTTTGCCGAATTCGCTTTGAACCATACAAAATGAACATAACCGTGAAGCAGCGCCAAAAATCGCCACCCAGAAAGAGCAAAGCAAATCAGCTTATTGTCCGGCATTGTGCCCTTGGGGACCGCATCAAAAATGCGATGCTTTGCTGTCTCGGTGGTTACAAATATCCGAGACAGCTCTTCTATAGCGGGACGAAGAAGGGCTCGTGGTTCTCCGAAAATCCACCAATTGTCACGGTAGGTTTTTCGTCTGTTTTGATCGCGTTCAGGCTTTACGTTTTCGAGAACATGCTGGTAGATTTTCGAGAATTGGGTCTGAACCTGAATGGCGGAAAGCCCAAAGAGATCGATCACCATCACGCCCCTTGGCTTCTGGTTGATGTCGCGGCCATTGCGATAGGGTTTGATCACGTCGGTAATCGCCGGATCAGTTCCCAGCCCCAAAGACCGCGCTTTTTTAGGCGTGACGATAAAGCCTGAGCCGTGGAGTTTGACGCCTGGACTGCAAAGCGCGTCATTCGCTTTCAACGCCTTCGCAGACCCGACCGCCGCCCCGATGCGCAGCATGGGCGTGATGACGCCTGAACGAGTCTTCAATTCGACCTGCGGCTGGTCGGTGTTGAGCGCAGATTCCGTCGTTGCCTCAGCTAGGGCGCCACGGCTTTCAGCCCCCAGTTCGACTACCGTCATGGCAATCCGCACCGCCGCCTTGTCGGCGCTTTTCATCCAGGGATGATCCGGAATGGCAAACACAATGGAGAGCGGCGGCTTGCCGGACAGGGCTTTCTCCACGACGCGGCGATTAAAGGTCTGACGGATGGAATTGGTGGTGATGAAGCCGAAACGTCGCGGCTTGCCATCGCCCTTTTTACCGGCCCCTTTGGCCATGCGGTCTGCCGCATGATGCCACCAATACATGACAAAATCCGCCGATTTCGGCATTTGCGGATGGGCCGCCCAGAGCGCTTCGGCATAGCCATCGCCCAGCTCTGATCGAAGCCGGGAAATGCCGATAAATGGCGGATTCCCGACGATGAAATCCGCAGCGGGCCAATCCGCCGGACGCGGATTCTCAAAATCGTAAATCTCTTTGCGCGCGGCCTCGTCCGGCACGTCCTCACCCGTCACCGGATGTTGCTTCATCGTCTCGCCATCCCATCGCGAGACAATCTTTCCGTCCTCATCCTTGCGGACGGTTTTCCCGTCATCGGTCAGGATGGCATCGCGGTTCTTGATATTGTGGAAGTCGCGCAAGACCGGATCATAGACGAACTCAATGCCGCCAGAGCGCACCTGCCACTGGATATAACCGATCCACAAAACCAGCTCGGCAATCGCCGCAGCGCGTGGGTTGATCTCTATCCCCAGGAATTGATGTGGATCGATGGTGTGATCCTTGTATTCGGTGCGCGCGCGTCCGCCGAGTTCGACAATCATGTCGACGATTTCTGCTTCCAGCCGCTTCATTCGCTCCATGGCGACATAGAGGAAATTACCGGTGCCGCAGGCCGGGTCCAGCACCTTTATCTCGCATAGCTCGGCATGGAATTCGCGCAGGCGTTTCAGCGCCGCCTTGTCCTTGCCATCACTCAGCAAGACCTGAACTTCGGCCTGCACGCCCGCCCAGTCGTCCCGCAGGGGTTCGATAATGGTCGGCGTCACAAGACGATCGACATAAGCGCGCGGCGTGTAATGCGCGCCGAGGCGATGGCGTTCCTTTTTATCCAGCGCCTGTTCCAGCAGCGTGCCGAAAATGGCGGGCTCGACCTCGGTCCATTCCTTCCTGGCGGCGATGTGAAGCTCGGACACCATTTCTGCCGTCATCGGCAAGGCACGGGCATTTTTGAACAGGCCACCATTGAAGCGGCGGATTTCATCGCGCGTCCAGGCGGATAATTCCGTGCCCTGGTCCATTTCCTGAAACAGTTTCTGCAAGGCGATATGGGCCTTGTCGGGAATATCCTTCAATTCCGAGAGCAGCTGGGTAAAGCTGTTCTTCTTCATCAGACCGACATCTTCGGCGAACATCGCAAACAGACAGCGCATCAGGAAGGTGGCGACGTCCTCGGCGGGGTGTTTCTTTTCCAACTCCCGCGCCACTTTCGCCAGACGGGCGGCGATATCGCGGGTCGCTTCGGCGCTCTTTTTTGCCGGGTCCAGCGCCTGCGGTTCTGTCCAGATCGCCCGCAGACGGTCGCGCACATCGCGATGCAGCAAATCTTTCAACTCGATCCGGAAATGGCGGCGGTCGGGGAATTGTTCGTAGGCTTTGCCCTGCCCGGAAAAATCCGCATAAATTTCAAAGCAATGGCCGATATCCGCCACGATCAGGAAGGGCGGCCAGCCATGTTCCGGCGGCAAATCCTTGGCGTAGGCTTCGGCCTGATTGCGCGCCCGGCGCATGGCCGTCACCCAGCCTTGCGTGCCACGTCGGGCGGTGCCGGCCCTCGCCTGTCCGGCCTCGGCACCGAACATGTCCTTCTGGGCTTCGTCGGCCTTTTTCGAGCCGCCACCATCCGAGCCCTGCTTGGCCTCCAGCACGAAAGCGCCACGCTTGTAGAGATCGATCCGGCGGCTGGATTTCGAACCGTCTTCGTGATTGCGGGTGACGGAACGCACGAACACATAATCGTTGAGCGCGGTTGCCTCTTTAGACGGTTCGGGACGCGGCAGACCCAGCAGATCGCAGAACTCGTTCAGAAAAGGCTGGGTGTTGGCAATCTCCATACCGCCGGATTCGCGCCAGCGGGCGGTGAAGGCCTCGATATCGGCTCTTGAAACATCCGCAAATGGATTTTCGTGCTCGCTCACGCCCGCCCCGATTCTTCACGTTCTGAACCTTAGGTTTGCGGTGCGCGCGCGTCCATGGGGATGTGTGGGTGATCCGTCATTCCGGCCTGTCCCCGCGAAAGCGGGTATCGCAGGAATGACGATGAAATTGATGCTCTCCAGCCTACCTCATGGTGAGGTGCCTTCCCGCAGGGAAGCCTCGAACCACGCACCACTTTGAAGCCCTCCTTCGAGGCTCACTTCGCTCGCACCTCAGGATGAGGTGGGTGGATGGGCATATTCCCTCCTCCGTCATTCCGGCCTGTCCTCATGAAAATGTGGAGGCGCGCGTAGCGTGAACCCGGAACCCATGCTGCCTGTCCCCGCGAAAGCGGGGATCCATCAAAGGTTCCGGCATGGGTCCCGGATCGTCGCGATGCTCCGTCCGGCATGACGTATGAATTATAGCTTTGCCGGAAAACGCGGTTTCCGCTGCGCGCGGGGGGCGGAAAACAATCCCCGTCGCCCCTTTCGCGCTTAGACTGCCGTCATGATGTGTGCCCTGCCGCATAAACGCCACCCGATCATCGCCGCCGTGATGGCCGCGCTCATGGCCAGAGTCAGACCAGTAGTAGTAGTCGTAGTAGTAGGAGATGAAATCGCAAAAACTGGAGACTTTATCCACGCTGTCTCCGGTTTTGCGGTTTTCCTTGGCCGCTTCAAAAGGTTAACCTCCTCTTTGGGGGAGATTGCGATGAAAAACCTGTTCGCCGCTTTTATGATCGGATTGAGCCTGTCCGCACCGGCGCTGGCTTGCGATAATGACGACAGCCACGGTGCCGATATCGGCCTGGTCCTCTCCGGCGGCGGGGCCTTTGCCAACACCCATATCGGCGTCCTGCGCGCGCTGGAAGACGAAGGTGTGCCGGTCCATTGCATTGTCGGCACCTCGATGGGCTCGGTTGTTGGCGGCCTCTATGCTGCCGGATGGTCACCCGATGAAATGCGCACCGAATTTGAAGCTGCGAACTGGCCGCAACTCATCACCAATACGCTCAGTCGCGAGGACTTGCCCTATCGCGAGAAAGACCGTCAGGACGAATATTTCTCCGATTACATCGCCGGTTGGGGCGAAAACGGCCTGATCCTGCCCTCCAGTGTTACGACCTTGCGCGGCCTGCAAGGCTTCTACCGGGACCTGCTCGACGAAGCCCCTCCCGCATTCGATTTTGACGACATGCCGATTCCGTTTCGCGCGGTTGCGACCGATCTCGGCACCGGTCAGGCGGTCGTTCTGCGCGATGGCGATATCGTCGAGGCCATGCTCGCCTCGATGTCGGTGCCCGGCCTGTTTGATCCGCGTGAGATCAATGGTCGGCTTCTGATCGATGGCGGAATGTCCAAACAATTACCCGTCGATGTCGCCCGCGATATGGGCGCCGACATCATCATCGTGGTCGACACAACCGTCGAACCCAATGATCCACCCGCCAGCCCGTCTGTGGTTCAGGTCGCCCAGCAACTCGTCCAGGTTCAGGTCTGGCTGAACCGGACCGAACAGGCCGAGCTTTTGACCGAGGCCGACATTCTCATTCGCCCGGATCTTGAAGGCCTGTCGACCGGCAGTTTCGAACGCGCTGGCGAAGGCTTTGATGCAGGACTGATCGCGGCTGAACCCTATCGCGCCCGGATGCGGGAGATTGCCGCCCGCGCGGCGCCGCCGCTGGATCGTCCAAATGCCATTTCAGCGAGG
>BQJI01000083.1 GCA_021604625.1 Hyphobacterium sp. | reverse complement strand
GTGATGATCAATCTGAACCCGGCGCGGGCATCGACGTAAAGGCGTGATCCCGATTATTGGTTGATTCCGGCACTGTTTCGTATTCCTCTTGTGCCTTGGGTAAAGGGGAATATGTGACATGTCCGAATTCATGCTTGCAGCAAATGCGCTTTCGGGTTTCGACGCCATGGCGGCGACCGACGCCTATATTGCCACCATGGATGCTGCGGCCAGGGAGCGGTCTGATGCCTATTTCGAAGGTGGTTACTGGCTGATCCTGCTGAATTTGCTGGCAGGTCTGGCCATGGCTTACTTGCTGCTCCAGACCGGGATTTCCAAAAGCCTGCGCGACAGAATATCTGCAATTGTGAAGCTGAAATCGCTCACCATTGCGGTTTACGCCGCGCTCTACACCCTGGTCACGACTCTCATCCTGTTTCCCTTGACGCTATGGCAAAGCTACTTCCGCGAGCACAGCTATGGTTTGTCCACCATGTCGCTGGGCGGCTGGTTGGGCGAACAGGCCATCGGGCTCGCTATGGGCATGGTCATGGCCGCAATTTTTCTTACTATTTTCTATCTGGTTTTACGGATCGCAAAAAGCGCCTGGTGGATTTGGGGAGCCGGCGTGTCTGTCATTCTGCTGGCCGTCGCGATATTCGTATCACCCGTCTATATCGACCCGCTTTTCAATCAGTACGATCCAATGGAGCAGGGCGAATTGCGCGATGATATTCTCGCATTGGCCGAAGCCAACGGTATTCCCGCAAATGATGTCTATGTCTTTGATGTATCGCGCCAGTCCAACCGGATAACCGCCAACGTCAACGGCTTGTTCGGAACCACAAGAATAGCACTGTCCGACACGCTGATCGACAATACCGATCCGGATGAGGTGTTATCCGTAATGGGACATGAAATGGGCCATTACGCCCTGAACCATCTCTGGGAAATGTTCATCATGTTTGCCGTGATCCTGGCAATCGGCTTCGCATTCACCGACCGGGTCTTCAGCTTCCTGAACCATCGCTTCGGCAAGAATTGGGGCGTGGATGGCATATCCGACATTGCCGGCCTGCCCCTGCTCGCGGCCAGTCTTTCGATTTTCTTCTTTCTCGCAACACCTGTCCTGAACACGGTTATCCGCACAAACGAGGCCGAAGCCGATCTGTTCGGACTGAATGCGGCACGCGAACCGGACGGTTTCGCGACCGCAGCTTTACGTCTGGCTGCCTATCGCAAGATCGATCCAGGCGTATGGGAAGAATTTGTGTTTTTCGACCACCCGTCGGGCCGGGCGCGCGTATTCATGTCGATGCAGTGGAAGGCCGGTCAGTTGGCAATCGGCGCCGATGATCAAACGCCTGATCTACGCCTTGACCGGGCACGTGATATTTCCGACGCCTTGACCGAAGGTGGCGATGCCGCTGTTCAGCCCTGATCGGGCATATTCACCCGTCGAAGCGTAAGATTTATTCGTCCACCCTCCGGCACCAGAGTTGATGTGCCCGGATAGATCCGGTCCACGCCGTGAAAGCAGCGACGCGCCGCCCCGCCAAGAACAATGACATCGCCTGAGGAAACGACGAGCGAATGTGTCTGGCCCTTGCGCGTGGGACCGCCGAGACGGAAACGCGCCTTGTCGCCCAGCGACACCGAAACAACGGCCGCATCCGTTGCGGCCTCATCCCAGTCGACATGCAGGCCCATACGGGAATTGGCCGTATAATAGTTTACCAGACACGCCTCGAAAGGTGCCGGGTACCCGGCCACATCATTCCATAATTCGACCAGCGCATGAGGCGCGCCCGGCCATGGCGCGCCGGTTTCGGAATGATGCGTTTCGTATCGATATCCTTTGTCTTTATCGGAAACCCAGCCGAGAGGGCCAAAATTTGTCATTGTGACGCTCATGGCCTGTCCCGTATTCGGCATACTTGGGCGGTAGAATGGGGCTGTTTTGGTCGCGTCCATCACTGCCGCAACCAGCGCCTCCTGCCGGGCGCGGTCAAAATAACCGGGTAGATATCGGAAACCGTCAGCGACTTTCATACCCTTGATTCTAGCGATTGCTCCCCATTCAGCCAGTTCCGGCAACTGCAATCATCTGAATTGATTCGCCCTACACCCTTGCGGGTTATCTCCACTCTCCCTATCTCGGGCATCGAGCCGGGTGTCCGGCAAATTGATAATGATGAAACGGGCTGTTCAGCCCGAACCTATGGGGGGTTTTCATCAATCCGAGAGGCGCTTCGGGCCTTTCCGGAGTTTTATGAAGACCTCGCCCAAAAACAAAACGGAGACGAAATCGTTATGAGTAAGGTGATTGGCATCGACCTCGGGACCACAAATTCATGTGTTGCAGTCATGGACGGCGGCAATGCCCGCGTCGTTGAGAACGCAGAAGGCATGCGCACAACGCCATCGGTTGTGGCGTTCACGGAAGACGGCGAGCGCCTGATCGGTCAGCCCGCAAAACGGCAGGCTGTTACCAATCCGGAACATACCTTTTTCGCCATCAAGCGATTGATCGGCCGCAATATGTCGGACCCGATGGTCAAGAAGGACGCCGACATGGTGCCCTACAAGATTATCGCATCTGACAATAATGATGCCTGGGTTCAGGGTCGCGACAAGAAATACTCTCCGTCCGAGGTTTCCGCCTTCATCCTTCAGAAGATGAAGGAAACCGCAGAATCCTATCTGGGTGAGAAGGTCGAGAAAGCCGTGATCACGGTTCCGGCCTATTTTGACGATGCCCAGCGCCAGGCTACCAAGGATGCCGGCAAGATTGCCGGTCTGGAAGTCCTTCGCATCATCAACGAACCAACCGCGGCTGCTCTGGCCTACGGCCTTGATAAGGGCGAAAATCGCACCATTGCTGTCTATGACCTTGGCGGCGGTACTTTTGATGTCTCCATCCTCGAAATCGGCGATGGTGTATTCGAAGTGAAGGCCACCAATGGCGACACCTTCCTGGGTGGTGAAGACTTCGACATGCGTATCGTCGAATATCTTGCCGACGAGTTCAAAAAGGAAAACGGCATTGATTTGCGTGGCGACAAACTCGCCCTGCAACGCCTGAAAGAAGAAGCCGAGAAAGCCAAGAAGGAATTGTCTTCCGCCTCGGCTTACGAAGTGAACCTGCCTTTCATCACCGCTGATGCGTCGGGTCCGAAACACCTGACCATGAAACTGTCGCGGGCAAAGCTGGAATCCCTTGTTGAGGATCTGGTGAAGCGGACCATTGACCCTTGCAAGAAAGCTTTGAAGGATGCCGGTCTGTCAGCATCCGATATTGAAGATGTCGTGCTGGTGGGTGGCATGACCCGCATGCCTAAAGTTCAGGAAGCTGTAGAAAAATTCTTCGGTCGGGAACCCCATCGGGGCGTGAACCCTGATGAAGTCGTCGCCATGGGTGCTGCCATTCAGGCCGGCGTTCTGCAAGGTGACGTGAAAGACGTTCTGCTACTTGACGTCACACCACTATCGCTTGGGATCGAAACGCTTGGCGGCGTCTTTACCGCTTTGATCGATCGCAACACGACGATTCCAACCAAGAAGTCCCAGACATTTTCAACCGCCGAGGACAATCAGCAAGCTGTGACGATCAAAGTGTCACAAGGCGAGCGTCAGATGGCGTCCGACAACAAGTTGCTGGGCCAGTTCGATTTGATGGGTATTGCGCCTGCACCACGCGGCATGCCGCAAATTGAAGTGACTTTCGACATTGATGCCAACGGCATTGTAAACGTTTCAGCCAAGGACAAAGCCACCGGCAAGGAGCAGCAAATCCGTATCCAGGCGTCTGGCGGCCTGTCTGACGACGATATCGAAAACATGGTCAAGGATGCCGAAGCCAATGCCGATGCTGACAAGCAACGCAAAGAGCTGGTCGAAGCCAAGAACAATGCCGAAGCCCTGTTACACCAGACCGAAAAGCAGCTGGAAGAATTCGGCGACAAGGTTGGCGACGACGTGAAGGCCGAAATCAACACGGCGGCTGACGCGTTGAAATCCGTCAAGGATAGCGACGATGCCACCGAAATTTCGGCCAAGACCCAGGCTCTGGTTCAGGCCGCCATGAAGCTGGGTGAGGCCATGTATGCCGCACAGCAAGCGGAAGGCGAGTCCGACGATGGCGACGGTGATGGCTCAGCGGCAGATGAAGATGTCGTCGATGCCGAATATTCTGAAGTTGATGGCGACGATGCCGGAGACGACAAGAAAGAAAGCGCCTGATCCACAGCAGGAGTTTTGTATGGCGCCCCATACGGGGCGCCAACTTCTTGTTTTTGAAGGTAAGCTTTAATGGCCAAGCGCGATTATTATGAAATTCTTGGCGTCCAGAAGGGCGTAGACGAAAAAGCGTTGAAAAGCGCCTATCGCAAACTGGCAATGAAATATCACCCCGATCGCAATCCAGATGACGCCGAAGCCGAAGCTCGCTTCAAGGAAGTTGGCGAGGCCTATGCAGTGCTGTCGGATCCACAGAAGAAGGCGGCCTATGATCAAATGGGTCATGCGGCCTTTGAAGGCGGCATGGGCGGTAATGGCCAGGGGCCCTTTGGCGGTGGCGGCGGTGCGGCTGATTTCGCCGATATATTCGAACAGGTATTCGGTGGCGGATTTGGCGGCATGGGCGGTGGTCGGCGCGGTGGTCAGCGCCATGGACCGGCGCGCGGCTCAGACCTGCGATACGATCTTGAAGTGAATTTGCAGGATGCTTTCAAGGGTAAATCCGAGTCCTTGAAAGTTCCGACAAATCTGACGTGCGAGCGGTGTTCGGGCGATGGCGCCGAACCGGGAACATCGCTTGAAACCTGTACCACATGTGCCGGTGCCGGAGTCGTAACCGCCGGAAACGGCATGTTCCGCATTCGCCAGGCCTGCCCGACATGCGGTGGTCAGGGCAAAACCGTATCCACGCCCTGCCATGAATGTGATGGCGTCGGTCAGGTGCGCAAGATTCGCGCCTTGAATGTTGATATTCCTGCGGGCGTCGAGGATGGCATGCGTATTCGCCTCGCAGGTGAAGGTGAAGCCGGTGCGCGTGGAGGCCCGCGCGGTGACCTCTATATTTTCGTCTCTGTGCGCCATGATGACTTGTTCGAGCGCGACGGACCAAATCTCTATTGCCGCGCGACGGTTCCAATGGTGACGGCCGCGCTAGGTGGCTCGGTTTGCTGCCCCGTGATTGACGGTGGTAAAGCCGAGCTCAAAATCCCGGCGGCCTCTCAAACCGGAAAACGGATGCGTTTGAAGGGTAAAGGCATGCCCCGTTTGAGGAGCGGGCCTCGCGGCGACATGATTGTCGAGATCTACGTCGAAACCCCCTGCAACCTCTCTGACCGGCAAAAAGAACTGCTTGCTGAATTCTGCGAACTTTCCGGCGGCAATTGCAATCCTGAATCTGATGGATTTGTCGGTAAAGCCAAACGGTTCTGGGACGATCTCACCAGTGAAGATGGGCGCCCGAACGTTTAGGCCGAGGGGGCCGTGAGATACCACAAGGCCGCTTTTTGAATATCGGACGCGAACGCTGTTCGCGCCGCATCATTCTGTGCCAGATCGGCCTGAAACAATGCTGCATCCCGGCTTAACCCCATAATCAGCGCGATCAGGAATCGTGCGGCAGGTGGCGCAAAATGCGGCGGTTTGATTTTCAGAACCGTCAGCGTTTGTGCGATATCGTCTGCGAGCGAGGCAGGCGGCTGGGCCAGGTCAACCGACCGGCCTGCCAGACGAGACAGCAATGCCCGGTTTTCCAGGCCGTGCGCAACGCATGCACTGGCAATCAATCCGATCCAGCGATGTACATCGCGGTGGCGACGGGCCGCCTGATTGGCATCCATAAGTATCTCAGTGAGACGCATTAGCCGATCTGAATACAGAGCATCGAGTGCGGATGCCTTGTCGGAAAACCGGCCATAGAAAGCACCAACGGATGATTTTGCTCGCTTCGCGATATCCGCAACTGTCAATGAGTCGATCGTGTTTTCTTGTACAGATTTTTCGAGTATTTTCAGAATTCTTTGGCGCGTGGCCTTGCTTCGGGCCTGCATGGCCGGGCGGACGCCGTTTTCTGTCACCGTTGTCATTTTGCTATCCGCTGCCCAAGCCATTCTGACGTTAATCCCTTATTAATAGTTTTGAATCAGCGATATAGAGACTAGCGAATATTAGAACCAAATTCCAGTTCGAATGTAGGGGGGACACGCAAGGGGCGAATTTATTCGCATTATTAAGGCATTGGCTCTCAATGGGCTGCAGAAATCTGAAAGTTGGTCCGGCTCTAACTGATGTTTGTACCCAGCCGCCTCAACACTGGCGGATTCAGCAATCGCGCCACTTTCAGCCGTTCCGACCACCCCGACATTCCAGCGTGCCGTCATCCCTCAGCCCGGGAAAGCTCCAGAGCAAAAAGCGGTTCACCTATTGGCAAGGCTCGCTCATCGCTTTGCGCAAAATAGATACTGTCAGCGAGACCCGCGCCGGTGCGTTGGCCGGGTGATGGAAACAGCGCCATAAAACAGAAGCAAAGCCGAACCGATGAGAGACTTTTGGGGTATTTTTCTCCTTTTCCCCGCCACAATAATCACTTCACACTTCCTGCTGTAGAGTGGGCGGGGCGAGTTGATCAAAATGCGCAGGGAGCAAACCGGCGATGACCAGGAAAATCACGATCATAGGGATTGGCGGCCGTCTGGGCAGCGCAATCGCCCGGGAAGTCATCGCCGATGACCGGTTTGATATTGCCGGCGGCGTTGTTCGCGCCGATTCAGACCATTTTGAGCGGGATATCGGCGACATTGCCGGGCGCGACTGGATCGGCAAACAAACCGTCGTGCGTCTCGAAGATGCCCTGACGGATGCAGATGTTGTTATCGATGCATCCGCACCGGGAGCCAGCGGCGCAATTGCACGACGACTGAAAGATCTTGGCGGCCCGGCCCTGCTGTGTGGCGTGACAGGGCTCAAGACCGCGGATATCGATGCCTTGACCGACGCCGGCAAAACCATGCCCGTACTCACGGCAAGAAATTTTTCTATCGGTATAGCGCTGGTGGAAATGCTTGTCTCAACGGCAGCGGTCGGCCTGCCTTTGGAGCGTTGGGATGCCGAGATTTCCGAAACCCATCATCGTTTCAAGGCCGATGCCCCATCCGGAACCGCTCTTCTGCTGGGCGAGAGCGTCGCCAGAGCCCGCGAACAGGTGCTCGACATGGTGGCAGAACCCGGACGGAGCGGCAGCTCGGCCCAGCGTCGTCCAGGAGCGATCGGGTTTTCTTCCATTCGTGGCGGTGCCGTGATCGGCGAGCACGATGTCCGCTTCCTGTCCAATCACGAAGAGATTTCAATCGGCCACCGGGCGCTTGATCGACGGGTGTTTGCGCTGGGAGCATTAACCGCCGCGGAATGGCTGATCGGTAAGCCGGCCGGCATGTATACGATGAGAGATGTAATCGGCGTTCCGGCGCGATAGATCCAACATGCCGGGGAAATCCACGCTCTAAAAAGCTTGACGTCATCCCCCGACGGGCTGAAAACATTCAAAACGTCAGGATGTGACATGAGCCGCGCACGCCGCCTTGTAGAAATCGTACGGACTCTGAAATCCGCCGCACCCGGTGCCCTGACGGCGGCGCAAATTGCTGACACCTTCGATGTATCCGAACGCACCATATATCGTGACATGGCGAAATTGATTGATTCTGGCATCCCGATTGAGGGCGAAGCCGGTCTCGGATACTGGTTGGCACCCGATGAAGGCCCGCCGCCGGTTTCATTGACCTGGCGGCAAGCAGAAATTTTGTGGCGCGGTGCACGGCTTATCGCTTTGACCGCCGACGAGGAGGCGGCAAAAGACGCAGGTACTGCCAAAGCCCGGTTGGAGAAAGTGTTGGGGCGGCAACGCGTGGATCGCATTCGAACCCACGCTCTACTGTCATTAACTGACAAAAATCGTTCGATTGCCGCTGTCCTGTCCGCTTTTGAAAGCGCTCAACGCCGCGACGCTTCAGTTAAAATTATCTATGTCTCTGTTGAAGATAGCGAAATCACGATTGAGGGTGAGCCGGTCACCATCACGCCGGTCGGAGACATGCGGATTCTGACATTGTCAAACCCTGACGGCCTTCATCACATCCGCGCCGAGCGCATAAAAAAGCTGACTTTGCGAGCCTGATCACCAGCTTCCGGAATTTTCCATTGAAGCCCACGGTTCTTGCGGTTTTCGGGCATCGCCTGCTTGCAGCAATTCGATGGAGATATCGTCCGGCGATTTGAGAAAGGCCATCCGCCCGTCGCGCGGCGGCCTATGAACATCATAGCCCAGCCCGGCCATCCGGGCACATACGGCATAGATGTCCTGAACCCTGTAAGCGAGATGCCCGAAATTTCGTCCGCCGGAATAGGTTTCACTGTCCCAGTTAAACGTCAATTCAATGGTTGGCAGTCCGGCAGGAATTGGCGTCTCGTCACCAGAAAAGCCGCCGCGTTTCAAATCGTCGGGACTGGCCAGAAAGATCAACGTAAACCGCCCGCCCTCACTGTCATGGCGACGAATTTCCTTAAGGCCCAGCCCGTCACAAAAAAAGCGGAGCGAATCTTCAATACTGCTAACGCGGATCATGGTGTGAAGATATTCCATCAATCGTCTTTCCTTGCAGGTTTTCCGGCGGCCATTATTCGCGCCTTGCGCGCCCAGGCGGGCGGTGCGCGATGAATTTCGACATCATCAAGCGGCTCGCCGCGCGCGCGCATCAGTGCCGCATTAAACGTTTCCGGTGCCCGTGTGTGATGAAACCGGGCCGCGATAAAACCACAAAAAGCCCACGCCCCGACCAGTCCGAAGAAAGTATAGAACATCCAGGGATAATATCCGGGCGCAAAAACATCACTGGCATTCACCTGATGAGTTATCCAGACCCAGAAGGCCTGCAGCCCGAATATCGCAATCGGCGTGATGAGAATGGCCGCAATCAGCGCTGCGGCGGCGTAAAGCGTCCATCGCGGAGAATGGCCGTCAACATAAAGCCGGACAAAGGCCGCCTGATTGACGCCCTCGACGGTATGGGCGCGATCAGACAGCCGGTTCTGATACTCCGAAATCGCGTCGGCCTTCAAACCGGCAACAGCAATTGTCCACCGAATCAATAGACCCATAGCGATGGTCACGGCGATCACGGCAGACAGGAAAAATGGATCGGTCATGCGCCAAATCTACGCGCTTGCAGCCTCATAGGCCAGCATGGCGCGCTTGCGATTCACACCCCAGTGATATCCCGTCAGTCGGCCATCAGACGCCAATACCCGATGGCATGGGATCAGCCAGCTTACCGGATTGGCACCGACGGCCGCACCAACCGCACGGGAGGCTTTGGGCGTACAGACCTCCGTGGCGATATCCCGGTAGGTGACGGTTTTGCCTGCTGGAATCGTCAACAGGGCGCGCCAGACCTGCCTTTGCCATGGCGTGCCATATAGGGCCAGCGGCACGGGTTCATTTGCCG
>BQJI01000082.1 GCA_021604625.1 Hyphobacterium sp. | reverse complement strand
TACGTAATATCCGGTCGCGTTGTTCCGGGCTGATATCAATCACCCGACCCAGGCGATCCAGCGCCGCTTCCGCATCACCCGCCTGCTCGGGGATCATGACAACACGGTAGCTGTCCCGGTTTTCGGCGATCGGATTTCCGAAACGGTCCAGAATCCGCCCGCGCGACGGCGGGGCCAACAGGAAATTGAACTGGTTATCTTCCGAGAGCAGCCGGTATCGGGCGGTTTCGATCACCTGAAGCTGATGCAGCCGGGCGGCCAGAGACACAAAGACCGTTGCGCCGCCAATCCCCATCATCATGGCGCGGCGGGTGAATTTCAATTGCTGTTCCTGGCGATCCGATTTCATGACATCAGGATCCGAATGCGCCGCGCAAATTCCGGCGGCGGATAAAGAGTAAGGCAAGCAGGGGGAACATCAATCCCGATGCCACGGACTCGATGAGAAGGGGCCGAACTGGCGCCAGTTGCCCGATGGCGAGACTGCCCACACCCCAGGCCACGGGCATGGCGATGGCGAGTACGACGATGAAGCGAATCCAGACCGGGCCAATTTCCCGCGAAGGGCCGTCCTCATCGCGCGACCGCGCTATGGTCAGCGCCGTGAGATAAGCCAGCGCCCAGACTCCCAATACACCGCCTGTCAGGACATCATTGAGCAGACCGACAACGAAAATAACGATGGGTGGAATGAAACGCGGACGCACTGTTGACCAGATGAACAGCGTGATCAGCGGCAACATCGGCATCAGATCCGGTCCGTTGGCGATACGCAATGGTGCAGAGTAGAAAATCAGCGACAAGAGAATGCTGATCACAGCCCAGACCATAAGTCCAAAGGGCGGACGTGAATCTATGGGAGGCCTCATTCGCTCTCCCCTTCCGGATTGGTGTCGGGTAGCGCCGTATCAGCCGAAGCCTGTTGCGCGTCCAATTCGGCATCACCGGATTCGGTATTGTCGGTTGCGGGATCCGCCTCCGGCGACCGAACGGGTTCAAACGGGAAAACCCAGACAAAATCTACCGGTGCCTGATCAGAATACAGCCGGACGCGCCAGCGCCCCTGCCGGTCGCGTTGTGCCTGCCCGACCGGCAAGCCGCGCGGCATAAAGCCATCATCACCGGATGTGACGATGCGGTCGCCGTCCTGCAGGTCCGCATTCCGCGTCAAAAAATCGAGACGGGGATACTCCGAATTATCGCCGACCAGTACGGCGCGGGCATTCGACCGGTCAGCCATCACCGGAATACGACTGTTCAAATCGGTCAGAAGCAGGACGCGGGAAGAGACCTGGCCGGTTTCCACAACCCTCCCAATCAGGCCGTAGACATTGAGGACAGGATCGCCCTGCCCGATACCCTGTCTTGCCCCGGCCCCGATCAGACGTGATTGAACAAAGGGTCCGTCCGGATCACCCAGCGTCCAGGCGCCTATCCGGTCTTGCGTGGTTGCCGATTCCACATTGAGCGCCTGCTCGTAGATCTCGCGTTGATCGCGCAGTTGCAGGGCCAGATCCCGCCAGTAACGGGTCTCGTTCAATCGTCGGCGCAACTCCGCATTTTCCTCGGTCAGGCGCGCCTGATTATCCCAGTAGGGGCCGATATTGGCGAGCCCGCGAACCGGGGCTGCGGCCAGATCGAGAAGCGGGGCGGCCAGATCGGTGATTCCAGCGCGCATCGACGCCAGCGCCGGAGACCGGGCCTGCGGTCGGTCAAAGACGATAAGAGCAATGGACAAGATAAAGAGCGCGACCGTAAAGGTACGCGAAAAGCGGATTCCGCTTTCATCATTGCGCCTGGAAGATCCGCCGATCGCCAAGGCGACACTCCTCTTGATAGGTTTCTAAAACTTTATACGGCCTCGGACAGAATAGGCCGCCAAGTTTTAAGGTTTTCTACCGCCTTGCCGCATCCCATGACGACGCAGGACAAGGGTTCGTCCGCAAGACTGACCGGCAATCCGGTGCGCTCCCGCAATTCCGTATCCAGATTGCGCAACAACGCACCGCCACCGGTGAGTACAATGCCCTTGTCGACAATATCCGCCGCCAGCTCCGGCGGGGTGGCCTCAAGCGCCTGCTTGACGGCTTCGACGATTTGCTCGACCGGCTCGGACAGCGCGTCGGCAATCATCGCCTCGGTAACCGCGATTTCGCGCGGCACGCCATTCATAAGGTCGCGGCCCTTGATTTCCAGCGTCAGACCTTCGCCTTTGGGCGGCGGCATGGCAGACCCGATTTCCTTCTTGATGCGTTCAGCGGAAGTTTCGCCGATCAGCAAATTCGCAGAGCGACGAATATAGTTGATGATGGCTTCGTCCATCATGTCACCGCCGACACGAACCGATCGCGAATACACAATACCTGACAATGACATGACCGCGACTTCGGTGGTGCCACCGCCAATGTCGACAATCATCGAGCCCGTGGGTTCATCAATGGGCAGTCCGGCGCCGACCGCAGCGGCCATTGGCTCCGCGATGAGGTAGACTTTTCGAGCGCCGGCCAGACGTGCGGATTCATGGATGGCGCGGCGTTCAACGGCCGTCGCACCGGACGGAACACAAATCACGACCTGTGGCGAGACAAAGCTCTGGCGATTGTGAACCTTTCGCACGAAATAGCGGATCATTTCCTCAGCGACGTCGAAGTCGGCGATCACACCATCGCGCATCGGGCGAATGGCCTCGACGTTTCCGGGCGTTTTTCCCAGCATCATCTTGGCTTCAGCGCCGACCGCCTGGACGTGTTTACGGCCCTTTTCGAGCTTGTAGGCGACGACGGATGGCTCATTGAGAACCACGCCCCTGCCCTTCACATAAACAAGCGTGTTGGCGGTGCCGAGATCGATGGCGATATCTGCAGAAAGGAGTCCGAAGAGACTATTGAACATGGGCGCGCGTTCATGTTGCGATCACTGAAATAGCGATCATTTTTTCAAGATACACTCTTGTGCGATGGTGCAGCGCGGATTGCAAGCGCGGCATTGCAGCCACACGTCAAGTCTCGTCTTCTGTCTCTGTCGGGACCGGCAACCGACGGCGCGCCGCAAGCATGATGAACAGCCAGACCGCAACCGCCGCCAACAGGAGTCCGGCGGCATAAATGAGGTTCTCACCGGAAAGAACGGCCAACAGGCTTTGCCCTGTCAAACCGACGACCAGAATTTTGGGTGCTGTGCCGATCATGGCACCGAGAATGAACGCCCAGTAGGGTGTTTTCGATGCGCCGAAGGCCATATTCACCACGATAAACGGCCCTGATGGAACAATCCGGACGAAAGCGCTCGCAAACAGCCCGTTTCGACCAACGAATTCCGCGGCACGATTCATCCAGTCGCCGCCAAAACGTTCCAGCAAGCGCGCACCGAAACTGCGGCCCATCCAGAAATTGACA
This sequence comes from Hyphobacterium sp., assembly GCA_021604625.1. GTDB lineage: Bacteria > Pseudomonadota > Alphaproteobacteria > Caulobacterales > Maricaulaceae > Hyphobacterium. Next base: position 6,252 of record BQJI01000082.1, on the reverse strand, counting down.
GATGCCGAACATGCCGTGGCTATCCAGGCATAGGCGAAACCATACATCGGTCCGAATGCCAGCATGGTGGCCGCCATAAGCACAAATTGCGGCGCACCGAAAAACGACATCACGATATAGATGATGATGGTCAGTGGCAGCGCGTACCACTGGCTGGCGGCAAGCTCGAAAACGTCGCCCAGCTCATCTGCACCCGCATCCAGAAAAAGCCGCCCGAACACAAACACCATGGCGACCGAACCCAGAAGGGCGACCGATACCATAACGGCGCGCTGCGCCCGCGCGTCCATGTTCAGAATGAAATTGATGAACTGCTTCATATTCCGTTCGGGACCGATCTGAATTGGGCTCCGCTTATCACGCTGGATAAGTCAATCAATCTTAATCGCCGCGCGGGCGAGCGGACGGATCGGGCTCGCCGGCCGCAATTCGAGCCAATTTCGACCGCTGGCGTGCCAGCACAGCGAGTTGCTGGTCGAGCACTTTCAGGATTTCACGGGCTTCCTGATCATCAATCTCGCCCGGCGAGCGTTCGGTTTCGCTCAGAGAATCCATCAGCGCCGTGATGTTGCGCGCATGTTTGCGGCTCGCTTCACCCGCCAGCGACAACCAGTTGTCATCATCGGACTTGTCCAGCGGCATGAATATGCCTCCGGCCAGATAGGCAAGGTCTTTTGCCGCGGATGTTGCGCCGGTGGTTTCCGTCAATTTGGCAATCCGCGCATATGATATCTCGTTGGTCGCATCTGGGTCGGCGAGCGCGTAAACCCGGGTACGTGACAATTCGAGCAATTCCATCACGGTCGGTACGCCGCCTGCTTCTTCGAACATGGCGGCCACGACGGATTTCGGATCACCGTATGGTCTATCCTTGACTGGCTTGAATGCCATACGATTTCTGCCCCCGATTGTGATGCGATCCGGCAAATCTAGTCGAATCGCGCCGGGTGGCAAGCAAGCGAAGCTATTCAGCGGCAGGCGCGTCGGCAGGCGGTGAATTGCTGACGCCGGTGTCGAGCACATATCGCCACCCCTCATCTTGCAACCGCCAGACGGAAACATAATTACCTGTTGCCACCGGCGCAGTCTCGCGATTGCCATCTGCGTGATAGCTCCAGTCACCATAGGTCACAGCGAAATCACCGGCCTCGCCGGCATAGCCACCGCGAGGCTCCCAGTGCAGCATGCCGCTTGCGCCCTGTCGCGAGGCCTGAATAGCATCCGGACCCACAATGTCGTCGATATCGGGTTGAATCAGCCGCGCATCATCGGCCGCATAATACCGGAAACCTTCGGCGATACCATGTTCCGCCGCATAGGCAGCAAAATCGCGGTCAGCCTGCATCGCGCCGTCAACGACCTGATCGGCATTCTGCATCAGCGACACGGCCAGCACGCTGGCGGAAATAAGTGAAAACGACATCGATAACTCCATCGTAGAACGGACGAACTATTCGCCGGAGACCCGCAATCCGGAAATCAACTCTTCGTCACAAATCTGTCCATCCTGAAATCTGACGCGCTGCCAATCCGGCATCTGGTTTCTGAGCCAGGTCATTTGTCGCTTGGCATAACGCCGCGAGTCCTGCTTGGCCTGCCGGACCGCGTCTTCCAGTTTCAGCTCGCCCTTGTGTACCGCGATCAGCGGCGGAACACCCAGGGCCTTCATGGCGGGCAACATGGGATCCAGATCGCGCGCGGCCAATCTTGCTGCCTCATTGAGGGCGCCGGCCTCCAGCATCTGGTCGAACCTGTCTTCAATACGGGCGTAAAGCGCGGACCGGTCGGGTTCGATCACAACGCCGGTCCAGTCATCCGGCGACAATATGGGGCGGGTGTCCGCCTGAAAAACGGAAATTGCCTTGCCGGTTTCCAAACCGATTTCAACAACCCGCATCATGCGCTGCCGGTCAGCTGGCTTGATGCGTTCCGTTGCCACCGGATCGCACGCCATCGCCTGCTCACGCAGCGCGTCCAGACCTTGCGCGGCGATCTCCTCCACCGATTGTCGGGTTCGGGCCGAGATTTCCGGCATGGCGGCCAGGCCTTTCACCAATGCGCTGAAATAGAGCCCGGTACCGCCCACCAGAACCGGGCGCTTATTGCGTGCCCTTATGCTCTGGATGTGTTCAAGCGCCGCCGCGGCCCACCAGCCGACAGAGGCACGCTGGCTGGCGTCGAGCACACCAAAAAGATGATGGGGTATACCCGCCTGTTCCGCATCCGACGGGCGTGCGGACAGGATACGCAGGTCTGAATAGACCTGCATGGAATCGGCATTGATGATTTCGCCGTTCAAAGCCTCTGCGATGCGAATTGACAGTCCGGTTTTTCCGGAGGCCGTCGGCCCCGCCAGCAGGATGACGGGTGGCGAGTTTGCGCTCACTTGCGGATGGATTGAAGCACGTACTGGCCGCCGCGGTTCAACTGGAACAGGACAGCTTGTCCAGCGTCAAATCCATCTGCGACCTCGATGAGGTCGGCAATGGTTTCCACACGCGAATACGCCAGCTCTTCAATGACATCGCCGGCGCGCGCCTTGCCCGCCGCATCACTGAGCGGATCGACAGCGATAATCAGCACGCCTTCAGCGTCCGGATGCACCCGGAAACGGCGCCGCGAAGCAGGATCGAGTTCCGCCAGCGTCAGGCCGAACATTTCATTCTCGACCGTTTCAGAAGCCGTTTCGGTCGGCAGTGCGACACTGTCCGGGCGCTCCTCGGTCAATTGCTCGACCGTGGCGCGAATGGTCAGTGGGTTTCCGCGCCGCTGAACATCGATCGGCACGCTTTGACCGGCCTCGGTTTCGGCGACCAGGCGCGAGAACATCCGGTCATCGGCAATATCATATCCGTCATATCGCAGGACCAGATCGCCCTGCTCCAGTCCGGCGCGATCAGCGGGTCCGGCTTCTTCGATCCGTGAAATATACGCGCCGCGCGGGGCCGACAGCCCCAGACTTTCAGCCATGTCTGAATCGACGCGGCGAACGCTGAGCCCGAGCCAACCGCGCCGGGTCTCGCCATATTCGATCAATTGACCGACGACGCGTTCGGCAATCGCCGATGGAATGGAAAAACTGATGCCGACACTCGCCCCGGTGGGCGAATAAATCAGCGTGTTAATGCCAATGACATCACCATCGAGATTGAATAACGGGCCGCCGGAATTGCCGGTATTGATCGCCACATCCGATTGAATGTAATCATCATATCGACCGCCGACATCGCGGCCACGTGCGGAAACGACTCCGACTGTCAGCGTTCCGCCAAAGCCGAACGGATTGCCGATGGCGATGGCCCAGTCGCCGACGCGCGCCGTGTCTGAATCGCCGAACGCGACATAGGGAAAGTCTTCGTCACCGGACTGGATTTGAAGTACGGCCAGATCGGTCACCGGATCGCGGCCGATCAATGTCGTCGGCAAGGTGCGACCGTCCACCAGCGTTACCTCGATTTCGTCGGCATCCTCGATGACGTGATTATTCGTCACCACGATACCGGACGGATCAATGATAAAGCCGGAGCCGAGCGAGTTGGCGATGCGCGGCGCGTCGCCGAAAAACTCGTTGAACCGCTCCAGAGGTGAGCCTTCGGGAAAGTCCGGGAGATTGCCATTGTCATCGCCCAGGCGCTGCGCCGTCGAGACGTTGACCACGGCCGGTGACAGGCGGTCATTGAGATCGGCGAAGCCCTCCGACGGAAAACGCTGTGCGAGCGCGGAACTGCCAGCCAGAACAAGAACAATCAAAGCCGCCAGAACGCGCATCAAACTCTCCAGTCAATCAATTGCGGCCAGTCATGCCGCGAAGCTGTTGGAAGGGCAAGGTGGATGACGAATTCGTCAATATTTTGGGCGCGATTTCAGGCTCCGCCCAACTGACGCGCCAGCGCCACAATGGCCACGCCAACCGCCAATGCGAACAGCCCGGCGAGGCGCAAGGCTCCGTCCGGGCTGTTTTGTATTTCCGCCATCATGCGTTTCATGGCACCGGGTGCGGCGGCGTAAACGAAGCCTTCCACCGCCAGAGCCAGCCCCACACCCAAAAGGATGTAGATCAGCATGACTGCACCCTAGTTGTCGCCCGACTCACGGCCGAAATACTCGAAGAATTCGGAGTTTGGCGGAATGACGATGGGTGTGCCCGATTGAATGGCGTTTTCATAGGCCAGCATCGACCGGTAGAAGGAGAAGAATTCCTGATCCCGGTTATAGGCTTCGGCATAAATCGCATTCCGGCGACCATCACCTTCACCGCGAAGACGCTGTGCATCGGCGCGGGCTTCGGCGACAATAATCCGGGCATCACGATCAGCTTCTGCACGGATTTCCTGTGCGGCCTGATCACCCTGCGCCCGGATACCGGCAGCTTCCTGCTCCCGCTCCGACCGCATACGCTGGAACACCCGCTCGGCAATTGTCGGCGGCAGGTCAGCGCGCAGAATACGAACATCAATCACGTCGATGCCAAGATCCTGAGTGCGGACTTGCGATTCAACCGCTTCCTGAACGCGGTCCATCAATTCTGACCGCTGTCCTGAAATCACATCCTGAGACGGGATCGAGGCGATAACACCACGCAGGCTGTCATTCATGACCGACCGCAGGCGGCCGCGGACACCCTGTTCGTCGCGAACGGTCTGATAGAAGCGCAGCGGGTTGGAAATCCGGTACCGCAGGAAGGCGTCAACGACGAGCCGCTCCTGATCGGCAGCCTGGATTTCTTCAGGTTCCATATCGAATTCGATATTTCGTTTGTCGAAATAGATGACCTGGGTGATGAACGGCATCTTGAAATGCAGGCCGGCATTGTCGGCACCCATTTCATTTACAACGCCCACCGGATTACCGAATTGCAGGACCAGCGCGCTTTGACGCTCGCTGACGGTGTAGAGGCTCTGTGACAGAACGATTGCGCCGAGCACGCCGATCACGATGATCAATGTTGAGAATAGACGGCCCATTACTGACCTCCCTGCGTACGATTGCGACCCAGCTGATCCAGCGGCAGATACGGCACAGCACCGCCCTGCTCGTCCAGAATGATCAGCTCGGAGCCGCCCAGCACTTGTTCCATGGTTTCCAGATACATGCGGCGTCGCGTGACATCGGGTGCGAGTGCATATTCTTCGTAGATCGCCACAAACCGGTCGGCATCACCCTGCGCTTCGGCAATCACAGAGTCGCGATAACCTTGCGCCTGTTGGCGAAGTTCCGCCGCCCGACCACGCGCTTCCGGTATGACGCGGTTGGCGTGAGCGGTTGCATTCAGGCGCGCCCGCTCGGCATCCTGAGCCGCCGAGTCGACGTCGCGGAAGGCGTCAATCACTGATTGCGGTGCCTGGGACCGTTCCAGGTTGACCTGAAGGATCTGGATGCCGGCTTCATATTCATCCAGCGTTTCCTGCATCACTTCGCGGGTGCGCTGCGAGACTTCGGCACGTGCCGTGGTGATGATCGGAACCAGTTCCGAGGTGCCGACAACTTCGCGCATGGCGCTTTCGGCGACACGGGACACGGCCTCTTCAGGATTGCGAACATTGAAGACGAAATCATCAATATTTGCCGTATCCACACGCCACTGCACTTCAAAAGCGATGTCGACGATATTCTCGTCACGCGTGAGCATCTGGCTCTGGCCGAGATTATTTTCGCCGATGGAAATAGTGCGCGTCTCGGTGACGTTCGGCATTTCAACGGTTTCAATCGGCCACGGCAATTTCAGATTCAGACCCGGAGGTGCGGTGCGGGTATATTCGCCAAAGCGCATAACCACGCCGACCTCGGCCGGCTGGACCTGATAAACGGCCTGTCCCGGCCAGATGATCACACCGAAACCAATGGCAACCGCGATCAGGATGGCGCCAAAAATACCGCCGCCCTTACCCGAGCCGCCTGCGGACTTGCCGCCGGAGCCATTGGACCCGCCGCCGCCAAACATGCCGCGCAGACCGTCCTGAAGTTTCGCGACGAGTTCGTCGAGATCAGGGGGTTCCTGACCGCCGCGACCACCGCCGCCACCGCCATTCTGTCCCCACGGATTCTGGTCTCTATTGCCATTGCCGCCGGAGCCCCACGGGCCGCCGCCACCTTGATTGTCATTTCCAGCCATGAAGGCGCTTTCCTCAGCTATTAAAAGTCTCGGGCGTGTATGTGGACGCCTTTGCCCGCAGATTCAAGCGGAACGGGTGCGCTGCGCGTCCCTCTTAGCGTCTTTCGAGAATCCGGAAGGTGAAGGCGTGATCATCGTCC
>BQJI01000081.1 GCA_021604625.1 Hyphobacterium sp. | reverse complement strand
CGCCTACGGGGGCTGCTGAAATAGCCGTCCCGGTAAGGTCGGAGTTGATGCAGAGCATCAAAAGCGAAGCGACGCGTCTTTCGCGTAGTTTGCTGCGACTGATTGAACGTCGCCAATCTGCAATGCGGGCAACCACACGGGTATTTCCGTCACCCCAGGCCCTACTGGGGCCGATGCGGCAAAGACTTGATCTTGCGGCGACCGGAATCCGGCCCGAATCCCTGAAACGGGATATTCGGGCAAAATTGGAAAAATTGTCAGGTGCGCAAGCGCGTTTGACCAGCAGCCTGTCACGATTGTCGCGGTCTGGTCGCGAACGACTGGCGTCCATGACCCTGCGACTGGGGCGTGCGAGCCCGCGTCGCGTTACCGCCTTGTCGCAACTTCAATTGAACAAGCTCACACCGCGGCTCACCATAGCCGGTGAACGGGCGTTGCAACGTAAAACGCGCGATCTGGCGGCTATCGTCGGCCGACACGCCTTGCTGGGGCATCATTCGGTTTTGAAACGTGGATTTGCCCTGATACGGACGGCAAATGGTGAACTGGTGCGCGCGGCGGGTGACCTTAAATCCGGTCAGCAAATCTCAATTGAAATGAGCGACACACAAAAAACGGCCATTATCGACGGGAAACCCGGCCCTGTTCGGCCCAAATCCCGCAAGGCACAGGATTCATACTCTGAAACACAGGGTAAACTGTTCTAGGCTGAAACAGATATGCTAGGATTGCGATCATGATATCGACCCCATTCAACAAGGACGTCACAGGCGAGGCTGTACTCGAATTTGGCGATTCGGATTTCATGATTCTGAAGCCGGGCAGCTATGTGCGGTGCGCGGTCAGTGACGAGGAAATTCCGCTGCAGGACTTACGCTACTGGAGCGCCGAATTTCAGGAAGCCTACAAGGACGGGTATATGTCGGCCCGGCGATGGAAAGAAAGTCGTGAGGAGCCTGGACGATGATTATCCTTGCAACGCTGGCCACGCTTCTGGTGCAGAGCAGCGATCCGATTGCCGACGTGCTATCGGCGGACGCCGAATTTCCGGAAGCGACGGAAGCAGCGCAAATTTCCGAAACGGGTTTTGACTGCACCGGTTCGTTTGTTGAAGGTGCCGCCATTATCTGCCGCAGCGCGCCGGGTACGACGGTTTCATTCGGAGATCAATCAGCCGTGGCTGATGCAGATGGCTGGCTGATCCTCGGGATCAATCGCGATGCCGATGCGGAAATGACGCTTACAGCGCAATTGCCGTCCGGCGAATCGCTCAGCCAGACTCACGAGATTGAACAGCGGGAATATGACATTCAACGTGTGGACGGTGTGCCGCCGCGCACGGTGAATCCCCCTGAAGATGCCCTTGTGCTCATTCGTGCGCAATCGCGTATGAAAGCGGCCGCCTATACCAGCCGATGGGAAGGTGCGGGCTTTGCCGAAGGCTTCTTACCGCCCGCCGAAGGCATTATTTCCGGCGTTTACGGCTCGCAACGGGTCTATAATGGCGAACCCCGACGACCGCATTACGGACTGGACTATGCCAATAGCGCGGGCAGTCCAGTTCTCGCGCCCGCCGCGGGCATCGTGACGCTTGCAGACGCGGATATGTATTATGAAGGCGGGTTGATCTTCATTGACCACGGACAGGGATTTACCAGCGCATTCCTGCATCTGGGCGCTGTTCAGGTTGAGGTTGGCGACATCGTTGCGCGCGGCCAGCAGATCGGCGAAATCGGATCAGGCGGACGGGCGACAGGCGCGCATCTCGATTGGCGGATCAAATGGCGAAACCGCTATATTGATCCGGCACTTGTGCTTGAACTTGAGCCGGCATCCTTGCGATAGATCGATTTATCCCACCGGCGATGCACCCAGAACCATTGTTCCGGGGCTTCAATAATGCGCGCCTCGACCCACTGATTGATCCGCGTCACGGTTTCAAGAAGGGCTGCGGTTTTATCGTCCAGTGTCGAGTGCGGAACGGGATCGTAAAACGTCACACGGAATCGTGTCCCACCTAATCGCCTCACGCCGATGGGCACGATGGGTGCGCCGAAGCGCATCGCCATCTTGGCCGGCCCGGATGCGGTCATGGCATCGTGGCCGAAAAACGGTGCCGCAATCCCGTCATTCATTTTTTGATCATTCATCAGCGCGACGGACACGCCTTTTTTCAGATTTGACAATAATTGTTTTGCGCCAACGCCGCCTTTCGCCGTTAGCAGCTTGATACCATAGGCATGGCGAGACGCCAGAATACGTTGATCGACGAGCGGATTGTTGGCGTGTCGATAGGTGATGTTGCAATTGAGATCGAGCTTCGCGATGGCAGCACCCATGACTTCCCAATTCGCGAAATGCCCGGCCACCAGCACATAGGGCTGGCCCTGTTTTTCCAGATCCAGAACGATGTCCTCACCTGAAATTTCGCCTCGTTGATCATAAACTTCCGGACGGTAGTGGCGCATATTCGGATTTTCGCCAACCAGACGTCCAAAATTATCCCACATCCTGTCCAGCAAGCGGTCAATTTCCGGCTTCGATGCATCTGGAAAACACCGCTGCATATTGATTCGCGCAACTTTTTGAACCGATGTCATGGGCCCAATTCGGCGCAGAACGGCGCTACCGAACGCGGAAGCCCGTTCCAGTCCCATTGATTGCAGGCTCAGCTGGAAGCTGTCCCAGGCCAGCGCCTCTGCACGCCATCCGATATTCTGGAGAAAGCCTACTGTCATGGGTTCGGTTTAGCGTTGCTCTGCAGCAAGGTCCAATGCCGATTCAAGCAGGGCGCGAATACGTGCAGGTTCACTGAATTGCACGCGAACCGGCCATACCGATATGCGCTCGCGTTGCGCGACGGGAATGCGAACCAGGTCCTTTTCCGTGGTGATCAAAGCGGCGTTGCGGGCGTCGGCTGTCGCATGCAAGGCGCGAAGGTCGCCCGCGGAATAGGTGTGATGATCGGAAAAGGATTTTGTTTCAACGAGAGATGCGCCTGCCTGGGTCAGTGCGTTGAAAAATTTTTTCGGGCGACCAATACCTGCAAACGCCACCAGACTTCCAGCTGGCGGCGCCTCCAGAGGTTCAAGCCACGCCTTGAGGATGGGGATTTCGAGCCGATCTAGTCCCATCGTCTGCAGATCGGGATCATAATTTTCGTCGGGCAACATCAGAATGACGGCATCCGCGCGTTCCAGGCCGGCCTTCATGTTCTCGCGCAACGGGCCTGCGGGGAAAACCCGGCCATTCCCCCAGCCAGCTTCCGCATCGATCACGACCAGGGATAAATCTTTTTCAAGATGTGGGTTCTGGTGGCCATCATCCATGACGATGGCCTGGGCGGAATTGCGGATTGCGGCGCGGGCGCCGTCGACACGATCGGTGCTGACCCAGACCGGGCTGGAGCGAGCGAGTAGAAGTGGTTCATCGCCCACGTCGCTCGCCGTGTGATTTGATACATCGACGCGGACAGGCCCTTTTTCGGAGCCTCCATAACCCCGGCTCAATGCCTTTGCATTCATGCCCATGTCTTTGAGCGTTTGCAAAAGTGCCATTGTCACCGGCGTCTTTCCGGTCCCACCCATGGTCAGATTGCCCACACATATGACCGCGGCGTCCACACGGACGGGTTTGGTTTTTTTTAACCGGCGCGCGACAGAGGCCTCATAGAGGGCAGCCATCGGAATCGTCAGCTGCGACATCATCTTGTCAATGACGGTGGCAGGTGGGTGGTACCAGAATTGCGGCGGTTTCATATTCGCTCTGCAGGCAAGAGGTCGGTGATTGCGGCAAGCGTTTCCGTCATGGCCTCGCCTGTCAAATTGGCGAGCGCCACTTGTGCGTTTATCAGACAGGGGGCGGCATCCGTTGCAAGGGCATCCGCGATCTCGCGGGCATTGGAAGCCTGCAAAACGCCGTTATGGTTCGTGTAAGCAGCAAACACCTCGTCGAAACTCGCCGTAAATGGGCCCGTCATGACGCTACAACCATTTTGTGTGGCTTCCACCGGATTGTGCCCGCCAATATTCTCAACCAGACTTCCACCGATAAACGTCCATTTTGTTGAAGCAAACCAGAGCGGCAGCTCGCCCAAAGTGTCCGCTAGCCAAACGTGCACCGCGCCGTCCGGAAACTCCCCTTGAGATCGCCGGCATTTCATGAACCCTTCTGAGCGGATCAAGTGTTCGATATCATCTGCGCGTTCGGGGTGTCGCGGCACGAGAATCAAAAGGCCACCGGGATTTTGCTGCAACCACATTTTGTGAGCGGCCAGAATAATTTCGTCCTCGCCGTCATGGGTGCTGGCCGCCAGCCAGACCGGGCGACTTTCAAGACTTGTGCGGATAGCTTCCAGTTTGTCGGAATCGACGGGGGCGGGTTTGATCTGGAGCTTGAGGTTTCCAATCGTGTCGATTTGTCGACCAGTGAGCTCGGATATACCCCGTGCTGTTCGGTCGTCGGCGGCTCCGATCCAATGAAACGTATCCAGTAGACACGCGAAGGCCTGACGGCGCCTTCCCCAGCTTCGCAGGGATTTTGAATTCATCCGAGCATTGGCGAGTACCGCCGGAATTCGGCGTGCTTTTATTTCCAGCAACAAGTTCGGCCATAATTCGGATTCGAGAAAAATGGCGATATCCGGCGTCCATTGATCCAGAAACCGTCGAACGCAAGCCGGGCGGTCGATGGGTATGTATTGATGTCGTGCGTGAGTCGGCAGGCGTGCCGCCATCAATCTGGCCGATGTTGTGGTGCCGGTTGTCACCAGGAAGTGGCTGTCGCTGATTTTCGACAGGCGGTGAACAAGCTCCAGTGCGAGAAGCGATTCACCGACGCTGGCAGCATGCAACCAGACCAAAGTGCCGGTGGGCCGGTCTTCACCAGCGCGTCCCAACCGTTCGTTCAACCGGTCAGGATCTTCCTTCCCCTTCTTTGCCCGGTGGCCCAGAATCCAGGCTGTCAGCGGGGCAGATAATCGGGTTGCCCAGTGATAGAGCTGCAAATCCAGAGGGAGGCTCACGCTTTGGGCCCCGGTTGCGATGTTTGCCGGGCGGTAGCGGGGAGTATGACGGGACCACCGATCGCTTCGTCGGCTTCGCGGGTGGCTTCATTCAAGCGGCATTCCAGTTCCAACCGCGCGGCCTCCATTTCAGATTCGGAAGCGTTTTCCTTCACGAAAAGCGGCTCTTTCCAGATCAGGACGCCCTTGCCGAACGGAAAAGGAATGATGAACCGGTCCCATGAGTTGAAAATCTTTTTGTTGGAAACGGAAAGCGAATAAATCATAATCGGCTTACCGGTCATTTTCGCTAATTGAATGACCCCCATGCTGGCGCGTTGGCGCGGGCCGCGTGGCCCATCGACGGTCAGCCCAACGCATGCGCCGTTCTCGATGGCGCGCTGCATGTCCCGCAGGGCCTTCACCCCGCCTTTCTGCTTGGATTTGCGTGAATTTCGGGATGATCCCCTGACCACACCAATTTTGAGATTTCGGGCAAAATGAGCGATCAGATCTCCCTCACGCGATCGGGAAATCAGCATGGTTGGCGTTTGAGCGGCCCGGCGATCCCAGCCCATGAAGCTGAGCGTAAGGCGTGAATGCCAGAATGCGGCAACCATGCCTTCACCGGTCCGGGTGCACGCGTCGCGATGTTCAATGCCCCGTCTTTCCCATCGCTTGGTCGCGGCACAAAATTGCATGTATTTCGCAAGTATCCACGAAACGACGCGCTGAAATGCGCTGGAGGCAGTGAGCTTTCGGAACATTTGCCTCTTTGCTTGCGTTGAATGGCGCGGTCGTCAAGCATCTCTCGCGGTTGCCCGCCGCCGAATGGCCGCTTAAAGGGATGCGAATGAGTTATGATTTGTCCGACCCGAGAGACCGCCAAAAGGCATGGAGCCATTATCTGTGGCGGGATCACGGCGTCCTTCGGCTTCAATTTCACAACATGCACCCCGTGGGTGAGGCGGGAATGTGGCGGGCCAACCAGCCGTCGCCAAACCGTCTGGCATGGCTTAAAGAACAAGGCTTCAAGACGATTTTGAACCTACGCGGTACGCAGCCGGGGCGATCCTATTACGATCTGGAGCATGAAGCCTGCGACAAGCTGGGACTGGCAATTCATGATTTACCATGGGGGTCCCGTGAAGCGCCCTATATCGAACGGATCGAACATCTGATCGAAGTTTTCAATTCGATCGAATATCCTGCGATGATGCATTGCAAATCCGGGGCAGACCGCGCCGGTATCGTTGCGGTGATGTATATGCTGCTGCACCAGAAACGGCCTTTTGAAGAGGCGGTTCAGCATTTGTCGTTCAAATACCTTCATGTGAAAGAGGGTAAGACGGGGATGCTTGATTATTTCTTCGAGCAATACCGCTTGGCAAACGAGGCCGAGCCAATTGATTTTCTGGAATGGGTCCGCACGCGTTATGACCGACAAGCCGTCCATGATGGTTTCATGGCCAGCTGGTGGGGCAGTTTTCTGACCGAGAAAGTCTTGCGGCGTGAATAATCAGCTTGAAAACTGAAGTCTGGATAGACGGGCATAAATCCCGTCCAGTTCCAGCAATTCATCATGTTTTCCGGTTTCCGCCACCCGGCCATTTTCCATCACATAAATACAATCCGCATCACGCACGGTGGCTAACCGGTGAGCAATGACGATGGTGGTGCGACCTTCGGACAAACGCTTCAGAGCAGACTGCACGCGCTCCTCGGCCTCTGCATCCAGTGCGCTGGTTGCTTCATCAAGGAGCAGAATGGGCGCGTTGGCCAGAATGGCGCGGGCAATCGAGATGCGTTGGCGCTGGCCACCCGATAATTGCCCGCCGCGTGGTCCAACCGATGCATCATAGCCACCCGGAATTTCCATGATGAAATCGTGCGCATCTGCGGCCTTTGCGGCGGCTTCTATCTCGGCCCGACTGGCATCCATTCGACCAAACGCAATGTTGGCGGCAATCGTATCGTTGAACAGAACGACATCCTGACTGACCAGTGCTACCGCATTTCGTACGGACTTGATCGTCGCTTTTCTGATATTCTGACCGTCGATTAACACAGCCCCTTTGGATGGGTCATAGAGGCGGGGGATGAGGTTAAGAAGTGTTGTCTTGCCCGATCCTGAAGCACCGACGATTGCGGTGGTCTTGGCAGCATCGGCGATGATATCGACGTTGGATAGCGCCGCCGTCTCTTCCCCATACTTAAAGCTGACATTGTCCATTTCCAACCGGCCTCGCGTCACTGTCAGAGGTTTGGCATTTTGGCGTTCGATAACGTCGTCTGTTTCATCGGTCACGTCATAGATACGCTGCAGAACCGCCACGCCCTCCTGGATGGCCGCACCGAGCGTACCCACAGCGCGAATGGCGGGTGCCATGACACCAATGGCCGTAATAAAGCCGACAACGTCGGCGGTAGACATGGCACCGCGTGATATCCGCCACCCGGCAAAAGCCAATACCCCGGCGAAGGCTGCGCCGCCTACGACTTCAAGAATTGGGTCAACGCGGGCCTTGGACGAAGCGAGAGACAGAGCCAGACGGAAACGTTGCAGAAAAGCAAATCGTGAACGTTTAATCTCATGATCTTCCAGGCCATGAGTTTTTACCATTCGGGCGCCGGAGAAGCTTTCCTCCAGAAAACTCGTGACCTCGCCCATCTGGGTCTGCGCTTTGCTGGACGTTGCGCGCAGCATATTGCCAATACGAATAACCGGCAGTGCGGCCAACGGATAGACAACCAGAACCAGCAGGGCGAGCATCCAGTCTATGACAAACATGGCAATCACCACGCCGAAAATGGTCAGCGTATCGCGCAGGAGATTGTTGGCGGCGCGCACGAGCAGATCGCGAAGGATTGTGATGTCATTGGTAAAACGCGATACAATCGAGCCGACAGGCTCTGCGACGAGACGTGCATAGTCGGCACGGATCAGGCGAGCGAACAATGATTCCTGAAGATCCTGCATGACCCGCAGGGCAAGCCGATTGGTCTGCACGGTCTGTAAATAAAGCGAACCGCCACGAATGGCGGTAATCAGAATTATAACGAGCGGCGCCAGCCATATAACGCGCATATCCTGTCGCTCGAGCATGCCAAACACCCAACGCACCATAAAGGCATAGCTGGTCGCTGCAGCTGCGGTCGTCGCTGACAAAATGATCGCGACGACGACCAGCTGCCATAGCGGTGATATCCGGTCTCGCCAGAAACGTGCAATCAGAGACCGGCCCGACGGTTTCTCGTCGGGGCGTTCGACAGACAATGATCTAGTGTCCGTGTCCGTCATTTCGGGGGTCCATCAACCGGTGCGCATGAATGATGAAATACCGCATGTGGGCATTGTCGACGGTTTTCTGGGCGGCGGATTTCCATGCACCGCGAGCCTCTTGGTAATTCGGATATGCGCCGACGAATTCGACTTTCGACAAGTCCTTGAATTCGTTGGCTGTTGGTCCGAGATCCTTGAGTTCGCCACCAATAACCAGATGCAGCAATTGCTCGTCGCTCATGTGTCTACCTTCCCGTTCAAGCGCCGCCGACAGAGAGGTCGTCGACCAGCAGGCTGGGTGAATTGGTCGAAGACCAGAATTTCAAATCGCTGGCCGGAACCAGTCGCGCGAAAATGTCGAGCAAATTCCCGGCCACGGTGATTTCACTCACCGCATGCGCAATCTCGCCGGAAAGAATGGAAAAACCGGAAACGCCGACTGACCAGTCGCCGGTATTTGGATTTTGGGAAGGGCTGAACATCTCCGTGATCAACAATCCGTCGGATATATTGGAAATCAGGTCTTCCGGCGTGTTGGCACCAGGCTCGATGTGCAGATTGGTGGTCGATACGCCGGGCGCGCCGCCGAGTGAGCGGGTGGAAAACCCGTTCGGGGTCAGGCCAAGCTGACGTGCCGATGGCGAGTTGAGCAACCAGGTTGTCAACACACCCTTTTCGATGATTGCGCGTCTGGAATTTGCGATGCCTTCACCGTCGACCGGCCGCGAGCCGAGGCCCCATGGCCGATGGGGGTCATCGACAATATTGAGGTGGTCGCCAAAAACCTGCTTGCCCATTTTATCGCGGAGGAATGATACGCCGCGCGCAATGGACGGTCCCGCGATTGCGCCTTCCAGCGATCCCAGCAACCGGGCAGCAACGCGGCGATCAAAAATCACCGGCCGGTTTCCGGACTTCATCTGCTTCGGGTTCAGGCGGCGGATCGTGCGCTGTCCGGCTTCTTCGCCGATCTCGTCGACAGATCGAAGGTCCGATACGCGCCGCGCGCTGGTCATGGAATAATCACGTTCCATGGCGCCATCTGCGGCGGCGATGACGCTGACGCCATATCCGTTGCTGGACCGCCGGGCGGTGTGTTCGACGCCATTGGTTGAAACCGACGCGGACGCGGTTTCCCCTGTGCTCGCAAACGCTGTTTCGGTCATCGTGATACCGTCGACCGCGCAGGCGGCGGCCTCAACTTTTTTTGCAAGGTCGGCCAGATCATCGCTGGTCCATGTGGGCGGTTCGTAGAGCGCGATATCCGGCTTGGATTTGGCGATGTGGTCGGCGCTGACAAGTCCGCAATAGGGGTCTTCCGGTGCCAGCTTTGCCATTGCGACGGCGCGTTCGACCGCGAGCG
>BQJI01000080.1 GCA_021604625.1 Hyphobacterium sp. | reverse complement strand
CAGATCGCGAATGTCTTCTTCGTCATCTACAATGAGAATGTCGTTGGCCATGTCTCACACCTGAGCATTTTTTGATTGTGTAGCGATATTCGGGCCAGTTCGGCCAGAAAGTGGAAATTTCATTCGAACGACAGCGCCTATCCCGTCTTGAGGTTGGTCGAGTTCGAGGCGTCCCCCGTGATCTTCCATGACCCGTTTCACGATCGCCAGGCCAAGGCCGGTGCCTTTTTCCCGGGTCGTCATATAGGGCTCAGTCAATCGTTCGCGATTGGCGAGTGGCCAACCCAAACCGTTATCCCTGATCGTTATTTCGGCGAAACCATCGGTACCAATCAGTGAAACTGATATCTGGCCAATGGCATTTTTCGCGGTTTCGTTTTCCATCCGGGTCGCGACGCTTTCCGAGGCATTCTTGACAATATTGGTCAAAGCCTGGGCGGCCAACCTGTCGTCACATTCAGCAAAAACATCATTGGCCGGTTCGTCAAATTCAATACTGATCGCCGGGCTGGCGACGCGCTGCGCGAAGACGACGTTGCGGATCAGGTCTTTCAGCTCCACAGATTCAATCTTTGGCTGAGGCATTCGCGCAAATGATGAAAATTCATCCACCATGCGCCCGATATCGCTTACCTGCCTTACAATCGTTGAGACACATCGGTCGAATGTCTCGACATCGTCGTCGGCCACTTGTTTGCGGTAACGGCGCTGGAGGCGTTCGGCGGAGAGCTGGATCGGCGTGAGCGGGTTCTTTATTTCGTGAGCAATACGGCGCGCGACATCGCGCCAGGCCGCGCTTCGTTGTGCGGCGACCAGACGGCTGACATCGTCAAATGTCAAAATCAGACCGGCATCCGCGTCCAGCCCTGCCCGAACGTTGAGGCTGATCGGACGTTCCTCATCTTCGGACAATTCAATTTGCGTCGCCGCGATTTCGCCGGGCCTTTGCCGGGCCTGCATGGCGATGCTTTCCAGCTCCGGTGAGACGTTTGCGAGCTTTTTGCCGACGAGTTCAGCTTCGGCCCGCCCCAGCAGATCGCAGGCCGGGCGATTGGCCAAAGTGATTGTATCATCATCATCAAGGCCGATAACGCCCGCGCTTACGCCTGACAGTACGGCTTCGGTAAACGCTCGCCTGCGTTCCGACTGGGTGTGCGCCATGACAAGTTCGCGGCGTTGGCCTCGTAATTGACGGGTCATGCGATTGAAAGCCCGTCCGAGTGTCGCAATCTCATCGTCTTCGCGTTTGACCTCAACTCTGGTGTCAAGATTCCCCCTCCGCACTTCCTCGGCGGCACGCACCAGCCCGGAAACGGGCCGTACAACACGTGTTGCCGCCGACAAGGCCAACCAGATTGCGCCCAGCAAGATCAATATTGCCGTTTCCAGATAAACGAGGATGAATACCAGACGTGTTTCAGCCTCGCTCTCGGTCGCAGACCGATAATCATCAAGTGCTGATTGGGCGCGTTGCAGGAGCGACAAATCGACATCCAGCGTGACGTACAAAAATGCATCGTCATAGGCCGCCAGCAGTAACAAGGCCCGTAATGCCGGAATTCCGTCTGCAATCTGATCGGGGTCGGACACGCCCAGATCACCATCGCGCGCGAGCTCATAAAGGCGATCCGACGGTGGCGTATAGGGCGGCGCGTTCGCGTCCTCGACGCGCGACAGAACCGCTCCATCACCGTCAACGAGATAGGCCGAACGGAATCCGCGCACAATGGCTTGACGCCGGAAATAGCTATTATAGGTCGCCGTGTCGGCTGAAAACGCGGCAATGGGATCTGCCTGGCTGATATCAAACGCCATCAACTGAATTTCGTTCAGGGCTTCATCGGCCTGTTGCTCGACAATCGTCCGCGCTGTTTCAGCCGCGGATTCAACGACGATACTGACGCGTTCTCCAAACCAGTATTCCACGCCGCGTGTCAGAACACCGCCAAGGAAAAGCGCCATCAGGATGGCCGGTGCGGCGGCGGCCAGTGAAAACATGGCGATAAACCGCAAATGGAGCCGCGGTGCCGGCTCGCCGTATTTCCGCCCCGCGAAACGCCGCGAAACGCGAAAGCCCACCAAACCGGCCAAACCGCCAATAATGATTAGATTTGCAAGAAGCAGATAAACAAGGTTCCGTCGCCCCGGAAAGGATTGATCGTCGCCGAAAATCAGGATGAACGCTGTAAAAACCGTAATGGATGTGGCGATGGCAACGCCTGCCCATAGCGCTGCGATCGCTATGCGAGGCAATTTCGCGGCGTCCGGTAAAACCGGTGGGGGCAAATCATGGGTATCAGCCGACATTGCGGCGATAATTGCCGAGATGTTGCCGAGAATCAACGCCCTTGTGTCAGAACGGACACAGATGGATCAGGCCGCGAGACGGCTGCCGGTTTTAAGGCGCTCCAATACGTCGAAAATGCCAAATGCAGTATCGTTCTGGCAAAGCTGTCTGCGCAATTCGGCATTGCCGTCAAACTCATTTCGTACGAATGCAGAAAAATGTTTTCGCATCATCCGGAGGCCAATGTGGTCACCATAAAAAGATAGCGAGCGATCTAGTTGTTTTTGAAGCCCCTCTATCTTTCGCGAGACCGGCACCGATGCTGATTGTTCGCGCAAACCGGCATCGACTTCTCCGATCAACCAGGGGCTTCCCTCGGCAGCCCGGCCGATCATCACCAGATCCGCGCCCGATTGCCGCAACGCGTCCTGCGCCGAGGATGTATCAGAAATGTCGCCATTTACGACCAACGGGATCTTGATCGCTGACCGCACGTCTCTGACACGGGACCAGTCCGCTTTTCCCTTGTAGAATTGCTGACGGGTCCGGCCATGCACCGTGATCATTGTGACGCCGGCGCATTGGGCTCGATTGGCCAGTTCCGGCGCATTGATCGTATCGTGATCCCAGCCCAGGCGCATTTTCAGGGTTAAAGGGATGCTGACCGCAGAGAGCGTCGCTTCAATCAAGCTCATCGCATGGTCAAGATTGCGCATCAATGCCGACCCCGAGAGGCCGCTGGTTACCCGTTTTGCCGGGCATCCCATATTGATGTCGATGATGTCTGCCCCCTCGCCTTGTGCGATACGGGCGGCCTCGAACATCCATTTCGGCTCGCGTCCGGCCAGTTGCAGGATTTTGATGCCGGCTCCATCATCAAGCGCTGCCTTTTCCCAAGCCTGCTTGCCACCGGTAACCAATTCCTCACTGGCCACCATTTCACTCACAACCAGATTCGCACCGAAGGCTCTGGCTTGCTCCCTGAACGGCAAATCAGTCACGCCGGACATCGGCGCCAACATGGCGCGCGCGTCGATCTGGTGTGGACCAATTAAAATCATGCTCGTCAGTTCCTGACTGGCCTAAAAAGTTGCCGGAACCTATAGAGTGGGTTGCTGAATCGCAAGCAAGGACGTTTCTCCATCGTGCCATCCCCGAAGACCGCTGCTCTGATCGTTGCTGCCGGACGTGGTCATCGTGCAGGCGGTGATATTCCAAAGCAATATCGACTGCTCGATGGTGAACCGGTCTTGCGTCGAACTATTCGGGCCTTTCTGTCGCATTCGCAGATCGATCAGGTCATGATCGCAATTCACCCAGATGATCAGAAATTGTTTGATCAATCGATTGATCAAATGGTTGTAGGTTATTGTTTTGGTGAAGATAGCCGGACGGGTTCAGTCCGAAACGGCGTCAATGCTCTGGCGGCGGAGGCATTCGACCGTGTTCTCGTGCATGATGGTGCGCGCCCCTTCGTCAGCGCTGAATTGGTAGACCGGCTCTGCACCGGGTTGGATAAATTTCCGGCCGTCGTACCCGGATTGCCGGTGACAGATGCTACCTTCACCCGCTCACCCGTCGGGTTGGATGCTGCGCTAGACCGCGAAAAGCTTGTTCGGGTTCAAACACCGCAAGCCTTTGATTTTCAGACGCTGAAGCAATGTCTGGAAACCATTCCACCAGACAGAGCGGCTGCCGATGAAGCCAGCCTCCTTCGCGAAGCTGGAATTCCGGTGCACATCGTTGAAGGTGATCTCGCCAATATCAAACTGACGTTTGCCGAGGATTTTGCGATGATGGAAACAGAGGCAAAGGCCTACAGCGCCAGCGGCACAGGCTATGATGTTCATCGTCTGGGGCCGGGCGATGGTGTTTTTTTGTGCGGGGTGCCCATACCATGTGATATGGCCCTGATCGGACATTCTGATGCTGATGTCGGCCTGCACGCACTGACTGACGCTATTCTTGGCGCTATTGGCCAGGGCGATATTGGTCAGCATTTTCCGCCCTCAGATCCGCAATGGAAAGGCGTTAAATCGTCCGCCTTCGTGGCGCATGCTCTCGGTCTTGTAGCCGTAGAGAATGCAAGGATTACGCATGCCGATATCACGCTGGTGTGTGAAGAACCAAAAATCGGACCCCATCGCGAGGCCATGAAGGCGACCATTTGCGCCTTGCTGGATTTGCCGCCCCGATCGGTCAATATAAAGGCGACCACGACCGAAGGCCTCGGTTTTACAGGGCGCGGCGAAGGCATTGCGGCGCAGGCCATAGTTACGGTTATGCGTCATGATTGAGGGTGCCGATGATATCGCAGCGCTGGCCACACGGATCGTTCAGACAGCCATTCAGTACAATCTGACGATTGCGACTGCTGAGAGCTGCACGGGCGGGAGGATCGGCGCAGTCATCACCGACATTCCAGGTGCGTCAGATGCATTTGACCGCGGATTTATTACCTATTCAAATGCCTCAAAAATCGATCATCTAGGTGTGGATCCGGAGTCAATCGCTGAATTTGGTGCTGTGTCTGAATGCGTTGCACGGGAAATGGCGCTTGGCGCTCTCTCTGCCTCAGGCGCCGATATTGGCATTGCCGTGACCGGCATTGCGGGTCCCGGCGGCAGTGACCACAAGCCGGCTGGGCTGGTCTGGTTCGGTCTGGCCACCAAATCCGGACGTCTCGAAACCCTTGAACAGAATTATGGGGACATCGGCCGCGATGCTGTGCGCACAGCGGCGGTCAGGCAGGCGCTTGCATTGCTGATGTCAGGTCTTCAGGGTTCTTAAATCCGGCCATTCGTTTTCACCGACAAGCGGATAGCGACGGGCGGCCTCCTTGCCAAACCGGTCAATCAACTCGTTGACAGCGCGCTGCTTGTTGGCGCGAAACAGGACATCCAGAACGACATTGTTGAATTGAAAGGCCAGATCGAAGTTGATTCTGGTTGTCCCGTCTGACAGCGGCGACAATTGCCACGTGTTTTTGAGAACATGAAACGGGCCTTCGACCAGTTCAACCGATACCGAGAAATCGTCAGCATTTGTTGTGACGCGGGATACAAATTTTTCGCGGACAAATTTATACCGGGCAATTGCTTCAGCCACAAATGTCCGCATTGCACCTGATTGTTCGTGATACAGGATCCGCAAGGTTGCGAGATAGGGAATGAATTCCGGATAGCGCTCAACATCCGAAACAAGTTCGAATATCTGCGCAGGCGAATGCCGGGCGCGCAATCTGTCGGAATGCTGCGTAATCATCCGCGGGCGAGAGCCGCATCACGTGCTGCCCGCAGCTGCTGGAAGTCATCACCGGCATGGTAGCTGGACCGGGTCAACGGCGTGGCCGACACCATGAGGAATCCTTTGGCCCGGGCAATGGTTTCATAGGCCTTGAATTCCTGCGGATCGACAAAGCGCTGAACTGCAGCGTGTTTGCGTGTCGGTTGGAGATATTGACCAATGGTCAGGAAATCGATGCCGGCGGAACGCATATCGTCCATCACCTGCATCACTTCTTCCTTGCTTTCGCCAAGGCCAACCATGAGGCCGGATTTCGTAAATTGAGCCGGATCACGGTCTTTGACTTTCTCCAACAGGCGTAGCGAATGAAAATACCGCGCACCGGGACGAATGGACAAATACAGCCGTGGAACCGTTTCAAGATTGTGATTGAAAACGTCCGGTTGCGCATCGATTACGCGTTCGGTTGCGCCCTGTTTCCGCAAAAAATCCGGTGTCAGTATCTCGATTGTTGTCTGCGGTGATGCGTTACGAATGGCCCGAATCACATCGACGAAATGTTGCGCACCGCCATCGTCCAGATCATCGCGGTCCACCGAGGTGATGACAACGTGCTTCAACTCCATCTTCACAACGGCGTCGGCAATGCGATTGGCTTCGTCGTGGTCGACAGCTTCTGGCAGACCTGTTTTGACATTGCAGAAGGCACAGGCGCGGGTGCATGTGTCGCCGAGGATCATGAAAGTGGCGTGTTTCTGGGTCCAGCATTCGCCGATATTCGGGCAGCCGGCTTCCTCACAAACCGTAACGAGATTATTGTCTTTGACTATGCTGCGGGTTTCCGCGTAATCGCCGCCAACCGGCGCTCTCACCCGGATCCAGTCCGGCTTGCGCAGCACAGGATTGTCTGGCCGGTGTTCTTTTTCCGGATGCCTGGGTTTTTGATCACCCGAGAGAGAGTCGATGAGTGTCGCCATTTGGGTGCAACATGACGTCAGATGCGGGCGGCTTCAAGCACCGCCCGCAATCCGATATCAGATAGCGGCATCCGCCGTATCACCGTTAGTCTGGGCAGGCGCACCTGAACCAGTTTCATCCTTGCGGCCGAAAGCTGCAAAGACCCAAGCACCAAGTCCGATCCATGACAGAATCACACCTGCGATCACAGCCAACGGTGGCACAACCCAGAGCGCTGCCACGACCAGTAGTATCACGAGCAGGCCGAGCACACGCATTCCAAAGCCTGGATTGCGGCGTCCCGTTCTGTTGATGATGAAATCACTGACGGCGATTGCCCCGAGCGGGTAAGCCAGCATGAGCACCAGCACCGCGAATGTGATCCAGAACGGAATAAGAATGATGCCGACAATTGTAATCGCCAGCAGTACAATTCCGGCAACCAGCAACATGACCCAACCCATCGGGAAGAGAAAAAGGCCAACCAGCGTCGACAATAAAGGGCGCTGGCGGAATTTACTCGAAAGGCGCGACACGCCGCGTGGCATCATAACAAGCGCGATCAGTCCAAGCAGGAAATCAAATGCAATTCCCGCACCGATGAAGAAGGGCGTAGCAGGCAAGATGTCGAGATCGAGATCCAGAGGGTTTATATGATGCCGGTCCCAATCCAGGTCGACATGCCTTTGGGTGTATTCCACGCCGCCGGTAATCGAAGCGTCGGGTGAGATTGTCGCTTCGCTTGGGCCATCATAGATCAGGCGACCTTCTATCACGGCGCCCGGAAGCACGGTCAGTTCGCGCGCTTCAACCTGAACATCACCGACGAACCTGCCGGAAATCACCACGTCCTCGGCAAAGGCATCAACGCCACCGAGAAATGAACCTCGAAGGAAAAGTTCCTGACCCTGAATATCCAGCTTTCGGGTCACGACACTCTCGTCGGTAAATTCAAACCGGCCTGCGGCCGCATCGAGCGTCCCGCCAATCGTACCGGAAAACTCGACGTAGCCGCCGCCAATATCCGCATTACCGTTGATGTCCATGGCGATATCAACCGAGCCACCACCGATTTCGGCATTACCTCGTGTGACACCCGAAACCTCAACATTACCGCCGGCAATATGGGTGTCTCCGCCGATTTCCGCATCGACTTCAACGCTGCCTGCGTAAATGGTGAGACTGCCCTGAATGTTGCCGGAGACTTCCGCCGAACCAGCAATAATTTCGAGATCGCCGACGCGGTTGACGTTCTCGTACTCGACGTGACCGCCGAAAGTCTGCGCAAAGGCCTCTCCCGAAAGAGCGGCGGCCAGACCGAATGCAATGAAGATTGATTGCTTGAACATTATTCTCTCCGTCCGCCCCCCGGCGAAACGTTTGGGTGCGAATTGGGACTAGTTGTCATAGGTATCCAACAAGTCGTCGCAATCACGGCCAGCGATTGCGTCGAACGTCACATTCTGTGGCGACAACCTGCTTTCGAACGTCGGTGGCTCGTCGGCAAATATCATCAGGTTTCCTGCAATGCTCGCGGTATCTGAAATGACGACATACCGCGCACAAATGGCACTGCCCTCGCCGATCGAACCATTCAGGTGGACCGTGTGATAGCGCGCATCCCTGCCCGTCCAGGCCCATCCGCGGGTGGAGTAAGCCCGGGCCAGCATGCGGCCTTCTATTTCACCATCAAGGTCGATCCGATTGCCGGTCAGTTCGGTATTGCCAGAAATTTGGCCATCGATTTCGATATCACTTCCGGCGATCGAAACATTGCCGCCGATTTCACTGTCAGCCGAAACATGTATGTCGCTTCCTGCAACATCGAGGTTTTGACCTACGCGACCATCAATCACCACATCGCTACCGGCAATCGACAGGGAGTCTTCGGTCATTCCGGACCAGTTCACATCACTTCCGGCGATATCGATGTCGCGCTGAGCCCGGCCAGTCCAATGAATGTCGCTTCCGGCAATATTGGCCTCGCCGCTCACACTGCCGTCAAAATCGATGTCAGAACCGACCAGCGACATGTCGCCACCAATATCAGCGTTTACATCCAGATCGGATCCGATCAGCGAGAGGTCACCGCCAATTCGTCCTGACACTTCCATGTCGCTGCCGATATGGCTGACATCGCCATCCTGATCGTAGCGGTATTGCCCGCTTCCGGAATGATTCCTGTCATGGCGGTCCATGTGAATGTTCGCGGGGACGCTATTACTGCAGCCAGAAACGATGAGGGCGCTCGAAGCAATGCCCACGGCAAGAAGACTTTTCATGCCCGAATTCTCCAGACTCGCGACAACCGTGGTGTCGGTCAACGCTCGCTCCCCAGCGACGGAATCGGTTTAACATATCGAAATTCGATATGAAAGTTATTTTTCGTTTTTCGATAAATAATTGCAGTTGAGGTGTATCCCGGCTCAAGCTGTGAACAGAATTTCGGGCTTTTCAGGCAAGACGTTAAGCCCTAACGTCGACGTCAACTAATAAAGTGCGCACGAACGCGCATCACGGGGAGAACATCATGAGCGACCGCAAACCCGCGGACGATCGTCCTGTTATTGTCACAGACGAAACAGACGGCGACAGCATTGACACCTCGGAAACCTCCTCCATGGACGCCAATGATGAGGATGATGCGTCCGAGGGCGAAGATATGGCAGTGATTGTGCCCGATACTGATCTGACGACCGATGGTGATCATCCGCCTGCATCAGATCCATCATCCTGGCCCCAGATCGAAGGCGAGGCCTTCAGGCTTTCCCGCACGCGCAAAACCGTTTTGCAAGCCATGATGAGAGCAAAAAACAGGGTGGGTGGGAAGACCGTCGTGATCATTGATGCGGACGGCAGAAAGCTGGATTACAACGAAATTATTCGTGCCAGTTTCGGACTCGGATCTGCCCTCACCCGATTAACAGAGCGCGGCGAAAAGGTTGCTGTGCTTCTGCCGACCGGCGCAGGTGCCGGCATCGCCTTTTTTGCGTTGAATACATATGGCCGCACGCCTGCCATGTTGAATTTCACCGCAGGCGCCCGGGCGATCAAGGCGGCTTGTCGGGCCGCCGAAGCGACAAAAATCGTCACCGCCCGGAAATTCATTGAACTTGGTGGACTGCAGGAGCTCGAATCCCAACTCCTGGAAGATCATGAGATGATCTACCTGGAAGACGTCCGGGAGAGCATTTCCACACCGGATAAAATT
>BQJI01000079.1 GCA_021604625.1 Hyphobacterium sp. | reverse complement strand
CCCATGAGGCCACCGAGGCCACGCCGGAAACCCATGCCCGCAATCTGATCGAAAGCGCGGAACGTAAACTGTTCCAGCTTGCGGAGACCGGCGGAAACCAGAAAGGTTTCGTCAGTTTCAAGGATGCGCTGACCGAATCCGTTGAAATGGCCGCCGCCGCCTATGAGCGCGAAGGCGGGCTGTCAGGTATTTCATCCGGGCTGAAAGCCATGGATGCCAAGCTGGGTGGGTTGCACCCGTCCGATCTCATCATTCTGGCCGGCCGCCCGTCGATGGGCAAAACCGCGCTTGCGACCAATATCGCCTTTGCAATTGCCCGCGCCTATCAATACCAGACACTGCCGGATGGCGCGAAGAAGACAGAAGAAGGCGGCGTAGTGGGTTTCTTCTCGCTGGAAATGAGCGCCGAACAGCTCGCAACCCGATTGATCGCCGATTATACCGGAATTCCCGGTTATCAGATCCGGCGCGGTGATATTGATCCTGCCCAATACGAGGAGATCCGCGATGCGGTCCTCGAAATTCAAGGTCTGCCGCTCTACATCGACGATACAGGTGGATTGTCCATCGGCGCCTTGTGTGCCCGCGCGCGCCGCCTCAAACGCCTGCACGGGCTGGACGTTATCGTCGTCGACTATCTGCAATTGGTGACCGCATCTGAAAACAAAGCCAGTCAGGGCCGAGTTCAGGAAGTCTCGGAAGTCACGCAGGCGCTCAAGGCGCTGGCCAAGGAATTGTCCGTTCCGGTAATCGCCCTGTCCCAGCTCTCGCGTCAGGTCGAACAGCGCGAAGACAAGAAACCACAACTCTCCGATCTGCGGGAATCCGGCTCGATCGAGCAGGACGCGGATGTGGTGATGTTTGTGTATCGCGAGGCCTATTACAAGGAACGCGAAAAGCCGAATGAAGGCACGCCGGAATATCTCGCCTGGGAAGAGGAATTCCGTCAGATCGAACGGCTGGCCGAAGTTATCATCGGCAAGCAGCGTCATGGCCCGATCGGCACGGTGGATCTCGCCTTTGATGGCGCGCGCACGAAGTTCTCCGATCGCGTCAATGATGATCGTTATTCCGGCACACCCCAATAGCGTCCGGGCCATTCGGTCCTGATCTTGCGGTGTTTACCTGTTGTTAAGACAGGAGCGCCCCACGTGTATCAAGTTGACGCAATCCCGGCAAACGAGCTGACGCGCGAGGACCGTGCACGATGGATTGCGGCGCTCGACCGGGCGCCCTTCACCTCGCCACTTTTGCATCCGGATTTCGCTTTACTGGTTGCGCGGTCACGTCCGGATGTGCGTATCCTGATTACGGAAGACTCTAGCCAACGCAAAGCCTTTCTCCCGATCCACAAACGGCCATTTGGCCTCGCCCGCCCGATCGGGTCGGTCTTCTCCGACTATCATGCCATGATCGCCGAGCCGGGCTGCGCCGTCCGCACGGAGGACTTGCTGTCAGGCGCAGGACTGCGCGGCTATCGACATTTTTCAATGGTGACCGATGCAGCGAACGCCGCGAATGGCTTTCATATCGGGATTTTTGCCGACAGCGCACTGGGCGATACCGCCAGCCTGCTACAAGACAGGAAACCGTCTCGCGCCAAACAATTACGTCGCCTGGAACGAAAACTGGAACGCGATGTCGGCGATGTTCGCTTATCGTTCAATGATCCGGACGATGACGCATTCAAACAATTGCTGAGCTGGAAATCGGCGCAATTTGCCGCCACCGGACGCCATGATGTTCTGAATGTGCCCTGGGCGCGCCAAATGCTCGATCATCTTCGCTATTCGGAGGTCGGCGATCTTGAAAACCGTCTGGTCACGCTGCGCGCAGGCCAGCAATTGGTTTCCGCCGAATTCGGTCCCAGCTGGAATGGCATATTCCACCCCTGGATTGCGGCATATGACGCTGATTATGCGACCTATTCCCCCGGGCACCTACTGGTACAGCGCTTATTGGCCAGCCTGAACGATGCAGGACTTCAACGCTATGATCTCGGGCCGGCCGATGCCGCCTACAAATCCGAATTTGCCAATGGTGAGGTCGCGCTTTCGGAAGGCTTTATCCATGCCGAAGGCACGCGCTGGCAACCTCGGCTGACCCGGGGCCAGGGCGTCATCAACAAGCTCACCCGCCGCTGGGAGCAAATCCTGCTCAGCGAAACAGGGCTGTCCGGTCGGCTCACCGGCGTCGCCCATGCCGCCCATTCACTCATTCGTTCCTAGGACTCGCACCATGCTCGATTCAATTGAACATATTGGCCCGCTGGCCTCATTTGCCGCCGCCGCACTGTTTGCCGGTTTCATCCTGTTGCGCGCCGTCTGGCTGACGACGGATGGCCTGCGGAACGCCTGGCGCGCCACGCCCGTGGCCGTCGCCGGCGGATTGATCGCGGCCGGTGCTGCCTTGAGTTACGTGCACAACCAGTCAGGGGAGCCGCTGGGCTGGCTGTTTGGCTCCGAAGCGGTCGATTTCGGCGTCTCCGAATACGGCATTGTCGCCGCACTTGTCGGGATTGCCGGCATCTCCCTTGTTCTGGCGTGCCGCCTCGCCGGTCTTGCACGCCTGTTTTTCCTGCTTTGCACGATCGGGGCATTTGTGATTGCGGGCGAAGAAATGAGCTGGGGCCAATGGATATTCCACTGGACGACGCCGGAAGCGCTTGCTGCGGTCAATCTCCAGAACGAGACCAATTTGCACAATCTCGTCGATCCGCGGATTTATGACGTCGTTTATGCCGCTGTCGGATGGGCGACGCTGATGCTTTCCATGATCGCCTACGGATTCATCCAGCGTCCGTCATCGCAGTCTGATTTCATCTTGTTGAAACTGTTGCGGGATGCCGGAACATGGTTACGCGACAGCCGCTACGGCCTGATTCTGACAATCGGAGCTGCCGTTCTGTTGCAACACGAATTGTTTGAGGAATACGCCGAATTTGTATTCGGGTTCGCGGCTCTGCTCTTCTTCCTTCATCTCCACAAACCGGCCGAACAGCCAATCGCAAAGGATATGGCCTATGCGTGATTTTGTAGAGACAACCCCGGTATTCGATCCGGCCGGGTTTGATAGCGAAACCTGCCAGAAATTCGGCCAGACGCCCACGCAACACACCCATTCGCTTCATCGCGATCCAATGTTTACCGATGCCGGGCTGGCGGCGCTTCTGGACCGCTATCCGCGCGAGCATATCGGCGTTTACCGTATGGGTGATACGGTCGACAGCTGGGAATGCGGACGTCTGGGTGCGATCAGCGGAGCCAGCCTGGTTCAGGCGGTTAAGGACGGTCGTATATGGCTCAATCTGCGCGACGCACATCGCCGCGATCCTACGCTGGCCGACATCAATGATCGTGTCTTTGACGAGTTGAAACAACTGATCCCGGGATTTCGACCCTTCAATACCGATCTCGGCCTTCTGATTTCGTCGCCCGGCGCACGGGTTTTCTACCATCTGGACGTTCCGCGCGTGATGTTGCTTCACCTTCGCGGTCACAAGAATGTCTGGGTCTATCCGCGCTCCGAACCCTTCGTTGAAGCGGCGGGGCTCGAAAGCGTTGTCAGCGAAAAGACCGAAGAAGAAATTCCCTACCTGCCAGAGTTTGACGCAGGCGGTAAATGTTATCGAATGGCGCCGGGACAAATGGTTCACTGGCCCCAGAACGCGCCGCACCGGATCGATAATGGCGATGATCTGAATGTGTCGCTGTCGATCGAATTCATGACTCCCACGGCGCAATTGCGTGCCAATGCTGTGCTGGCCAATGCATGGCTGCGCGACCGTTTCGGATTGAAATCAGGCATCGAGAGCAAGCCGAATATCGGCTGGCTGCCAAAATTCGTCCTCGCGCGCCTGCTCCGGATTCTGGAACCGCGGGATCGTAAGCCAACCGTTATCCCGCATACATTCAGGCTGGAAGAAAGCTGACTCGCCCCCTCATCCGGAAACTGTCCGCAGAAAATTGCGTGCCGGCCTTTGGCTTTCTCACCATAACCGGCATCCTGTGCTGTGTTGTTCCGGGATGATTCGTTATGGCGCGTGCCGAAAGCCAATTCGTGTGTCAAAGCTGCGGGTCCGTTCATGCAAAATGGGCGGGGCGTTGCGATGATTGCGGGTCGTGGAACACGCTGACCGAAGAAGTTTCGTCTGCCCCGCTCGGCACTGCGGCAAAGGCAAAAAAATCAACCCGGCGCGGCCGGCTGGAACTGGTATCGCTGGAAGGCGAAGGCGCCGAATTGCCGCGTCATGAAAGCGGAATTGCGGAATTTGACCGGGTGTGCGGCGGTGGCATCGTGCCGGGTTCCGCCCTGCTCGTTGGCGGCGATCCAGGCATCGGAAAGTCAACGCTGCTTTTGCAGGCCGTCGCCAATCACGCCAAACGCGGACTGAGCACAATTTATCTGTCCGGCGAGGAAGCCGTGGATCAGGTCAGACGCCGCGCCCGGCGGCTGGGGCTGGCCAATACACCGGTCGCGCTCGCTGCAGAAACCAGTCTGGAAAATATTCTCGACGGTCTGAAATCCGAAAAGCCGCAAATTGCCATCATCGATTCCATCCAGACGTTGTGGACGGATCAGCTGGCGGCGGCGCCGGGCACGGTCGCCCAGGTCCGCGCCTGCGCACAGGAATTGGTGCGATTTGCAAAGAAATCCGGTTGCGCCGTTGTGCTGGTTGGCCATGTCACCAAAGACGGACAGATTGCCGGACCGCGCGTCGTCGAACACATGGTTGATGCCGTGCTTTATTTTGAAGGCGAGCGCGGACACCAGTTCCGTATCCTGAGAGCGGTAAAAAATCGCTTCGGTCCGACCGACGAGATCGGCGTGTTCGAAATGAGCGAGGCGGGCTTGCAGGAAGTTGAAAACCCCTCGGCCCTGTTTCTCAATGATCGCGATGACAATACGCCCGGCGCGGCTGTGTTTGCGGGGATGGAAGGCACGCGCCCTGTCCTGACCGAAATACAGGCGCTGGTCGCGGCATCTCCCCTCGGAACACCACGCCGAACCGTTGTCGGCTGGGATTCCGGACGCCTGTCGATGGTATTGGCCGTGCTGGAAGCGCGATGCGGGCTTTCCTTTGCCGGGCGTGACGTTTATCTGAACGTCGCAGGTGGCCTGAAAATCGGCGAACCGGCAGCCGATGTGGCTGTCGCGGCGGCGATTGTCTCGTCTGCGCTCAACGCGCCATTGCCGAAAGATGCTGTGGTATTTGGCGAGATGAGCCTTTCGGGTGATATTCGGGCCGTTGGTCGTAGTGAGGCGCGTTTGAAGGAAGCAGCGAAACTCGGTTTTTCACAAGCCCTCGCCCCGCTGGCCGCCAGCGAGGGTAATCCGCCTGTCGATGTGCGCGGACTACGCGGCGTCGCCGACCTCGTTTCCACGATCAGTGCCTGGCAATTGGAGGATTGAGTGATGGGTGGCCTAACCCCGATTGATGGCGCCATTCTTCTCCTGATCGGGGCGTCGGCCTATCATGCTCTGGTCCGCGGCTTCGTCAGCGAAGCCCTGTCGATGACCGCGTCCATCGTTGCAGCCATTGCCGCGCTGTGGAGCCGCCCCCTTTTCGTGACTTTGGTGGATGATTTTGTTCCTGCCGGCTGGATCGCCAACCTTGTAACGCTCGCCATTGTTTTCCTTCTGGTTTTCATGGCGGTCAGTTTTCTCACCGCCCCCATGCGGGCCAATGTCAAACGCGGCGACGATGTCGGATTTCTGGATCGCATGCTCGGATTTTTCTTCGGCATTGCGCGGGCGCTGCTGGCGCTTGGTTTCCTGCTGATCGTGGCCAGCCTGGCCAATCAGGGACAACCGCCAAGGCAGGTTACCGATGCCCGCCTCTACCCGCTCGTCAATTTATCTGCGCAATTGATGCAATCGCTTGCACCCGGGGATTCGCAAATTGGCCGCACTGATCCTATATCGCCCGCAGAGCGCCCGGCCCGGCCCGGCGAAGAGGCATATGAAGAACGTGACCGCGACCGGCTCAATGAATTAATCGGCAATGCCAGCGAGGATGATGACGGATGAGATTTCCGGCTCCCCCCCTTCCCTATGATCCGGTCTCGGACCATTTGAGGGAAGAATGCGGCGTGTTTGCCGTCCACGGTGCCGATCAGTCAGCCTTGCTGATTGCGCTGGGCCTTCACGCGCTTCAACACCGGGGTCAGGAAAGCTGCGGCATCGTCACCCATGACGGTTCACGGGTTTATGCCGAACGGCATCTGGGACTGGTGGGCGAGCATTTCGCCGATGGTGAAACCCATCATCGCCTGCCCGGCGCGGTCGGAATCGGTCATGTGCGCTATTCCACGCAAGGCGCGACCGTCATTCGCAATGTTCAACCGCTCTATGCCGATGTGCGCGGCGGCGGGATTGCTGTGGCCCATAACGGCAATCTGACCAATTCACGAATCTTGCGCGACGAATTGGTGGCATCGGGCGCCATCTTCCAGTCGACCAGCGATACCGAGGTCATTCTCCAGATTGCGGCCCGTTCCGAACGCGCCAGCGCGTCGAACCGTTTTCTTTCTGCCCTGAAGCAGATTGAAGGCGCGTTTGCGCTGGTGGCACTGGTCAATGGCAAGCTGATTGGCGCGCGCGACCCCTATGGCATTCGCCCGCTGGTATTGGGTGATCTCGACGGGGCTGCCATTCTCGCTTCGGAAACCTGCGCGCTGGACGTGATCGGTGCGAAATATGTACGCGATATCGAACCGGGTGAAGCCATCATCGTTGACGAGACCGGCACGGTTTCGGAACGCTTTGCGCCCGTGCGGGCGGCGCGCCCTTGTGCCTTTGAATATATTTATTTTGCCCGCCCGGATTCGATGATTGCCGGTATCAGCGTCTATGAAGCGCGCAAGGAAATGGGACGCCAGCTGTTTCGTGATGCCCCGGCCGATGTTGATGTCGTGATTCCGGTGCCCGATAGCGGTGTGCCGGCCGCCCTCGGATATGCCCAGGCTGCCGGTGTGCCTTATGAAATGGGTATTATTCGTGGCCACTATGTGGGGCGGACCTTTATCCAGCCGACACAGGCCAAGCGTGATCTGGGCGTGCGCCGCAAGCATTCCGCCAATCCGCCCGTCATCAAGGGCAAGCGGGTGCTGCTGGTCGATGATTCCATTGTGCGCGGCACGACATCGCGAAAAATCGTCGACATGATGCGCGATGCCGGCGCCACGGAAGTGCATTTCCGGTCCGCCTGCCCGCCGATCAAATTTCCGGATTTCTACGGCATCGACATGCCCAGCCGCGACGAGTTGATGGCATCCTTGCAAAACTGCGACGAGATGGCCCGCGCCCTGAAAGCCGACAGTCTGGGCTTCCTCTCCGTCGACGGATTGTACCAGGCTGTGCTCGGCGCAGCGCGCAATGCCGACACGCCGCAACTGGCGGATCACTACTTCACCGGTGAATACACCACCCGGCTTGCCGATCATGAGCGGGCCGCCTCCGACAAGGACCGACAGCTTTCCCTGCTGGTCGATGCATGAGTAATCAGATGTTGAATGAAAAAATTGCGCTGGTGACCGGCGCTTCCCGCGGGATTGGCCGCGCGATCGCCCTCGGCCTTGCGCGAGAAGGCGCCCACGTCATCGCCACGGCGAGAACCCAGGGCGGTCTGGAAGATCTGGATGATGCGATCAAGGCCGAAGGCGGCAATTGCACGCTTGTGCCGCTCGACCAGATGGATCCGGCGGGTATTGAAACCCTGTCCGAAATTGTTACCGAGCGTTGGGGCAGGCTCGACATTCTGGTTGCCGCAGCAGGTCAACTCGGTGAATTGATGCCAGCCGCGCAGATCACGGCGAAAATCTGGAATGAAGTGATGGGCGTTAACGCGATCGCGCCGGCACGCCTGATCCGCGCTTTTGAACCCCTATTGCTCAAATCCGAGGCCGGGCGCGCTGTTTTCCTGACCTCGGGCGCGGCCAAATCCTGCCGCGCCTACTGGGCACCCTATGCAGCCAGCAAGGCGGCTCTGGATGCGCTGGTCACGTCCTGGGCCGATGAACACAATAAATCGGACTTGCGGATCAATCTGGTCAATCCCGGCCCGATGCGCACCGCGATGCGCAAGAAAGCCTTTCCGAGCGAAGATCAGGACACGCTTCCGACACCGGATGCGCTTGTGCCGCTGGTCATGTCGCTGGTTTCAGAGGCCAATACGCGTCACGGCGAATGGGTTGATTTCCCGAGCGAAAGCTAGTTTCCGCTGCCGCCGCGCCCGCCGTCTGTATACGGGTTCTTGCCGGCTTTCACGATCAGGCGGATCGGCACGCCGGGCATGTCAAATGCTTCGCGAATACCGTTGACCAGATAGCGCTTATAGCTTTCCGGCAGGTCTGCGGCGCGCGAACACATCAGGACAAAGGTCGGCGGTCGCGATTTGGTCTGCGAGAGGTAGCGCGGCTTGATCCGGCGGCCCTGAACAGCGGGCGGCGGGTGCCGGGCGGTCATTTCCTGCAGCCAGTCATTCAGATCGCGGGTCTTGATCTTGGCCGACCAGTCCTTGTGCAGGCGGGTGACGGCCGGCATCAGATCGTCCAGCCCCTTTTGCTTCAGGGCTGATACCGGAATCAACGGTGCGCCCTTGGCTTGCGGCAGCAAGCGTTCAAATTCGTATTGCAATTCCTTCAGCGCCGCCGAGCGGTTGGGAATGAGATCCCATTTGGCCAGAACCATGACGAGACCCCGGCCTTCACGCATGACAAGGTCAGCCAGCGTCAAATCCTGCTTCTCGAAGGGATGTTCGGCATCCACGAGCAGCAGCACAATCTCGGCAAACTTGATGGCGCGCAGCGTATCGGCAGCGCTCATCCGTTCCAGCCGGTCGTTGACTTTGCCCTTCTTGCGCAGTCCGGCGGTGTCGTGAAGGCGGATACGGCGACCTTCCCAGAGCCAGTCCACGGCGATGGCATCGCGCGTTACGCCGGCTTCAGGGCCTGTAATCAGCCGATCTTCCTCGATCAGCGAATTGATCAGCGTCGATTTACCGGCATTCGGGCGTCCAATGACCGCAATCCGCAAGGGCGGTTCTTCACTGCGATCATCCTCAAGGCTTTCAAAACCCTCCAGCGCATCGGCAACCGCCGCATAAAGATCGCCAACGCCATCGCCGTGAGAGGCTGAAAAGCCGATGGGTTCGCCAAAGCCCAGCGCATAGCTCTCGGCGATGCCATCCAGGCCGGCGCGGCCTTCGGCCTTGTTGGCGACCAGCACGACTTTCGCGCCCGAGCGCCGGATAACATCGGCAAAGGCCTGATCCAGCGCGGTGACACCTTCACGAGCATCAATCACAAACAGACAGACATCTGCATCGGCGAGTGCCTGATCGGTCTGGGCGCGCATATCGGTGCCAAGTTTGGTCGCATCGGCATTGTCAAAACCGGCCGTGTCGATGATGCGGAGCGGAATATCGCCGATACGCCCATGGGCTTCGCGACGGTCGCGCGTGACGCCGGGCATGTCATCAACAATCGCTAGAGGTTTCCCAGCGAGTCGGTTGAAAAGTGTTGATTTTCCAACATTCGGGCGGCCCACCACCGCAATTGTGGGGACAGCCATATCGTTAGCGCAGCGCGATCAGACGTGCCTCATCGGTCACGACATAGATCGTTTCATTGACGATGATCGGCGCCACATAGACAGGATCACCCAGATTGACATTGCGCTGCAATGTGCCGTCCGTTGCGGACAGGATCGCCGCGCGGCCGTGTG
>BQJI01000078.1 GCA_021604625.1 Hyphobacterium sp. | reverse complement strand
GCACGGTCCACAATCTTCCGGGTTGATTCGTCCCATGCCGATTGTTTGCAATTGCATGCGTTCGGCATCGTGAAGGGTGATATTCTGTGATGGTGCGCGGTCGGACAGGCCACGCGGGCTGCCGATAGCCGACGTATCGACAGTGAGACTCTGGAGTTTGCACGCCTGGAGGTCGGTCCATTCCTTCGGTGCGTCGTCTGAAGTTTTGGCGTGTTGGATCTGTACTCTAAAAACCGCCGCCACATTGCCCGAAGCCGATTGGCGAACGACCAGGCAGATTGTTGCGCTACTGGCCTCTATATCAATGACGCCGCCTTCAATGAAAAGCGGTGCGCCAGGGCGGATTTCGGCAAGATAGGCAACCGTCAGATCGCGCGGCGATATCGTTGAAGCAAAGGATTTTTCGAGCGGGTTGTCCACTCCTGCAATTGCCTCGACCCGGCTCAGGGCCTCCCAGGCTTTTGCGAAATAAAATCGGACATTCAGATGCCCCAGCTCGTCACATTCCCAAGCATTGGCACAACCGCGCCACAGCTCCTGCATAATTATCTCCTACACCCTCGGCTGGCAGACAGAACACAGTCCGTAATGTTCGACTACCGAGCGATCCGTCTTGAATCCCGCTGGTGCATTCTGCGGCGAGGGCGCGCCGTGTCGTTCGTCTACCGAGCCACATTTTCCGCAGATATAGAGTTCAGCGCCACCTTTGTCGTGGCAGTGGGCGCAGGCGATATAGGCATTCAACGCCTCAACCTTGTGGGCCAGGCCGACACTCATCAGGAAATCCAGCGATCGGTAGACAGTCGGCGGTTTTGCGGCTCCGTCAGCGGAGCGCATCTGGTCCAGCAGATCGTATGCCTTGACCGGCTCATCCGCCTCCACCAGCAGGCTGAGCACCTTCCGACGAAGAGGAGTCATGCGCATGCCGCGGTCGGCGCAATGGGTTTCCGCGTGTTGCAACGCGATGGAGACGGAATCAGCTTGGGTCATCTTGCAAAGATTTAATCCTTTTCGACTGTGAAAATCGAGCCTTGATGCTTGTCAATCTTGTTATGTTATAATATCACATCGTTGACAATTCGAGAGATGAGCGATGTCATTGTTGAAATATGCTGTTTACGGATTTGTGCTTTTGGGTACGCCGGTCATGGCGCAAAACGATGACGAAGCGCCAATCGATCGCATCGTTGTGACCTCGTCACCCCTTCAGGTTCTCGCAGATGAAATCGTTGGATCTGTTGATGTCCTGACTGCTGACCATATCGAGGAAAATCTGTCCGGCAGCCTCGCCGATACCATCTCGCACGAGCCGGGCGTGACCACCACCTATTTCGGTCCGGCGGCCAGCCGACCGGTTTTGAGGGGTTTGGGTGCTGACCGTGTTCGTGTGCTGGTGAACGGGGTCGGACTTGTGGACGCATCGACCGCCAGCCCGGATCACGCAGTGTCTTCGGAGGCACTGGAAGCCGAACGCGTCGAAATTTTGCGCGGCCCGGCGGCAATTGCTTATGGCGGTGGCGCGATTGGCGGCGTTGTGAACGTCATTGACGGTCGGATTCCCGAAAACCTGCCGGATGGCGGCCTGGAGGGCCGAATCTATGTCGGGTCGACGAGCGTGGACGAAGGTCATCAGTTGGCCGCGCGGAGCCGGTTCGGGGTCGGCAATTTTGTTTTTCACGTCGAAGGCATGCGGCGGGTTGCGGAAGATTACGAGATTCCCGGCTTTGCAGAATCTGCTCGTCAGCGCGCGCTGGAAGCGGGTGAACATGATGATCATGACGATTATCCGCCGGGTTTGGGTCTTGCGGATGACGATGCACATGAAGACGAAGTCGTTGGCGTTGTTCTCAACTCCGACCTTGAATTCTCGACGGGCTCGGCAGGGCTCTCCTTTATCGGCGATTGGGGCTTTGTGGGTGTGTCATATCGCACCAATGACAGCGTTTACGGACTGCCAGGACATGCGCACGAGCCTGGCGAAGAGGCCGGTCATAACGATGAACACGCCGACGAAGGTGATGCCCGTCTCGTCATGGCGCAGAACCGGTGGGATGCACGGGGCGATCTAAATTTTGACGGCGCGCCCATCGAACGCATTCGGTTTTCATTGGGGACAGGCAAATACCGACACCGTGAAATCGAAGGCGACGAAATTGCCACGACCTTCACGAATGAAGGCTGGGAGGGCCGGTTCGAATTACGGCATCGTCCCATAGGCGATATGGAAGGTGCATTCGGCCTTCAGACATTCAGCCGCGACTTCGCAGCGATCGGTGCGGAAGCCTATATCGTGCCTGTTCGGACCACGGATACCGGGGTTTTCATCGTTGAGAGATATGATGCCGGAAATTGGGGTCTGGAAGGCGGGCTGAGGGCGGAGTCGCGCGATGTCGAGACGGCAAATGCGTCACGCTCTTTTCAGACAGCCAGCGGATCGGCCGCGGTATTTTTCCGGCCGGTTCCGGACGTTTTTGTTGCACTGACGGGCGCTGTGTCCGAACGCGCACCCACCGATGTCGAGTTGTTTGCGAACGGCGCTCATCTGGCGACCCAGGCTTTTGAGGTCGGCGATGCCGGCCTTTCTCCGGAATTGGCGACATCGATCGACCTGACTGCGCGCATGGATGTGGCTGACTGGTCAATAGAGGGCGCTATGTTCTTTGCCGACTATGACGGGTTTATTGGTTTGTTTCCGACCGGGGCCGAGCAAGATGAGTTGCCTGTTTTTCAGTATGCGCAACAGGACGCACGCCTGTGGGGATTTGAAGCAAGAATCGAACGTCAGTTTGGCTCTGTCACCAACTGGGATGTTCGTGGCGAAGTCACTGCAGAATATGTTCGAGCCGAGTTGGACGATGGCAACAATCTTCCGCGCATACCACCGCTGGGTCTTTCAGCCATGATTGAGGCAGAAAGAGGCATCGCCACCGCTCATCTTGAGGTGCGATGGGCGTCCGCGCAGGAGAATATTGCCAATTTCGAATTGCCTACGGACAGCCACACCTTGCTGAATGCTCAGGTTGTTTTGCGACCCGTGCAAGAACAGGATGTCCGGCTTATTCTTGAGGCCAGAAACCTGACCGATGAGGACGCCAGATTGCATACAAGTTTTCTGAAAGACCTTTTGCCTTTACCCGGTCGGAATTTCAGGGCGGCGTTGACTGTGGCATTCTAGTGAAAAGCGCATTTGGGTTGGAATCGTCGTTTTCGAAATGTCACACCTTGTGCCTGTTCGGCAGTCGAATATGGGGTCATTTAACGTCTGAGTGACGCAATCCGTTGTGAAATGCGCTTCAATTCGCTATCTAGCCCCAAATCTACAAAACCAAAGGACGACGCCATGGCTGACGCCACTGCCAATGAACCGCTTACAGGACAGGTTCCACTCTACAAACGCCCGGAGCCGTTGAACAAGGAAAGACACCGCAAATTCGGCATGTCACCGCCGAAAGAGCCATTTGCTTTCCTGAAAGAGTCACACTTTCTCCCCGCCATTGTCGGCGAGTTCATGCAGTATGCTGGGTTTTTTCCGGTTATTTTCCTGGGCGAAAAACGTCTCCCGGTTGTCGTTATGGGGCTCAATCGCGGTGAAAACCTTTTCATCGATGCCGACGGCAATTACGAGCCCGACACGATGTTGCCAGCCTTTGCACGTCGTTATCCTTTCGTCAGCGCTTCCAATGGTCCGGACCAGCCTTCAACCGTTTGCATTGATGTTGAAGCCGACGGCATTGGCGAAGGTGCGCAATTGCCGTTCTTCGACGATAACGGCGAGCCGACTGAAGCCCTTCAACAAGCCATTGATTTTGTGAGCGCCTTTGACGCCGATGCGCGTTCCACCGAGATGTTTGTTCAGCGCATGATGGATCTCGATCTGTTCGAGCCCAAGGATGTGACGCTGAAAGACAACACCACGGATGAATCCAAGAAGGTTGCCGAGTATTTCGGCATTTCCGAAGAAAAGCTCAACAAGCTTCCAACCGAGACTTATCTGAAGCTGCGTGATGAAGGCTATCTCGGCCCGATTTTTGCGCACCTTATCTCGCTCAGCCGCTGGGATAAGATCTTGAACAAGGCCATCCGCCGTCAGCAAGCCAATTCGCCAAAAGCGAACTGATCCGCAACCTGGC
Organism: Hyphobacterium sp.; assembly: GCA_021604625.1. Taxonomy (GTDB): domain Bacteria; phylum Pseudomonadota; class Alphaproteobacteria; order Caulobacterales; family Maricaulaceae; genus Hyphobacterium. The sequence continues at coordinate 5,668 of BQJI01000078.1, read as the reverse complement.
AGCTGTTCACATTCGTGCGAGAGGGCTAACGCTCTCTCGCACTTTTCATATATGCCCTGTCTGTGTCTGAACGGGTTGGCAGGAAATGCTTCGATATTTTTTTCTCCTGATTGCGCTTATTGGTTTTGCCGCAGCAGCGTCCGGGCAATCTTCTCTGCCTGAGCGCAATGCGCTGAACAATGATTACATGGTGCAATCGCGACTGGTGGCCGATCATGTCACCGTTGAAGCCGGAACAACGTTCCATGTCGGTCTGCACATGCAGATCGAACCAGGTTGGCATACCTATTGGCGCAATTCCGGTGATTCCGGCGAACCCACTGAAATCAACTGGCGCTTGCCGGACGGCGTAAGCGCTGGCGAGATAATCTGGCCGGCGCCGTCTGCCTTTCCGTTCGGTCATCTGATGAATTATGGATATGGCGGCGAAGTTGTCTTGCCTGTTCCGATCACAATTGCGGATGATTTTTCCGGACGATTCCTTGAATTGCGAGCGGATGTGAACTGGCTCGTCTGTGAAGAAATCTGTATCCCGGAATCGGCCGAACTCGATCTGTTTTTGACTGTGAGCACGCCGGGTGTTGTGGACAATGCCGGCGCGGCCCTGATCGGTTCCGGGATTTCCCGCGTGCCGACGGATCCAGACGTAACCGCAGGCATTTCGCGATTATCCCAATCCCTTCTGCTGACTGTAGCCGACCCCTCTGGCGGTGCGGAGATCAGAAACCTTACCTTTTTCCCCTATTCGGACATGGTGATAAATCATGCGGCGCCGCAGACCGCCTATATCGGATCTGACGGAATAGCCCTTCGTTTGCAGCCCGCTCCGGAAGCCAGAAATGGTCTGACCTGGGCGCCACGCGGCGTTCTGAATTTTGACGTGCGGGTCGACGGGGCCTGGCGTGAGCGCGCTATCGTCATCACGCCAGAGCCGGGTCTGACCGTGATCGACGTTCCGGCAGAAGCCTTTGTTTCCGACACGATGCCGGTCACCTTGTCGGCTCTGACCCTTACAATATTGATGTCGCTGCTGGGTGGGCTGATTCTCAACCTCATGCCGTGCGTCTTTCCGGTACTGTCGATCAAGGCATTGGGGTTTGTCGAAAAAGCCCACTCCGCGCCGGGCGAATTGCGACGTCACGGGCTTTTGTTTCTAGCAGGTGTTCTGGCCACATTTCTATTGCTGGCGGGCGTCTTGTTGCTGTTCAAAGCGCTCGGTGAGCCGGTGGGGTGGGGATTCCAGTTACAGAATCCGGTCATGGTGTCTGTGTTGTCACTTGTCATGTTCGCCATTGGTTTGAATCTGGTTGGATTGTTCGAGGTCGGAACCAGTCTGCAGGGCATGGGCGCCAGATGGACAAATCTTGGCGGTGATGCAGGCGCTTTCCTGACCGGATTCCTGGCTGTCGTGGTCGCGGCGCCCTGTATTGGTCCGTTTGCGGCTGGTGCGCTGGGTCTGGCGTTCTCCCAGCCCGGATTTGTGCTGGTATTGGTCTCATTGGCGCTCGGACTGGGGCTGGCACTGCCCTATCTGATCCTGTCGTTTTTCCCGTCCTTGCTGAAATGGATGCCAAAGCCGGGACCGTGGATGGTCCGTTTCAAGCAGTTTCTGGCTTTTCCGATGTTCGGCGCAGCCATCTGGTTGATCTGGGTGTTGTCGATCCAGGGTGGGCCCCAGGGCGTGTTGATGCTGCTCATCGCCTATCTCGCCGTGGGCATGATGATCTGGGCGTTGAAATCGCCGACCTTGCTATCGCGCGCACTCGCATTGGCCAGTATCGGGATTTTGTTCGCTTCAATGTTTGGTGTGTCTCGCAGCACGCTTGCTGGCGAATATACCGGCGAACCCTGGTCACAGGAACGCGTTGATATGCTGGTCGCCGAGGGTCGACCAGTGTTTATTGATTTCACGGCAGCATGGTGCGTGAGCTGTCAATTCAACAAGCAGATCACACTCAATTCGGCTGATGTCACGCGCGCATTCGAAGAAAATGGTGTCGTTATTCTGATCGCCGACTGGACGAATCGCGATGACCGGATAGCGGCAGCCATTCATGGTTATGGCGCCGCCGGTATTCCGCTCTACGTCTATTATTCGCCCGGCGCAGCGGAGCCCTTGATCCTACCACCCATCCTCACGCCGAACATGGTCGTGGAGGCCGTGGGATCGAATTAGCGTAATGGCCCGCGAGGGCAGCCCGGGTCTACACCAGTGAAGGGCTCGATATCGGTCTGATCTGCAAATCGCCCCATTTCTGCGGCGTGACCGAGCAGATATTGAATGTCCGTGTAAATGACGATCCGGTCGGCTCTGATTTCTGCTTCCGTCAGGGCGCGATGATGGATCAGAGCGTCCTGTGCCATGCCTCTGTATATGCAACGAAGATCTTCCGGCCCGTTTCGCGACTCCATTGAAAGCGATAGTCTCATCGCCTTGCGCGACAATTCCGAAAGCCCCAGCATGACTGGATCATGCTCGGCCAGATCGGGTGCTGCCTGGGCGGGCATGGTGCGCGCTGTATCCAGACGTTCCTGAACCGGGGTTTGCAGTTGTGTCGCGAGCGCGGCAAACTCGGCCCCCGGCATTGCCTGAGTTGCGGTGAGTGCGATTAACAGGGCTGAAAGGAGGGACAAGGAAGTCTCTTTTGTGGTCGGATTAATCCGGATTTGGAGCTAGTGATCATGCCAATGACCCGTGAACAAGCTATTGAGGCGCTCCGCAAACAATCCGACGGCGATGCCGGGCACGACGCGCGGTATTTTCTTGAACATGAAAAAACCCGACATGGCCGTTTTTCCGTTGAGGCTGGAGGCTTGTTTTTTGATTTCTCCAAACACCCGATTTCCATCCCCAGCCTTGATATTCTTTGTAAGCTGGCAACTGATCTTGGCCTTCAAGCTCGAATCGACGCGATGGCACGCGGAGACATTGCCAATGTGACCGAGAATCGCGCCGCCCAGCACATGGCATTGCGGGGTGGCGGCAAGGATGACGCTCGCAAGGCACAGGCGAACCGGGAATTGTCCAGAGCGCTGGCTTTCAGCGATGATTTACGGTCTGGCACCTATACATCTTCAACCGGCGAAGCGTTTACCCACATTCTCCACATTGGCATTGGCGGTTCTGATCTCGGGCCGCGCCTGGTGCATGATGCCTTGTCGAGCGGGCATGCGCCAATTGATGTGCGGTTCCTTTCCAGCATTGATCCGGATGCTTTCGAACGCGCTGTGTTCGGTCTGGACCCGGCGACCACGCTGGTTTTTGTTGTTTCGAAATCGTTCGGTACGCCCGAAACCAGCCTGAACACGAAAACGTCCATAGCCTGGCTGGAAGCGGGGCTTGATGGCGGTATTGGCCGACATTTGTCGGCTGCGACGGCCAATGGCGCAGCGGCCCGCGCACTCGGTATTTCGGATGACCGGATTTTTGAAATGGGGGACTGGGTCGGGGGGCGCTATTCGCTCTGGTCGAGCGTCTCGCTTTCTGTAATGGCAGCCATAGGCCGGGAGGCTTTCAACCGCCTGCTAAGGGGCGCCCGTCAGATGGATGAACATTTTTTACAATCGCGGATGGACACCAATGCGCCTGTTTTGTCCGCGTTGATTATCTGGTGGTACCGGACCATTTGTGGTTGTCAGTCATGGGCCACCGTACCGTATTCCTCGCATCTCGGCCTGTTTGCAAACTGGCTGAAACAATTGTCCATGGAATCGCTCGGTAAATCCGTTGATCTTGACGGCGGGTTGCTGGGTGCCCCGGCTGGCCCGGTCGTATGGGGCGGCGAGGGGCCGGATGCCCAGCACGCTTTTTTCCAACTATTGCACCAGGGCAAGGACGTCATACCCGTTGATCTGATCGCTTTTGCAAAAGGCGGGGACGGCGAACACCGGCGTGCCTTGCTGGCAAATGCGGTGGCGCAAGCCGAAGCATTGCTGTCCGGGCGCGATGCAGATTCGGTTCGGGGGGACCTTGAAGCGAAGGGTGTTGCGCAGGACGATATTGCCCGAATGAGTCCGCATATGGTCATGCCGGGCGGGCGTGGCTCGACTTTCATTCTTGCGGAAACGATGGATGCGGCGGCCTTGGGGGCGCTTCTGGCCTTTTACGAGCATCAGACCTTTGCATTGAGCTTGTTGTTCGGGATCAACGCATTTGATCAATTCGGCGTTGAACTCGGGAAAAACCTGGCGCGGACGCTTGAATCCGAATGGACGTCCGGCGCGGGCGGTCAGCATGATGCCTCCACCAACGCCCTGATTGCGCGGATTCAGTCGATCGGTGACCAATAGCGGGATTCGGACGCTTGACGTCCCCTCATTGTGACGCCACAGTAATCATCAGGACGGGACCTGACCGTTCAGTCCTTATGGTATCTCGGGGAGGAGATGCCTCAATCGACCAAACAATTGCGGGCCGGAGTTTCCGGCCCGCCTTTTTTTGTCTCCGATTCCGGAAAATCAGTAATAGCCGTTCGGAACTTCACGTTCATTCCGGGATGACGATGATGAGTCTCCACTTTCCGGCATGCTTGCGCAGGCAACGGTGGTGGCGGCGAACAGTGTGGCGGCCATCATGGCCAGAAGTTTTTTAAAGCGCATATCGGGGCTCCCTCGGGTTAAAGCGCAAAAACGCCTTCACTCAAAACCCCCTTCCGATGGCTGGCAGGTCCGGACAGTCTTCCCCAGTCCGAACCTGCCGCAAGTCTATTCCTCGTCTTCGTTTATTTCTATGATCACGCGATTGCCGGAGCGGCCCTCACCGCCTTCAAGGCGTTCGATCTCCAGACGTTCCAGCCATTCGGCACGGGCGTCACCTTCGATCTCTTGGCCATCAACCCAGATGCGTTCCTCGCCATTTTCGCTTTCAAAGCGCAATCGTTGGCCGCCACCTTCCCTGAGTCGAACCAGAATGTCTTCGCTGGCTTCCTGATTTCCCCGAGCGATGAACATCATGCGTTCGGCCTCGGCGGCTTCGCGTTCCGTATTTGCCAGTTCGAATCGCAATACCCGCATGCCCTCACGGCGCTCCGCCTGACCCTCTTCGAGTTCGCGGCGCACCTCGATCATGGCGTTCTGAATTTCTTCACGGGCGTCCTGCAACTCGACGCGAAGCTCTTCGCGTTCTTCGTCGGTCAGTTCACGACGTTCGCCATTTATGACAACGAAGCGCTGACCGTCGAGCTCTTCCATGTCGAGCTCCAGCGCTTCCATTGCGCGCTCGAATTCCTCGTCATGCCGCCCTTCGAACATCACGCGCATGCCTGCCATGCGTTCTGCATCGGCTTCGATTTCGGCAAGCCGAAATTCATGAATATTGTCGGTCACCCAGAGCGAATGATTGCCGGCATGGTCACCGCCGCGAATGACCGTTGCGTTGCCGCCGGATATGATCACCCGACCGTCTTCGGTCGAACTGACAGCATCGCCATTGATGATTACATCACCATCGACGACGTCGATTTCAACGCCCCGTATAATAACGGACGGTCCGGAATGATCGGTGTCGGCGACAATGACCCGAATGTCGGTTTCGACATCGTGATCGTCATTTGCCATAGCGGCAGTCGTGCAACCTGCAGCGAGCAGGGCAGATCCGGCAACAGAAAGTGTGAGTAATTTTTTCATGTGTCCCTCCAGTAAGGAAGCAACACGATCACATTCACGTTAT
>BQJI01000077.1 GCA_021604625.1 Hyphobacterium sp. | reverse complement strand
ATTGGATCTGGATGCAACCCGGACGGTGAACGGGTTTGAGTTCACCCTGCGTCAGGTGTTGTCGCATTCCGCGGGCTTCGATAATCGCCTTCCCGGTGATCCTGAACCCGAAGGGTTGGCCGGCACATTTGAATATGCAGGCGCCGGGTATCTTTATCTGGCCCAACAGATTGAAGCGGTGACAGGGCAATCCTTCGAGGATCACATGAATACGGTCGTTTTGCCCGAACTGGGCATGACAAGCAGCCGCTTCGGGCGGGCAGCACCCGGTCTGGACGCACTCGCCATGCCGGCTTTGGATGTCAGCTTCGGTTTTGCCATGGTGGCGCTTGTCGCCGGCTTGATTGCGATACCGCTTCTGTTGATCGCCTTTCTGGTTCAACTGGTATTTCGCAAAAACTCCAGCAAAAACAGGTGCGTCGTTGCGGTGGCCATCGCCGGGCTTTCGATTGTTTGCGGATTTGCGCTCGATTTCATGATGATCGGCGCAGCAAACTGGTCGGTGATGGCGCCAGCCATTGCAGCACTTTTCGCGGCCTTGATCGTCGCAGCTGTTTCATGGAAGCGAGGCACTATGACCATGCGCGCTTTGGCTGGCGGTCTGATCATCGTGACAGTGTCGGTTTTGGCCGTGCGCCCCGCATTGCCGCAAAGTGAACGCCGACCCAGCTATCTGGCGGCTGCCGGGTTGCGGACAACCGCATCGGATTATGCCCGCTTCATGCACACGGTATTGAACAGCGACAGCGAACCGGTGCGAGCCATGTTGCAACCCGCCGTTTCTGTCAGCGAAAACAATGGATGGGGACCGGGCTTTGCCGTGCAAACCACAGGTGATCAGGCCATATGGCATTGGGGGGTGAATTTCCCCGGCTACCAGGCCTTCACAATCGGCTGGGTTGATCAACGCGATGCGATGGTCGTGCTGAATGCCGGTGGAGCGATAGCAATTTCACCATCGGGTATTCGCTATTCCGGGCTGGAACTGGCCTACGACATGATCGACGCGACCGCCGGTCGATTACGCGGCAGCTATTGGGGTGAGACGGGCTAGCGTCACTACTTCGGCTTGATCATGTCGGCGGGGATGACGACGCGGTCGAATTCTTCCGCTGTGACGAAGCCGAGCTTCACCGCTTCCTCTTTCAGCGTCGTGCCATTCTTGTGCGCGGTCTTGGCGACTGTCGTGGCGTTGTCATAGCCGATAGTGGGCGCCAGCGCGGTGACCAGCATCAGGGATTTACCCATCAGATCGGTAATCCGGTCCTCATTGGCGACAATGCCATCCACGCATTTTTCGCTGAAGGAGACGCAGGCATCCGACAGGATGCGGATGGATTGCAGCATGTTGTAGGCCATCATCGGCTTGAACACATTCAGCTCGAAATGCCCCTGCGCGCCGCCGACGGTGATGGCGACATTATTGCCCATCACCTGCGCGCACACCATCGTCAGCGCTTCGCACTGCGTCGGATTGACCTTGCCCGGCATGATCGACGAGCCCGGCTCGTTTTCGGGCAGGGAAATTTCGCCAAATCCACAACGCGGACCTGAGCCCAGAAGGCGGATATCATTGGCGATCTTGTTGAGCGACGCGGCCAGCGTGTTCAGCGCGCCATGCGCCGAGACATAAGCGTCATGCGCGGCCAGCGCCTCGAACTTGTTTGGCGCAGTCTTGAACGGCAGGCCGGTATAATTGGCAACGTCTTCGGCAAACGCGACGTCAAAGCCCGGCTTGGCATTGATGCCGGTGCCGACCGCCGTGCCGCCTTGAGCCAGATAGAAAAGGTAGGCCAGCCCTTCATTGACGCGCTGCATTCCCAGGTCGAGCTGGGCGACATAGCCTGAAAATTCCTGGCCGAGCGTTAGCGGCGTCGCGTCCTGAAGGTGTGTGCGGCCAATCTTGATGATGTCGCGATAGGCTTCCGCCTTGTCATTCAGCGCATTGCGCAAGGTCTGTACCGCTGGCAGCAGGCGATGATGCATTTCCTCGGCGGCGGCAATGTGCATGGCCGTCGGGAAGGTGTCATTCGAGGATTGTGAGCGATTGACGTGGTCATTCGGATGCACCGGATCTTTGGAGCCGACCACACCACCCAGAATCTGGATCGCACGATTGGAGACAACCTCATTGGTATTCATGTTCGATTGCGTGCCCGAACCGGTCTGCCAGACCGATAGCGGGAAGTGATCATTCCATTTGCCCTCGGCCACTTCGCCGGCGGCCTGTTCGATCGCCTCCGCCAGTTTCGGATCGAGATGCCCCATCGACTTGTTCACACGAGCCGCAGAGCGCTTGATGATCCCCAGCGCGCGGACCATCGGTGCGGGCATGGTTTCCTCGCCAATCGCGAAATTGATCAGCGAGCGCGCCGATTGTGCGCCATAGAGCTTGTCGTTCGGGACTTCGAGCGGGCCAAAGCTGTCGGTTTCGGTACGGGTTTCGCTCATGGCGCGAGGCTCCTTGCACAATTGCCGCGAAAGGCAGAATGTTAATATCGATTCGGATTAGCGTTTATCACCGGGGCGGAACGGATCAAGCCGGACCGCTGGATTGGATTGCAAAAGGGCAGGGTTACACCGTCATGTCAGCCGACAGTCTCCATTTGCGTGTTGACGCTCAGACAGCCCAATCGACGCGATTCAAGGGCCTGATCGGAGAGTTTTTCTATACCGAATTCAAGCGTGTGCGCCCGAAATATGGCCCCTATGAAGTGGAAATCCGTATCGAGCGACCCGAACACAGCCCGGTCGAGGATGTCGAGAATGTTGCCCGCGCCGTGCTGGACGCGCTGACGGGATGCGTCTTTCACGATGACAGCCAGGTTGAAAAACTGCTGGTCGAAAAAATCGTATCAGAACGCCCGCGGGTGAAGGTCAGAGCGCGCCCGTTGCAACGCGACGCGGCCTAGAGCCCGCGTTCCTTGCGGATGCGCTTCACTTCGGCGTGGGATTTGTGAAAACAGGTCGCGCTCGATTTCGTCAGCAATTTGCCGTCTGCATCCCACAGCCAGCCTTCGGTAAAGAAGAATTGCTTGCCGCGTTTGATCACCTGTCCGCGGCATCGCAGCTTTCCCGGCCAGACCGGCGAGATAAAGCTGGTTTTCATTTCCAGTGTCGGCACAACGCCGTCAAAACCGGCCACCGTCACCGCCGCCAATGACATCGTATCATCCAGCATCGCCGTCACCATGCCGCCCTGAACCGCTCCTGTTGGACTGCAAACGCGCAGATCCGGTTCCCATTGGGCATCGAACCACATTTCTTCCGGATTCAGATCCAGAAATTTGAAACCGAGCAGTTTGGAATATTCAAGCTGGGTAGGGACTTCAGTAAAAAAATGCCGGATCGTGGCTTCATCCCAGGGCGGTTCGGGATATTTCATTTCTTCCGGAAACTGTCGAGGCTGACGACTTCAGCGCCGTCGCTATCGGCATTTGCATCTGCGGCTTCAGCCTTGGCTTTCTTGGCCTTGGGCTTCTTTTTCGTCGCCTTGACTGGATTAAGCTTTGCCGGCTCGGCGGTCGCTTCGTCGGCATTGGCGATGTTTCGCATGACGGGCTCGAATTGCAGATGAAAGCCGACAGACGGGTCATGAAAGCGGTTCACTGCCGAATAAGGCACTTTCATATATTTCGGTACGCCCGCAAATTTCAGCGTGACTTCAAAGAAATCCTCATCCGGATTGAGATCCCAGAATTGGTGTTCCAGAACGATGGTCATCTCTTCCGGATATTTTTCCTTGAGGCTGGGATCGATATCGACGCCAGCACCTTCAGTCTTGAAACTGATATAGAAATGGTGCGCGCCGGGCAGGCCATCAGGTCCGCCGGCACGAATCAAAGCTTCGCGAATGACGCCCCTCAACGCTTCCTGCGCCATCAGATCGTAGCGCATTAAATCAGTCGCCACGATGTTTCCCCCTTGTTCGAACCGATTGAAAACTAGTCAAGTCACGCGGGTCGTCAACGACGACTCTAATGTCGCACTGCTATTTTCTGTCGATAGGATACGTTCGACACACTCCAAAAGGCACTGGTTTCCCGTGACACACGAATCCGAATTCATCCCACCCATGCCGCCACGCCAGACGCGGCCGCTGGGCCTATGGAAAACCGCACAGGTATTGCGCCATTCGCCCGTCGAAATTCTGCCGCAGGAAGCCTTTCAGTTTACACGCATATCCGCACCGTTTCTCGGGCGCACCGTTCACACCCTGTCCGGGCCGGATGAAATGAAAGCCGTTCTGCAGGATGATCCGGACGCCTGGCGCAAATCTCCACTGATCCAGCGCATGCTCCGGCCCATTCTGGGGGATGCCATTCTGACGGCCCATGGCGAGGGCTGGAAAATCCAGCGAAAAGTGCTGCAACCCGGCTTTGTCCGCCCGCGCATCATGGCGCTCATCCCGGCCATGAGCGAGGCCGCCAGGACTGCCGCTGACCTGATCGCAGAACTGGAGCCGGGAGCCGACGTTACACCCGCCCTGAACCGTGCGGCGCTGAGCGTCATCGAACGGGCCTTGTTCACCCGGGCCAATGATTTCGATCGCGGGCAGATTCGTGAAGCCATCGAGCTGGTGTTTTCGGAAACCGGACGGACGCGATTTACCGACCTTCTACCCCTGCCGGAAACCACGCCCCGCATCCTTGGGCCGAAGGCATTGAAAGCCCGCAAAACATTGCGCCGGGCCGTTGAGGCCGAGATTGCTTCCCGCCGCCGAACAGGCCGGCCTGAACAGGATATCCTGCAATTAATGCTCGATGCCCGCGATGCAGCGGGCGCGCCGACTCTATCGGACCGGTTTATTCGCGACAATGTTTTGAGCCTGGTGATTGCCGGGCATGAAACCACGGCCATCGCCATTGGCTGGGCGCTATACATTCTCGCCTGCCGTCCGGACTGGCAGGATAAAGTACGGGCAGAAGCCGAACAGGTCTCCACGGGCAATTTTACGGCAGACGATTTGCCGAACCTTCAATTCACGCGCCAGATTATCGACGAGACATTGCGGCTCTATCCGCCAGCCCCCCTGGTTGGACGGCAAGCAATCCGTGACACACAAATTTGCGAACGCGAGGTCAAAAAGGGCGATGTCGCCATAATCGCTTTTTATGCATTGCAGCGACACAACCGGTATTGGGACAGGCCGGATGTTTTTGAACCCGAGCGTTTCAGTCTTGCAAACCGGCCGACGGATCCGTGGGTTTCGCGCCCGTTTGGTGGCGGTCCGCGCGCTTGTATCGGGTCGGTTTTTGCGGTGTCGGAAGCAATTATCATTCTCGCGACGCTTGTGCGCGACCTGGCTTTCAGCGTCCCCGATGGATTTGAGCCCAAACCGGTCATGACGGTGACGCTGCGGCCCGAGGACAGGCTGCCACTGATCGCAAAACGGAGATAAGTGGGGGCTTCTGTTGCCAGGCGCCCCCGGACCCCGCCTGAACTTGCTATGGGTTCAGGACTTTAAAGCGAGATACTCGCACCGCATTACGCAGCGAGAGCAACCTCTTCAGCATAGTTGTCATTTGCAACTACTAAAATGGGCATTTAACGGTACCCACGCGGACGAAAGTTACGCCTTTAGCTGCCTGTCGATCCTGATCAGCCCCATAAATCCAGCGCGTTAGCAATGCGCTGGTGGAAATTGGTGGAGCTGCCGGGAATCGCACCCGGGTCCAGTTCAGTTATTACACGCACCATTTATCGTCATAGTCGGCGAACCGACACAGCCAATATAGGCATGATCGCTCTGAATTTGAAGTGAAGATGTGGGTGTCCCGATCAGACCGCCGCCCAGAGTATCAAACCGATTGAAACAAAAAGCGCGCCCAGGACATATCCGAGGACAATCGGAATGATCCGCAATCCGGCGCCAATCCAGCTCGACTGATAAAACCCGCGATCAAACAGGACGAATGCCACAATCAAGGCGAGTGCTGCGGAAATGGCGAGGACGAGCGGTCCCCACCCGGGTAACGGAACCAGTATTCCGGTGATCATGACCAGAGCCAGAGGGATCAGCAACACTGCGTGAAAATAGAGCGCATGCACGACATGTTCGATAATGCGCCGCCGGGGGTGGAATATGCCGCATAACACGGCGAAGACCAGCACCATCAGGATCATCGCCTGACTGGCGGCAGAGGCGGCCTGTTCCTCCACTGCGCCGGGCTCGTTCATCGCGCGGATGGCGACTTCCCGAAAACTGCGGGACACACCCTGTGCTTCAGCCTGGTCCAGCATTCCCTGCTGGACCTCCGGGCTGAGAATGACGGGCGCGCCTTCCCTGGGCGGTTGGAACAGGGTGATAAACAGCCCGGCTTCGCCGGCGTCATCCGCAGTCAGGTTGACGGCCACGATACGCACGCCGGAAAGCCCGATCATGGCGAAGAAAATCAGGCTGACGATCAGGTAAAGGCGCAAGGGCGGTGTGAAGCTCTGACGTTTGCCATCCATGTAGCTGCGGGCAACTTTGCCGGGCTGCGAAAACAATGTCTTGATCGTCACCAGCAATCGCCCGTCCCACTGGAACAATCCATCCAGTGCATCGGTGACGAGCGGCAGGAAGGCGCGGCGGATTTCGTGTCGTGATTGTCCGCATTGCGCGCAATAATCACCGCTCAGCGCCGTGCCGCAATTGGCACAGGCTTGAGAATTATTCCCGGTAATGGCGCGCGTATCTGTCATATCGGCGAGCAGGATAACCTGCCCGCCGACATCTGACGAGTATCGCTGACTATCCCGGTTGCCCGGTCAGGCAAAAGACGTTCAGCTTGTTACCATCCGGATCGCGAAAATACCCCGCATAGAACCATTCGCTCCGCGCTCCGGCGGGGCCTTCATCTGTGGCCCCCAGCTGCAGCGCCAGCTTGTAGATTTCATCGACCCGTTCCGGGCTGTCGACCTGCAGCGCCGCCATCACGCCATTGCCGACTGTTGCCGGTTCACCATTGAACGGCTTGGTGAGGCCGATGCCCGCGCCGCCTTCGGGCGTTCCCCAGGCGATAAAATTCTCATCGCCCATCATCCGACCGCAACCCAGCGCGCCGCAAAGTTTGTCGTAAAATTCTGCCGCTTTGGGCAGATCATTGGTTCCGAACGTTACATAACCCAACATTAGCGTGTTCCCTCTATGTTCTGATTTGTTAACCATACCCATCGGCGGAACAAAGGCGAGTCACTTTTTTGAGAACACGGTAAAAAGTTGAAGTTCTGACCGGAAATAATCTGTGTTCGCGAAAAAATAGAATCTCCCTAACAAAATCACGGGTTTTCCATTTTCGAGAACCGCATCAGGGGAGAATTATATGAAAAAGATGATCGCAGAATTCGTCGGGACATTCACGCTGGTCCTGTTTGGCTGCGGCGCGGCCGTTCTGGCGGGCGGGGAAGTCGGGCAGCTGGGCATTGCCTTTGCCTTTGGTCTGGCCCTCGTCGCCATGGCTTACGGTATTGGACCGGTTTCCGGCTGCCACATCAATCCGGCTGTCAGCCTGGGCGTACACCTGGCCGGGCGGATGTCGATGAAAGACATGTTGAGCTATTGGGCGGCGCAAATTCTCGGAGCCCTTGCGGGCGCTGGCGTTTTGATGGTGCTGGCCTCGGGCGTGGACGGGTATTCCGTCGCAGCTAACGGGTTGGGTCAAAATGGCTGGGGCGAAGGCTATCTCGGCGAATATTCGATGATGGCGGCGCTGGTTTTCGAAATCGTCATGACCTTCCTGTTCGTGGTGGTCATTCTGGGCGTGACGGGAGCCAGTGATACGGCATTTGCCGGTCTGGCCATTGGCCTGACACTGGTCGTCATTCACATCGTCGGCATTCAGGTGACGGGCGTGTCGGTGAACCCGGCGCGGTCGATTGGCCCGGCGGTCTTTGCGGGAGGCGCGGCACTGTCACAGCTCTGGCTGTTTATTGTTGCACCGCTGATTGGCGCAGCAATCGCCGGTATCCTGTTCAAAATGAAATTGCTGTCCGCAGACGACTAGTCAGCAGGAAAGATCGGAAATGCCGCGCGGTGATTTTTCGCCGCGCGGCATTTCGCCATGTTGTCCAGTCCAGATTAATCCGCGCGCTTGCGCAACTGGAAGCGTGAAACGATTTCAATCAGGACAATCGGTACCGCATGGCCAGCCAGTCCTACGGTCCACCAGATCGTGGGCCATTTCATGACGAATGCGCCCATTGAAATATTGATCGCCATAAATACGACCATGCCCATTAAAAACCCGACGAGGTGAATGAGGAAAGAGAGGCGCAAACCAGCCGCCACTTCGGTTTGCCGCCGTTGGACGATTTCGTCGGCTTCAGCTTCCGGATCGACGCACAGCGCAATCGCTTCGACATCGAACGCGGCAGCTATGGCCATGAGCGATTCACGCGACGCCTGCTCGCTATTTTCGATACGTTGCACCGTCCTGATGCCGACACCTGCCAGCTCTGCCAGATGTTCCTGCGACCAGTGCCGCTCTTCGCGCCACCGCTTGATTTTTGCGGAATCAGTTTTGAAAGCCATGTTTTGCTCCTCGATAGGGGTTTGTAATCAGACCCGTCGGAAAAACCAAAATCCGTCTGCCCCCGCCACGTCTGCGCGACGTCAGCAACACGCCAAACACCCGCCAGCCACCCGCCAGTGACAATTCCTGGCGGTATTTTGACGGTTGAAACATCGGCTGAGATATCTTGTGGAAAGCCCGGCGATTCCGGGTGCGGTCCTTGAATACGAATCGCTAGAGTGTGGCGTCGAAAGGAATGCGCCATGGCCAATGCAGAACGACTGGATGATTTTCGCCCGGACCGGTCACACGGATCGGACGTGGAGGCGGCCTATCTCGATCTGCTGGAAGATATTCTGCAAAAGGGCGAGCGTCAGGATGATCGTACCGGCGTCGGCACGCTGTCGGTCTTTGGTCGGCAATTGCGTTGCGATCTCTCCAAGGGCTTTCCGCTTCTGACCACCAAGAAGGTGCATTTCAAATCCATCGCCATCGAGCTGTTCTGGTTCCTGCGCGGCGATACAAACATTCGCTGGCTGCAGGATCGCGGCGTTAAAATCTGGGATGAGTGGGCCGATGAAAATGGCGAACTTGGCCCGGTTTACGGCAAGCAGTGGCGTCGCTGGGAAGGACCGGACGGCACCGAGATTGACCAGCTTGCCAATATGATCGAGCAGATCAAAAACAATCCGTCTTCCCGCCGCCTGATCGTGTCGGGCTGGAATCCAGCCGATGTACCCAACATGGCGCTGCCACCCTGTCACACGCTCTACCAGTTCAACGTCTCCAACGGAAAACTCTCCTGCCAGCTTTATCAACGCTCGGCCGACATGTTCCTCGGCGTTCCATTCAACATCGCGTCCTACGCGCTGTTGACGCATTTGATGGCGCAAGTCTGTGATCTGGAGGTCGGCGAATACATCCACACATTCGGCGATGCGCATATCTACACCAACCATATGGATCAGGTGCGTGAGCAACTTTCCCGTACGCCGCGCAGTCTGCCGACACTGGCGCTGAATCCCGACAAGAAAGACCTCTTCGACTTCGAGTACGAAGACGTCACGGTGGAAAATTACGACCCGCATCCGCGCATTTCCGCACCGGTGGCGGTTTGACGAAAACCGCGCTCGTCGTCGCCCGTGCGAAAAACGGCGTCATTGGCCGCGATGGCGATTTACCCTGGCGGCTGAAAACCGATCTCGCACTGTTCAAGAAAACGACGCTGGGCAAGCCCATCATCATGGGCCGCAAGACGTGGGAAAGCCTGCTGTTCAAACCCTTGCCCAAACGCACCAATATCGTGGTGACCCGAACAGTTGGCTACCACGCCAAGGGCGCGATTGTGGTCGGCGATCTGGGTGCGGCCTTCGA
>BQJI01000076.1 GCA_021604625.1 Hyphobacterium sp. | reverse complement strand
GATCCGTCGCGCTCGCAAACTGGCACGCAAGCGCGCTCAGCGTGAAGGTCTGATCGCCGGTCCCAAGCCGCGCCGACCATAGCCGCAGGCCCAAGCCGATACAGGTTTAAGATAAACGCCGCGCTGGAAACAGCGCGGCGTTTTCTTATGCGGGTCTGGATTTCTTTCGCCCGAACATCTTCTTGATCGAGGAAGCATTCGCTCCGCCCAGCGAGCCCAGCCGGAAAACGTAGCTCGACAGCAAGATCACACCGACGGCGGTTCCAACCATCAAAATCGTCGTCCCGATGATCTCCACCATGCTGGGGTCGGATTGCAGCCGCGCCAGCATCAGGAAGGGTGTCCAGATCGGCACCCAGGAGGCAAATTTCAAAATCATCGAATCCGGTGATTCCATCGTCACCATGATGACCAGGAACGGCACCATCATCGACATGATGATCGGGCTCATCAGGGACTGGGCTTCCTGCAGCGTATCGCAGAGCGAACCAATTGCGAGATAGATCGTCCCGTACATCAGATACCCGACGACGAAATAGCCGATGGCCGGAATGATCAGGCCGGGATCCCAGATCGCCGCCAGAACATTCGCGATCGGCAAGTCTGCCGCCGCCGCAAAATTCTGCGCTGCAAACAGGCCGCTGGACGCCAGCCCGCCCCAGACCAGAATGAAAGTTGCAGACACCGCAGCGAGACCGGCCAGCTTGCCCACCAGGATTTCATGAAAGCGTGCTGTCGCCAGCAATGTTTCCAGAATCTTGTTGCCTTTTTCCTCGATCATCGCGGTCAACAACATGTTCGTGACCGAGAAAATCATCACCCACAGCAAGATCGACGCGCCGATGCCGACAATGATCGGAATGCGATCCACATTGCTGATCGCGGCATCCGCCCGGCCGCGTTCCGGCGACCATTCGCGAAGCCCGGGATTGATGGAATTCACCTCCGCGAGCACGTCTTCGGAAATTCCGGCCGCCTCGAAAGCCTCCGACCGCAAATGATTGCGGGCAATGCGGCGCGCCTGATCCTTGAGCTCGCCGGACGTCAGATTGGTGCTCCAATAGTCGATTTCAATTCCGTACGGCCCGCCATCGCGGAAGAAAATGGCAGCAAAGACCGGCTGGCTCTCGCCATTGATCATGATGGTCTGCTCGCCGAGCAAATAGGGCTGCAAGCCATCGACATCGCGTGCCGGTGGTTCGATCTGAATAAAGCGGCTCTGGAACTGGTCCGCCGAGATATCGACCGGAACATCCAGCGCGGAAATCGCTTCCGGCAGGCCTTCCAGACCCGGTTCCGCCTTGATGGCAGCAATCACGGCCGGCATCGCATCGGAACGCCCCATGGTATCCGCGACAGCGCGAAGCCTTTCGATCGCGTCATCCTTCTGGCCTTCAAGAAAGGCGCGTTCGACAAGCTGATCCAGTCCGAGCCCGGTCTCGTCGATGACCACATAATACCGGTCCGGTTGCGAAGATGCCGCCAATAGCGGGATAGCGCCGCCAATCGCCATGAAAAACGGGATCGACAAAAGCGATAGCCAGAAACCCCAGGTCGCGACATAGGAAAGGTATTCGCGGCGGGCCATGAGATAGATTGCGCGCATCACACAGCCTCCCGGTTGGATTTCTCGACAAGTTCGACAAAGACATCATGCAAATGCGCCCGCATCGGTTCGAACCGCGCCAGCTTCACGCCCGCCTCCACACACGCCTTCAGCACGTCCTGAGCGTCCGATCCGACACGCAGCTCCACCAGCCAGCCTTTCAGGCCTTCCGGGGCGTCCTGAGGCGCTACAGAGCCAATCGCCTGCAGTACCGTCGTCAGATCATGCTCGGAGGCGGTTTCGATGATCACGCGACGTGGCACCTGCGACAGCGCATGCGGCACATCGCCATCGAAAACCTTCCGTCCGTTCGAAATCAGAACAATCTGGTCGCACAGCCGTTCCGCATGCTCCATCACATGGGTCGAAAACAATATCGTCTTGCCGCGATCCGCTTCAGCGCGGATCATTTCTTCGAGCATTTTCTGGTTCACCGGATCGAGCCCGGAAAACGGCTCGTCGAGAATGATAAATTCGGGATCATGCGCCAACGTCGCGATAATCTGCACCTTCTGCGCCATGCCTTTCGACATTTCCTTGATCTTCTTGCGGCGCTCGCCGCCAAGACCAAAGCGTTCCAGGCCTTCACGTGCTGCCTTGCGCGCCGCCGGCATGGTCATGCCCTTCATCCGGCCAAAAAAGATGATGACGTCCTCTGCCTTCATTTTCTTGTAGATCCCGCGCTCCTCCGGCAAGAAACCAACACGTTGCAGCGTGGCCGCATTGGGTGTGCGGTCAAACAGGCGGATCTTGCCCGCATCCGGCCTCAGAATGCCCAGCGCCATGCGCAATGTTGTCGTCTTGCCCGCGCCGTTAGGGCCGAGAAAGCCGGTAATCTGGCCGCTTTTGACCGCCAGATCGAAGCCGGAAACGGCCGCCTTGCCGGAATATCGCTTTGTGACGCCCTTCAGCGATAGAATCGTTTCGGTCATACCTGCCCCTGTCTACCCGATTTGCGTCGCACCATAGTCACTCGAAAAACCAATGAAAGCGGGACAATCCGTAAGGCGGTCTCCCCTATGCGCCATCCAGCACAAAATGCATGAAATCCAGCGGCGGGGCATCGAGTCCGGCCACGGTGAGCATGTGATGGGCCTGCCCGCGATGGTGGGTCTGATGGTTGAAAAAATGGGTCAATACCAGATTGCGCGGCACGGCGTGCGGCTGGCCTGACATGTCCTTGTAATGCAGATCGGTTGAAAATTCCGTCTCTGCCAACGCGGCGATGAAGCCCGCGATACGATGATCCATCTGTTGGCGCGCAGCGGCCAGCTCGGCCAGAGTTTTGAATGGCCGGTCCTCCAGATCCGTGTGCGTCAGACCTTCGCCCGTCAATCGATGCATCCAAATCCGGTCCGCGATCAGAATGTGGGTCAAAGTGCCGAACAGGCTCCCGAAAAATCCACCGACATTTTCCATCAGCGCCGCATCAGGCAATGCATTTGCGGCTGAATACACGCGGGCATTGGCCCAGACGTTATACGCCGCCAACCGCTCGAAATGATCACGCATGTGTGTCTATCCCTTCCATTACGTCATTTGCTCGCGCCGCAATTCTCTTCCACGCTGGCTGCAAAGCAAAGGAGCCAGCACAATGCGCACGCTTTTTCTCTGCCTTGCAATGGCAACGGTCACGGCGCCCCTTCAGGCTCAGGACGCCTATGATCTCGATCCGGCCCATACGCAGGTCGTGTTTTCGGTCGACAGATTCGGATTTACCACGATTTTCGGAAGCTTCATGACCGCCGGCGGCACCATTCTGCTGGATAGTGAAACGCCGGAAAATTCCAGCGTGACGGCCCATGTCGACACCGCATCGGTATTTCTCGGGAATGCCACGCGTGATCAACATGTTGCCGGTCAGTTCTGGCTGGATGCCGACGCCAACCCGCAACTGACATTTGAATCATCAAGCGTTGCGATGACGGGCGAGGCCAGCGCCCAAGTCACAGGGCAGCTCACCCTGTGGGGCGAGTCTCGGGACGTGACGTTCGATGTCATGCTCAATCAGATGGGCGTTGATCCCGCCACCCAGCGACAGGCGGTGGGCTTCACCATCACCGGATCAATCAACCGGACAGATTGGGGCCACGAAACCGCCGCCGCCATTGTCGGATCCGAAATCGGCATCCGCATCGAAGCGCTCGGTCATCTGCGCGAAGAAGAGTAGCCTCCCGATGTCGGGCAGTGATAGCGTCGGGCATGGCCAGCAATGAACAGATTGCCCGCACCCGTCTGACGGAGCTGAAACGCGACCTTCTCGCACTGTCGGAAAGCGGCGGCGAAGACCGAAAGCCGGTCGAGCTCGATCAGCAATCCGTGGGGCGATTGTCGCGACTGGATTCGATGCAGGTTCAGGCGATGGCCAAAGCCGCCGATGCGCGCCGCGCTATGGAAATCCGGCGCATTGATGCAGCGATTTCGCGGCTGGAAGCTGGCGAATATGGCTGGTGCGTGGAGTGTGGCGAGGCCATCGCGCCGAAACGCCTGGAAACCGACCCGGCGGCGCCGCGTTGTTCCACCTGTGCCTAGGCCGGTTTCGCCGCGCCGATATAGTCATAGGCGGTAATTTTTGGCGATTTCGGCATGTAGGAGGCATCCAGTTTTTCAAACGTGAAACCACCAGCCTCGATCATGCGGTCAATCGGCCGGGCCAGATGGCAACCACCGGCAAACAGCTTCCAGACCGGCTCGATCCGGTTTTGCCACTTCAGAACACCGGCATCCGGCGCTGCGCCATGTTCGCAGAACAGCAATCGCCCGCCCGGCTTCAGCACACGGCGAATTTCCGACATGGCCCCCGGCACATCCGGCAAGGAACACAGCGTGTAGGTCAGAACGACGGTATCGACGCTGCCCGTATCCAGCGGCAGGTTTTCCGCGACGCCATCGACCAGTTCGACGGGCAAATCCTGCGCCGCAATCAGTCGCCTGGCTTTTTTTCGCAATCCCTTATTCGGCTCGATACCGATCACCGCCTTGACCTGTGCAGGATCATAGAGTGCCAGATTGGGGGCCGCCCCCATGCCGATCTCGGCGACAATGCCACGGGCTTCGGGCACAATCTTGGCGCGCTGCTTCATGATCGGCGATTGCGTACACGCAGCCCCGATCAGATTGGGCAGGATGAAACGGTTATAGAAAGCCATGCCGGATTTCTAATCGATGCCGGGAAAGCTCTCAACAAACTTGATTGTGATATCGCCAAAGCTTTCGACATAGCGAATGGTGAAATCCGGAAAGCTGTCGACAAATTCCCATTCACCGCAATCATCCGGGAAGCTCGACACCACTTTCACCTCTATATCGGCAAAACTGGAAACCACCTGGACTTCAATGTCCGCGAACGATTCCACGATCTGCACCTCGCCATAAAGCGGGATGCCATTCCACGTACAGTCCTCGGCAATTTCGGACTCGATTAGCGCCAGTAATTCGATCATGGCCATTCCTCCCCATCAGCCAGGAAAGCAGATCAAAGATGAATACAGGCTGACGAGGGTCAGGCAGCGGCTTTCAGTTTCTCGGCGATCTGGCGGGAGATGTTTTCACTGCCCGCAATAATATTGCCGGTTTCCAGCGGATTGCCCTCGCCGTCAGCCTCGATGTGATAACCACCGGCTTCGCGGATCATGATGATCCCGGCGGCAATATCCCAGGCTTTCAGATCGCGTTCCCAGAACGCATCGAAACGCCCTGCTGCCGTCCACGCCAAATCCAGTGATGCCGCGCCATAGCGGCGAATGCCCGCGACGTTGGGCATGATCTGGTGCAATTCCTTCAGGAATTTCGCATGCCCGCGCTTGCCAAAAAACGGCGTGCCGGTGGCGATCACACAATCCATGAGCTCCTTGCGGCCGGAGACCCGCAAACGACGCTCATCCAGCCATGCGCCATAGCCTTTTTCAGCATGGAACATGTCGCCATTCACCGGGTTATAGATCACCCCGGCGACAATCTCGCCCAATCGCTCCAGAGCAATAGACACGGCAAAATGTGGCTGGCTGTGCAGGAAATTCGTGGTGCCATCCAGCGGATCAACAATCCAGCGATGGGTCTTGTCGGTGCCTTCGACCTCGCCGCGTTCTTCCATCAGGAAGCCATAGCCGGGCCGCGCCGCATCCAGCGCTTCATAAATCGTGTCTTCAGCCTTGCGGTCGGCCGCAGACACAAAATCCGCCGGACCTTTTCGCGACACCTGAAGATGCTCGACTTCGCCAAAATCACGCGCCAGACCACGGCCCGCCTTGCGGGCAGCGTTCTGCATGACTTCCATGAGTGCGGTAACGCGGCCCATCGTCTATTCCGCCCGTTTCTGGTAGCTGCCATCTTCCGTCGAGATGATGACCCGCTCGCCAATACCGACAAATGGCGGGACCGATGTGCGTACGCCGTTCGACAAAACTGCGGGCTTGTAGGAATTGGCGGCCGTCTGGCCTTTGACGACCGGCTCGGTATCGGCGATTTCCAGCTCGACAAATTGCGGCAGGGACAAGCCGATCGGGCGGTCTTCATAGAATTCCAGCACAACAATCATGCCATCGGTCAGAAAATTCGCCGTCTCCTCGCCGATGAAATCCATCTGCAATTCGATCTGCTCGTAATTTTCCTGATTCATGAAGGTCGCCATCGTCTCGTCCTTGAACAGGAATTGGAAATCCTTCTGTTCAAGGCGCACGCGCTCGACCTTGTCGGCGGCGCGGAAGCGTTCATTCAGCTTGCGACCATCAAGGATGTTTTTCATCTCGACCTGCGCAAAGGCGCCGCCCTTGCCGGGCTTGACAGCCAGCGTTTTCACAACCGTCCAGAGCGCGTCCTGATGCTGAAGCACCATGCCCGGCTTAACTTCATTTCCGTTGATCTTCATGGACGATCATCCCGTCAGCTGTCTTCACGATGTAAACCGGCCCCCGTCCGCATAAGGCGAGGGCCGGAAAGTTGGCGCGTCCTATCAGTCAGCGCGGCTGGCGGCAAGCACTGTGCGCCTAGAGCGCGCCTTGCGTTGGCAAGCGATAGCCACCGAACAGCCAGTTGAAAACGTCCTTGACGATGAAGCTCGCCCCGCCCAGCGCGGCAATCGCCGCATCGCGCGTTGCGCCGCCCTGAAGAAAGGCAGGTAATTGCGCCTCGATATCCGGGAAGAACTGACCCAGAAACATTACCGCCAGAACCGCCGCGCCGACCCAGGCCAGCGCCAGGATGAACCCCCTGCGGCGACCCCGGCGGCGCGACACGCCAAACCGGTCCTGATCATTGGCCTGGCTCATCATCGTCCGGACGGCTTCACGCAGCTCCGGGCTTTCCAGCAAGCGCGCGCCGATCTGTTGCGGATCGGCTTCGCCCGTGGCCGTCGCCGCCAGCGACAAGACCTGCTGACCCTGTTCACCAGAGCGCACGCGGCGCGCCATGGCATCGTCAAAACCCGCCAGCATAAGCAGCTCGCGCGCCTGATTGCGTCGTTGATTGATCATACCCATGCTCCTGTGTTTTGAGGTTCCGGAAGGTCGGAGGTGTCGAAAACCGGCGGCGGATCGGAATACCCGGCCACCGGTGCCGGAATGGACAGCGCATAGGCGCTCATCAGGCGGCGCGACCAGCCCAGACCGAAGACCTGGAAGGTCGACAGACGGCCATAGAAATGCATTCGCCGCGCGGCATATTCCTCGACCAGATTTTCGGTTTCCGCGGCATTGACGGCACCCAGAGTCTGCGGGCCGATAATCCCGTCATCGGTGACACCTGCCGCTTGCTGGAGAAACCGCGCCGCCCGGTGCGGACCGTGATTTACGGCCGCATCAAACAGCATGAACGCCACGCCGGCCGGCATCTCGCCGCATCGGCAGATATTCCAGTAGCGATGCTTGTAGATCTGCGCGACTTCCTGAAGCGTCAGATTGCGGACATCTTCCTTGGTCACCGGCGTGCCGCGCCATTCGGCCAGCGTTCCGATGGTGATACCCATATTCGTTGCGCCACCGGGATCACTCGGATGATCCACAAAGCCGCCTTCATACTGGAGGATATGCTCCAGAGCCGTATCAAAAGGTGTCGTCATGTCAGCCTCCCCTGTTGTTGTCTGACAGGGAAAAGCTGCGCGCCGGTCAAGGCATCAAATGGACCCAATAAGGGTTATCGCGCCCGATATGCGGCGATTTGGGAGCGGACTTGTTCAGCTTCTGTTGGGGTTAGGTGGTTTTCTAGCTGCGCCTGAAGCCGCCTCCGGTCCGTATTCGCGGCGGGCGATCCATCCATTTCGAACTCGGCCATCAGCGTCCAGTAATAGGATCGGACCAGATCCCGCTCCACACCATCGCCGGTCGCCAGCGCCAGCGCGTAGAGATATCGCGCTTCGGCATCGCCACCGATGGCGCCTTGCGCAAACCACTCGGCCGCACCAGTCCGGTCGGGCTCGGCCCCGTTCCACCCTGAATGCAGCATCAGGCCATATTGCCCCATGGCGGGCGCAAACCCCGCTTCTGCCGACTGGCGGATCAGCGCCAGAGCCTGCACCGGGTCTTCATCCCCGCCTTCACCGGCGGACGCCATCAACCCAGCCTGCAAGGCCGCCTCGGCGTGATTATTCTCGGCGGCACGCTCATACCATTCGCGCGCCTCGGCCGGGTCTTGCGGGCCACGCTCCCAGACATCGAACATCTGCGCCAGCTGGAACATGGCTTCGACATTACCTTGACCGGCAGCGCGCTCGGCCCATTCCAGCGCAAAGGGCGCATCCTGCGGCACCGGCGAGGCTTTCAATATCATCGCATAGGCCAGCATCGCCTCGACATTGCCCGCCTGCGCAGAGCGTTGGAAATAGGCGCGCGCTTCGTTCGGCAGCAATCCCCCGCGCGCGGCTTCCGCCATCCGGCCCAGCCGATAGAGCGCCACCGGCTCGTTCTGATCGGCGGCCCGGCGATACCAGCGCATGGCCGCCTCATCGCTGGCTTCGGCAATCTGTGCCTCATCGTGGATCAGCCCCGCCAGAGTGGCTGCTTGCGCATGGCCACCGGATGCGGCATTGCGCGCATGCACATAGGCCGTCTCGAAATCCTCGGTCGCATAGGCCAGTTGCGCTCGGTTGAAGATCGCCGCCAGATCGGTTCCGGCGGGCGGCGCCGTCGTCACCGGCGCATCCACATCATCCTCGATATCGAGCGCCTCGTTCTGAATGTCGGCATCGACGATGGACAATCCGCGCAACAGGGGCGTCGGCGCGTCGACATCGACGCTCGCCTCTTCCTCGGTCTCGGAATTTGTCGGAGGATCGTCCTGGGCCACGGCAAAACCGGGCATCAGTAAAAATACGGCCAATACGCGACGCAACATACGCAACCTCGTCTACTCGCCCCGCATCAATGAATGGAACGCTATAACGGCTGCAGCCGGTCCGTCCACATGCGACCACACACCCGATGACACCGCAAGAAAATCTGCGCCCGCCTCGATCAGTGGTTTCGCATTCTCAACCGTGATGCCGCCAATCGCAACACAGGGAATTTCAAACAGGTCCGACCACCACTCCAGTATCTCCGGCTCCGCGCGGGTCGTCGCATCCTTGGTCTGCGTCGGATAAAACGCACCAAAGGCGACATAATCCGCGCCCGCCTCGCCCGCCTGCATCGCCAGATGGCGGCTGTCATGACAGGTGACGCCCAGCATGCGGTTGGGGCCGATCGCGGCGCGCGCGGCTTTTGCGGGCACATCGCCCTGCCCGACATGCACGCCATCACAGCCCAGTGCCACGGCGAGCTCCGGATCATCATTCAATATCACCGCCACGCCCTGCGCTTGCGCGAGTTTGATCAGGGGCGGGGCGAGGCGTTTGATCTCGCCCACCGAATGGTCCTTCAGGCGCAGCTGCAAAGCGGCGACCTCCCCGGCCTGCAAGGCCTCGGCGAGCGCGTCTTCAAAACCGGCCTCCAGGCGCGGCGGCGTGATCAGATAAAGCTGGCAGGTCATGGGAGTGCGCATACCCTTTTACGAACGAGAACAAAAGCGTTAGGCGAGCCGATTCTCGCAATGGGAGAAACTCATTGCAGAAGTCGCACAATTCCGAGAGCTTACCCGCCGGGTGGGGAGGACAAGCAATTATGCTGCGTATTCTCAATATGCTGATCCTGGGCGGATTGGCGATCTGGGCGGCCTCGTTCTTTTTGAGCGGACCCGCCTCCAGCGCGGGCACAATTTCACTGACAATGGAAGAACGGTCGGCCTTTGCCGAAAACGCTTGCGCCGCCGCATGGGCGGCCTTGCCGGGCTATGGCCCAGTCACCGCACAGAACGCCGAAGCACGCGAGGATTATGACGAAGTCTATGCCTGTAGCGGCGTTGTGCCACGGGCTGGCGAAGTGCTTCTGGTCGCCCGCTATGCAGGCGGTCCGCGCGATGCCGCGATCAGCTATCGGATTGACGCTCTGTGCAATGCCGCCGGAAAATCCCTGCTGGAAGATGGCGGCCGCATGCCGGAAGCGTGCGCTACGACAGAAAGCTAAACGTCCTCGAT
>BQJI01000075.1 GCA_021604625.1 Hyphobacterium sp. | reverse complement strand
CGTTATTGCCACCGGAAATCTGGTCAAGCGATTGGTCGGATTGTCCTTGTTTCAGACCTCGGTTTTCCTTCTCTACATAACCATGGGCAAGGTTTTTGGCGGGCAACCGCCAATCCTGCCGGAATCGTCGGAAGGCCATGGCGAGGCCGCCGGAAATGAGGCCGCGGCGCACGCGGTGGATACGGTCGCGACCGGTGCCGGACACCATGTTGAGGCGGTCATTTACTCCAATCCGCTCCCGCATGTTCTTATCCTCACAGCGATTGTCGTTGGCGTTGCAACCCTGTCGGTCGGGCTCGCATTAGTGGTCCGTATTCGTGAGGCCTATGGCACGATTGAGGATGAGGCCATAAATCAGGCCGATTATGCCATCGATAGCGCAGGGAATAACGTGTGATGGAGTTTCTTGCCTCAATTCTGCCGGCGCAGATTGTCGCGCATGCGCCAGCTATCATCGTGGTTGTGCCGTTGTTGATGGCAGCTGTCTCCGCGATTATGCCGAACGGCAAGTTGAGCTGGGCACTCGTGGTGATATCGGCCGCAGTGTCGGTTGTCCTCGCGATTGTGCTCACGGTGGACGTTCAAACCAGCGGCGTGATTTCCTACGCCATGGGCGGCTGGGCCCCGCCTGCAGGCATTGAGTTCCGCATCGACAGTCTGAACGCGGTGCTTCTTCTGTTACTCACTGTTATCGGCTTGCTGAGTGCGGTTTATGCACTCCCCAGCGTCGCAATGCAGATTGATGCCAACAGGCAATCGCTTTTTTACGCTGCATTTCTGGTGTGTTTTGCCGGGCTGCTGGGTGTGGCGATTACCGGCGATGCCTTCAACATGTTCGTTTTCCTCGAAATTTCCTCGATCTCGACCTATGTGCTTGTTGGCATGGGAGCGGGCAGGGATCGTCGCGCGCTGACCGCAGCGTATAACTACCTCATTCTGGGCACGATTGGCGCGACCTTTTTTGTGATTGGCGTCGGCTTTCTCTATATGGCGACCGGTACGCTGAATATGGCGGACATGGCTGCGCGCTTGCCGGATCTGTCGAGCAGCCGTGTCGTGCAAGCCGCTTTTGCCTTCATCATCGTCGGGCTGGGTCTGAAAGCGGCAATGTTTCCGCTGCATTTATGGCTGCCGAACGCCTATGCCTATTCGCCGGATTTCGTGACGGTATTCCAGGCGACGACGGCGACAAAAGTGGCGTTTTATACGCTGGTCCGTTTCATGTTCGATGTGTTCTGGCCGGATGCTGCATTTGTGGCGGTCAGTTTTTTCTGGGTATTTGCGGTGCTCGGTATCGTCGCCATGATCGTCGTGTCTATACAGGCAGTGTTCCAGACCGATGCCCGTCGATTGCTGGCATTCTCGTCGGTTGCACAGGCAGGCTACATGATGCTTGGGCTCGGGATTGGCAGCGTGGCTGGCATCGCGGCTGGCATGCTGCACCTCGTCAATCATGCGATGATGAAGGGCGTACTCTTCATGGCGCTCGGAGCTTTCGCTGTCCGCTTTGGCATTCGGCGCATTTCAGATCTGAACGGTTTCGGCCGAAGCATGCCTTTTACGTCTGTTGCCTTTACGATTGGCGGGCTCAGCCTTATCGGCGTGCCGATGACCGTTGGGTTCTGGTCGAAATGGTATCTGGGCGTGGCCGCTTTCGAGAATGGTTGGTGGTGGGCGGTCGCCGCGCTGATCGTGTCGTCGCTTATTGCGCTGGTCTATATCGGGCGGATGCTGGCGGCGATCTGGGTCGCCGAGCCCCAGCATGACAGGGATGGCGATATCGTGACCGCGCGTGCACCATGGCTGATGTTGATCCCCATTTGGATTTTGGCCATTGCCAATGTCTGGTATTTTTTCCAGCCGGAATTTCTGATTTCACTGACAAATGCAGCGGCTGAAGCGGCGCTTGCTGGAGAGGCGCGATGATGTGGTCGCCGGAAATTGCGCTGCTTGCTGCACTCATTATTCCCGTCATCGGCGGCGTGTTTGTGGGCCTGCTGGGTAAAACGCCGAATTTGCGTGAAGGCGCAACGCTTGTCGCGTCTGTTCTCTTGGCCCTGAATGTTGCGTATCTGGTTTCTGTTACCGGAGATCGACCGGAACTCATCTATGAAATCGGCTCAACCGGTCTGGCGTTCGGCCTGAAACTTGAGCCGTTAGGGGCATTGTTTGCCGCTGTCGCCAGCGGACTCTGGATTGTGAACTCACTCTATTCCATCGGCTATATGCGGGGAAATAACGAAAAGAACCAGACGCGGTTTTTCGTATTTTTCACGATTGCCATCGCCGCTGCCATGGGTGTGGCATTGTCATCCAACCTGTTGACGATGTTCCTGTTCTACGAAGCGCTGACCCTCTCGACCTATCCTCTGGTGGCGCATAAAGGCGATGCAAAATCCAGTCGCGGCGCCGCGATTTATCTGTCGATTTTGCTTGGAACCTCGATCGGGTTCTTGCTGCCCGCGATCATCGCGACGCAATACATCGCCGGGTCGACAGATTTCACGGTGGGCGGTCTCCTGAATGGTGAGGCGTCCCCGATGGTCGCCAGCGTTCTGCTGGTATTGTTCATATTCGGTATCGGCAAGGCGGCGCTGATGCCGGTTCACCCCTGGCTGCCGAATGCCATGGTTGCACCGACACCAGTCTCGGCCCTGTTGCACGCCGTAGCAGTTGTGAAAGCGGGGGTGTTCGCCGTTCTCAAAGTCAGCACGTATATATTCGGGCCGGAATTGATTGCCGCCGCGCCGGCGTCGGACTGGCTCGCCTGGATTGCGGCGCTTTCGATCGTTGCGGCGTCGATCATCGCGATGTCGAGCAATAATCTGAAACGCCGGTTGGCATTCTCGACGGTCAGCCAGCTATCCTACGTCACCATTGGTGCGATGATTGCGGCGCCGCTTGCCCTGCTGGGCGCCGCGCTGCAAATCGTTATGCACGCCTGGGCGAAAATCACGCTCTTCATGTGCGCGGGCGCGATCTATACAGCCAGCAAGAAGACGGAAATCTCGGACATGCGCGGCCTTGGCCGGTTGATGCCGTGGACTTTTGGCGCGTTTGCGGTTGGCGCATTTTCCATTATCGGCTTGCCGCCTTTTGGCGGAATGTGGCCCAAACTCTACCTGATGATGGGCGCAGCCAGCACCGGACAACTTGCGCTTATTGGCGCGTTGATCCTCTCCTCGATTCTGAATGTTGGCTATCTCTTGCCGATTCCGGGGCGCGGGTTTTTCGATCCCGCACCGAAAGAGGGTCTGAAAAAGCCGGGTCCGATGCTTGCCGTATTGCCGCCGGTGATTACCGCGGCAGGCGCGACAATCCTGTTTTTCCTGATCGGGCCTCTGACTGATTTCCTTGCTCCCGTCTTCGGGGTGGAGCTGTAACGATGAGTGAAACCAAACCCTCCAGAAAGCGCAAAAAAACGGAAGATGAAATTCATCCCGTGTCGCGGCTGTTCCTGTGGGTCGAAAAGCCCTCCGTGCATTTCATTTTCCTGATTTTTCTGGGAATTGCTTCATTCGGCCTCGGCGCGCTCGATTTCCTACATCACCGGCATGAGTATGTGGACTGGGCCGAATGGCATGGTTTTTATGCCTGGTTCGGTTTTGGCGGATTTGCGCTTGCGGTGCTGGCTGGCTGGCCGTTGCGAAAATTGATAGGTCGTCCTGAAGACTATTATGAAAAGGCGGCTGGCGATGATTGACGCACTGCCTCTTCTGTCTCCTGCCTGGCCGATTATTCTGGGTGGTTTGCTGTGCGGGCTGATACCCTGGTATGGCCTGCGCAAAGCGGTCTCACTGGCCATGCCACTGATTGCGATGGCGTTCTGGTTCAGCGTAGATCAACCTGGGACATTCGGAGCTCTGGAAGTTGCCGGGTTTACGTTTGAGACCTTCCGCTATGACGGCCTGTCGCGTGTGTGGGGGCTGATTTTTATTATCGCGACTTTCCTGAACAGCATTTACGGCCTGCATGACCGTGATCGTCTTCAGGACGCAACGGCGCTGATATATGCGGGAGCAGGGCTGGGCGCAGTCTTTGCCGGTGACCTTCTGAGCCTGTTCTTCTTCTGGGAGCTGACGGCTATCAGTTCGGTCTTCCTGATCTGGGCAAGCCGAAATCCCGCAGCATTCCGTGCCGGGCTCCGCTATCTGGCGATCCACGTTCTGTCTGGTGTTCTGCTGCTGGCAGGGTCAATCATTTATGCGACCAATACCGGGTCTTGGGCGTTCAATGACATTGGACTGGACGCGCCGGGCGGTGTGCTGATCTTCCTCGCCTTCGGCATAAAATGCGCTTTCCCGCTGCTGCATAACTGGCTGCAAGATGCGTATCCGAAATCCACGGTCGTGGGGGCTGTCGTGCTGTCGGCGTTCACAACGAAACTCGCCGTGTACGCCCTGGCCCGCGGTTTTGCTGGCACCGAAATGCTGATCTGGATCGGCGCGATCATGACGGCCTTCCCGGTCTTTTTTGCTGTTATCGAGAATGATCTTCGAAAAGTGTTGGCGTATTCGCTGAACAATCAGCTCGGCTTCATGGTTGTTGGCATCGGCGTTGGAACAGAGCTCGCGCTGAACGGTGCGGCGGCGCACGCTTTCGTTCACATCATCTACAAAGCGCTTCTTTTCATGAGCATGGGCGCAGTTCTGTACCGTGTCGGCACGGTCAAAGCCTCCGCACTCGGGGGATTGTTCAAATCGATGCCGTACAGTGCGTTTTTCTGCATTATTGGTGCGGCCTCGATTTCCGCCTTCCCGCTGATGTCGGGCTTTGTGGCCAAATCACTGACTCTTGCGGCGACCGCGCAGGAAGGTCACTGGATTACGTGGCTGGTTCTGGTGTTCGCGTCCGCTGGTGTTCTCGAACATTCCGGCATCAAAATTCCCTATTTCGCCTTCTTCTCGCATGACAGCGGCAAGCGCGTGAAAGAAGCGCCCTGGAACATGTTGCTGGCAATGGGCATTGCCGCCTTCCTGTGCGTGTTCATTGGCGTCTTCCCGGGCTATCTCTATGCCATCCTGCCGTTCGAAATGGATTATCAACCCTATACTTTTGATCACGTTGTCGGGCAGATGCAGTTGCTGATAGCGGCAATGTTTGCTTTCTCGCTCTTGATGCGCTTTGGCCTCTATCCAGCCGAACGCCCGAGCGTCAATCTTGATACGGACTGGTTCTACAGGCGGATGGGCGACGGGCTGTTCAAATGGGCATGGGCGATGGGCGGCCGACTGTCGGCATCGATCCAGAACCGGTTTGGCGTTGCCGGCCGCGCCCTGACCCAAAGGCTCTTCAATCTGTTCAGTCCAGCCGGTGCGATGAGCCGGGATGTGCCGAGCGGGTTGCTGGCGATCTGGACGAGCGTTCTGCTCGGCCTGGTTATGGTGATTGCCTACGTCGCCGGGTAGGAAATATCCAACAGCAATTTGAACACGCTATACGTGTAATTGTAGCATTTGCCGCAAAAATAGGAAAGTTATCCTCACTTTTTGAATCTTCCTCTAAGATGGAGGCAGCAACGAAAGGTGGATGGAGCATGTATGTACAAAAGTTTCTTGAAAGGGATATCGCCCGAGCGCGTCTGGCCCGCGAAGCTGTCGCCTTTGCCTTTGATGTCGCATCCGATGAAATCGCGGCGCCGACGCGGCGATCCTCGCGGGTGGCATTTGCCCGGCAAGTGGCCATGTATCTGGCGCATGTGGCATTCGAGCTGAACCTGGCGCGTGTCGGTGTCGCATTCGGGCGCGATCGATCCACAGCGTCCTATGCCTGCCAGATTGTCGAGGACCGTCGTGACGACCCTGACTTTGATGCCTGGCTGGACGGGTTGGAGGATTGTCTGCGCACAGCACCCGAGCCCCAACGCCCGCAAAATGTCACGATATGACGGCGCTGGCGGGCTGGATTCGTCGACTATCGACACGCGGCGCTATATTGAAAGCCATGCCGGGCGAGGAAGTGGCTTATGGCGTTTTTCCAAAGGGAGATCTGCGTCGTCGGCCTCTGGCAAAAGTCACATCTGCCAGCCTGATACAGGCACGGGCTGAGGGTTTTTTGAATGAGGTATCACCCGGTTGCTACCAACTCGCTCAACATGTTGAAGCCATCCATCACCGACGCGAGGGAGATTATCGCCTGCCTCAGCAGGAGAATTGGGATCGAACATTTGTGGCGGCAGATGGCAGAACGCAAACGCGCTGTGTCAATCTCGCGGATTCGCCGCTCTCGCGCTGGTTCAAACCGGATCCGAAAACCGGGCAAAGCTGGTTGTCTGACACAGAATTCGAGGCTGGCGAACGCTTGAGAGCAGATTATCACCGATCGGTTCTGTCGGATCGCGTGACGCCGAACTGGGAGGGATATCTCGCACCGGTAAGTCGTCGCTCGGGCGGCGGGTCAGATGATGCCCCTGTGTCGGCAATGGCCGCCCGCGATCGCGTTTATCAGGCCCTGGACTTTGTCGGGCCGGGTCTTGATCGAATTCTTAGCGCGGTTTGTCTGAATGAAAACGGGCTGGAAGCGGTCGAGCAAGCCGAGTCTTGGCCGCGTCGCTCGGGCAAGGCCATTCTGAAAGTCGGTCTGCAGCGACTGGCGGTTCACTATGGTTTGGTCTCGCCGCCCCGGGTCAGGTTTTAACGCCGGCTTCACGACGGATGCGGGAGATCATGGCATTGAGACCGTTTGAGCGCTGAGGTGACAAATGCTCTGAAAGTCCGATCCGGGCGAGTATTTCGCGAGCATCAATGTCGGCAATGTCTTCGGCGACCCGGCCCGAATACAGGCGGACCAGCAAAGCTGCGAGGCCTTTGACGATGTGAGCGTCGGAATCAGCGCGAAAGACAAATTTGCCATTCTCAGGCGGATCGATATGCAGCCAGACCCGACTGGTGCAGCCTTTGACCTTGTTCAGATCGGTCTTTTCGTTTTCATGAAGCGGGGGCAATGCCTGCCCGAGATCAATCAGGTAGCGATAACGCTCCTCCCAGTCGCCAAGGAATGAAAATTCCTCAACCAGTTCGTTGATTTCCTGTTGTGTGTCCGGGCTCATGCGTGGCGAATATAATGCCCGCGCCTCAAGAGCAAGAGATCAGGATGCGTCGCGATCAGCTGTCTGGCGTTCTTCCAGCCAGTTTTCAATGCGAACCATGGATTCATTGGCGGCAATCGTGGCCAGTCCGCCGGCTTCATCCGCCAGATCACACAGAGCCGGAACATCTGAACAAACCTGATGGAGGCGCTGTCCCTGTTCAATCGCCTGGGCGATTCCGTCAGGTGGGGCCATGCCTTCACTGGAGAAAATACTGGCTGGTGCGAAAGCCGACACAAGAGCCATCCAGAATATAGCGCGAACTGCAAAACCCATGACGAAACCAATCCTTCGATTACACGTAGATTTCCTACTGCAAGAAGGAGGCTAGCCAATTCGGGCGATCTTCGCCATCGAATCCGATGTTAATAGAAAATAAACACGAAAACAGTTCGAACAAATTCTAATAAATAGAAAACGAACCTGTGTCTTTACTTTGCATTTACCCTGTGCCGGATCGAGACGTGTTCAGCGATGCAGAGCCTAATTGGCACGATCCTGCGCCGCTTCGAGACAATTCGACACCTCAATCAATGCATGCTGAGCAATGCAGAAGGAATCTTCATACTCGAAATGTGCGGCTGCAACGCACTGGGCGAGATTGATGCGCGCCCATGAAATACATCGTTGAGCCAGCGGGTCCGCGAGAAGGTTCTGGATCGAGTCTTCAGAATACCGGCTGTCGTCTCCGATCGCGCGCATGGCGGCAATTGAAAGAATGCGCCCGACCCGGACACGATCAGGCTCATAGGGCACATCTGCATTCAGCGTCAGATCGGGTGTGGAAGCGGGCAATCGGGGCATGGGGCCGGTGCCCTGGAACAGGCTCGACGCGGCGCCGATGTCCGTTTCGTCAATGAAGCTGGTGGTAAAAAGGTCATTTGCCAGCGGTGCGGCAATGTCATCAGCGGCGCGCAAGGCCGCCAGGCGGTTCTGACGATCGCGTGCAATCGCGTTGGCCCACCGTTCGTTCTGCAAATTGTAGGCGGCGCTTCGGTATTGTTCACCGAGAATTCGAATCTGGTCTGAATCCTCGTCAATAGCCTCCAGAACGGACTCGCTTGCCTGATCGGCATAGCGGAAGGCACCGGCATAGGCCGGATCGTTTGCCAGCGCTGCCATGGCGGTCTCGCGGCCATAGTAATCCGCGACATCCCGGACATCATCGAGGAATTGGGGATGTTGTTCGGCGATCAGGGACGAATAAGCGAGCCAGGCTCGAACAAGCCGCTCGCGAGCCAGATAGACTGACAATTCGTCCATGGACTGGTCGAGGACGTCGCCGGAGGTAATTTCACGGTCGCGAATGTTTCCGAGGGTTCGGTGAAATCCGGCATACTGGCTGGCGGATCGCAAAACGATGTCATCATTCACTTCGGTGGTAGAGGATTGAACGGCGTCGAGGCGAAGAACCGGTTGTTCGGGGGCTGTGGAATTGGTGTCCTGAACAGCCGTGACCAGCACCAGCGTTGAAAGCAAGGCATTAAGCACGATCAAACTCTCCTCTACCCTTGGGCTATGATTACAGTATCCTGAACTACCTGACCTGCAAGCACCAGTGACCGCAATACTTTCCACCATCAAGGCTTGATGAAGTGTTGCGTTAACCGAATTCAGCCCCGAATTAACGCCTTGTTAAGTGGGGAGGACAAGGTTCGATATGCGGCTTCTGACCGAGTCGCGAAATTTTGGAGGCCTGCGCAGCTTATGCGTTTTATCAACCCGCTCTACCGACATAGCGGCATTATTGCTCATCTGACCTGGATCGCCGCTCTGGCTGGCGTTGCGCCGCTGATCATCGCGGCGGCGCCGGTGTCCACGCCGATCGTGTTGGCGGGTATCGGAGCGGCCATGGCACCGGGATTTGCCGGCCTGTTTCTGGCGCGACAAAAAACGCCTGCTTTCGGAAAAATGGTGCTGTCTCTGTTGTGGGTGTCGTTTGCGGCGTCAGTTGCGGCGGTAAGCGGTGGACTGACCGGGCCGGCTGCGCTGCTTTTTCTGTTACCCGCGGCTGCCGCCGCGTCTTCCGGAAACCGGAAAACCGTGACTGAAGCCGCGGCGCTGTCCGGCCTGACCGCCATGATCGTGGGCGGATTGCAATTGGGTGGTTTCTTTTCGACCTATTCGCTCGGACTGGACATTTTTGCGCCCGCCTTCCTTGCGGTTGGTTGTTTCATTGCCGTCAGTTTCGCGTTTTCAGCACTCATCAGCCTCAGATCCCGTCATCGTTTGAAATCGGTCGCGGCAAAACACCGCTTGCGCAGTCGCGCTTTCGAGAACGCACCGGTTGCCTTGCTTGTGGAATCGAACGGCAAAATCCTGGCGCGTTCCCGCACACTCAATACGCTGGTGCCGGGCTTGCCGCCGGAAATAGTGGGATTGCCGATCTGTGATCTCGGGTTTGATGCCGAAGCCAGTACGGCCTTTCAGTTCACGCAGGACCAGACCAGCGCGAAATCAAGAGTTCGTGGTGCCAAGGGTCGCGCCATGGATGTCGACCTTTATCGATCCGCGACCGGTGTCGTCGCGATCATTCCTCCGACCATCCGCGAAGAAACGAACAGCATTGCCGATGAGCAGCTCCTGCAGGAACGGGATGAGGCGTTGGCGGAAACCCATGCGAAGTCCGAGTTTCTGGCTTCTGTCAGCCATGAAATTCGAACGCCGCTGAATGCGATCATCGGGTTTTCCGATGCCATGAAATCGCGCCTGTTCGGGCCTGTCCCGGCGAAATATGCCGAATATGCCGAGTTGATTCACGAAAGCGGACGCCATCTGCTGGAGCTGATTGGTGATGTGCTGGATCTGTCGAAAATCGAAGCCGACAGTTACGAGCTGAGCCAGGACGACTTCGATGCCAGCGACGTGGTCGAATTATGCGTTCGCATGTTGTCGCAACGCGCGGAAGAAGCCGGTGTGGTGATCGAGCTGGATGTTGAGGCGACGCTGCCGGTAACGGCAGATCGCCGGGCGATGCGGCAGATTTTGCTGAACCTGTTGTCGAATGCGATCAAGTTCACGCCGAAAGACGGCGTGATTGTTG
>BQJI01000074.1 GCA_021604625.1 Hyphobacterium sp. | reverse complement strand
CAATCGAATGCGCAACGCTTTCTCCACAGCTT
Source organism: Hyphobacterium sp. (assembly GCA_021604625.1). GTDB lineage: Bacteria > Pseudomonadota > Alphaproteobacteria > Caulobacterales > Maricaulaceae > Hyphobacterium. Next base: position 10,137 of record BQJI01000074.1, on the reverse strand, counting down.
CCGTTCTGGACAGGCCCTGGCGCTCGCCTTGCCGGGTCTGGTCGACCAGCAGAATGGCATTATTGATGACGAGGCCCAGAAGGATGATGAATCCCATCATGGTCAGCAGGTCGAGCGGTTGTCGCTGCTGTGTTGTCGCTTGCATCACAAGGTCCAGTATTCGCAATACGACCACGCCGCCTACTGTCGCGAGGGGTATGGAAATCAACACCAGCGCCGCATCCCAGATCGAGCGGAATAAACCGGCGAGGATCAGGAACAGAATGAACAATGCGAAGGCAAAATTCTGGGTCATCGTGCTGATGGCGCGATTAAGACTGTCGGCGCTGCCACCATAGACGATGGATCCGTCCGAACCGAGCGTTGCCAATAAAGCAGGCTCGACTTCAGTCTGGATGATATCCAGAACTTCCTGAAGCGTTTGCCCTTCGGGTTGGGAAATGTTCAATGTGATTGTACGCCGCCGGTCCACCCGCTGCAGGCCCGTTGGAGACAGACTCTCCTGAACTTCCACCAGATCGCCAAGGGGTAATATCGCGCCGGAAGGCGTGGCAACTGGAATGCCTTCAAGTGCCTGAACATTGTCCCACCCCTCTGTGCGCAGGATCATGTTCAATCGTTGATCACCGTCAAAATATTCACCGACAAACTGGCCATCGCCAAGCGCTGCGATCACGTTCCCGACCTGAGCGCGGCTCCAGCCGGACTCCTGAATTCGACGGTCATTTGGGATGATTGAAAGGCTGGGCTGGGTCGCCTGCGGGGTGGGATTGGCGTTGATATTGGTGCCCGCAAATCGCGCTCGCAACAAACCAAGCCCCTCAACCGCAGCAGCAGACAGGCGATCAGCATCTGCGGATTGAAGATTGACCTGAATACCACCGCCCTGACCAAATCCACCGAATAGCTCGCCGCGGAAGGCGAAAGCGCCAACATCCGGAATACCCGCGATCAGCTCATCGCGCACCAGTGTTTCCAGAGCCCTGATGTCTTCGATATTCCGCGCTCGGAAACCGGCATTGGCGAATGTACCAAACGTGCCGAAATAGTAATTCAGCAAAGCTGGCTCTTCGTCGCCGGCCATATAGGGCGCAGCGCGCTCGATGATGACGCTTGCAACTTCTTCATCGACCCATTGCGGGTTTGACCCCGGTGGCAATTGAAAGAAAACGTCGATGGCATCGCGGCGGACTGGTGGCAGATAGTCCAGATTTGGCAATAGAAACCAGCTCGATGCAGCGGGCACAATAATCAAGCCCGCTATCAGACCAAATCGCCGGACACGGCCACCGGTGACCTTCATCAAGGTCGTTGTTAGCCGCCCGATGATCGGCTGGCGCGATGGCGACGCTTTGTCCCGTACCCATTTTTGGGTGGCAACGGGCAATATCGTGACCGCCACAAACATGGAAATGGCCACGCCCACGGCAATCGTTATGGCCAGATCAGCGAATAACTGCCCTTCGGCATCATCCAGGAAAATGATCGGGAGAAAGATCGCGACAGTCGTGGTCGTCGAAGCAAACAATGCGCCCCAGACCTGACCTGCACCTTTATCGGACGCGGTTCGGGGATCATCACCGGCCTCCCTTCGCCGGATGATATTCTCCATCACAACAATCGCCGCATCGAGAACCATGCCAGTGGCGAACGCCAGTCCAGCCAGTGAAATAACATTCAGCGTCCGACCCAGGGCAAACAGCACAATGAGCGTCGCCAGAAGGCTGATCGGAATAGCGAGAGAGATAATCAGGGTCGCGCGGCTACGGCGCAGGAATAGCCACAATCCACCGATCGCCAGCACGATTCCTAGCGCCAGATTGGTGCGTAGCAGATTGATGGCGCGATAAATGAAGACCGAGGCATCGAATGAGGGCTGCAGCGATAGTCCAAGCTCTGACGCCTCATTCTCGTTGATCAACGCGATTTCCGCTTTGACCGCCTCAAGCGCTGCAAGGAAATTTGCACCATTTTCACGGGTGACCTGAATCCCGATGGCGGGATTACCATTCTGGTAGGCAAAGGTATTATTTTCGCCATAGTCAATTCGGGCATCGGCAACATCGCTCAGATAGACCGGCCGACCATCGCGCCAGTCAACAACCAGGTTGGCCAGTTCGCTGGGATCATATTCGCCTTCATAGCGGACCGTGAACGCGCGACGTCCAATCGTTGCATCTCCGCCAGAAACGTCTGTATTCCCGCGCAAAGCGGCGGCTATTTCCGGGATGGTGACGCCAAGTGCGGCCGCGCGATAAGGGTCAAAGACAATCTGATATTCCTGAGGACGCAACCCCCAATTGGCCTGCGCATTGGCAACGCCTGGCAAGGCCGAAAGACGCGGCACAACCGTATTGTTAATAAAATCGCTGTAATCGTTGATTTTTCGCGGGTTTCCGGGAAGCGCCTGCACAAAATAATAGATCAGGATTTCACCTGAACCACCACCAAAACCGCTATTGATATTTGGCCCCACGGCATCCAGCGGCATGGGCGGCAACTGGTTCATCCTGCCGATCACATCGATCAACGCCTGATCCATGTCTGTCCCGTTGGCGAATGTCAGGTTCAGGAATGACGCACCCTGCCCGATATTGACGCGTAATTCTTCAAGCCCTGAAATGCCGGATAAGGCCTGCTCTTGAGGCTCGACGATTTGCGATTCCATCTCCAACGGGGACGCAGCACGCCAGAATGTCTGGATGAAGAGCTGCGGCCGATTCGTATCCGGAAATAACTGCACCGGAAGACGGGCCACGCTCATGGCACCAATCACGATGATCAGCATTACGCCGATCAGAATGGCGACAGGGTTGTTCAGGGCAAAACGTGTCAAAGGCATGCGTGCGTCTCCCTCGCAGAGGAAGGAAATTGCGCGAAATCGGTGAATTCACCTAATTAAACTATGGTCAGGCGGCTCACGCCGAAGTGAATGGCTCAAATTTCAGTGCTGACGGCAATGACCGGCTAGGCCGCGACACCGTCACCCAACTGAAAATCCGCTTCTGTTTTTTCGCGAACTTCGTCGAGGTCCACACCCGGCGCCAATTCTACAAGCTGCAGACCGCCTTCAGTCACGTCAAAAACGCCTAAATTCGTGATGATCCGATCAACAACACCTGTACCAGTTAGCGGCAGGGAGCATGTCTTGAGCAGCTTCGGATCACCCGCCTTTGACGTGTGATCCATGATCACCACAATGCGTTTCACGCCGGCGACCAGGTCCATAGCGCCGCCCATCCCCTTCACCATTTTGCCGGGAATCATCCAGTTGGCGATGTCACCGGTTTCGGAAATCTCCATGGCGCCCAAAATCGAAAGATCGATATGTCCCCCGCGGATCATTCCGAAACTGTCGGCTGATGAGAAATAGCTGGTCCGACGCAATTCGGTGATGGTTTGCTTTCCGGCATTGATCAGGTCAGCGTCTTCCTCGCCCTCGTACGGAAAGGGTCCCATGCCCAGCATGCCGTTTTCCGACTGCAAGGTCACATCAACGCCTTCGTCGATAAAATTCGGAACCAGTGTCGGAATACCGATACCGAGGTTCACATAAAACCCGTCTTCCAGTTCTTGCGCAGCACGACGTGCCATGTCTTCGCGTGTCCAGGCCATGTTCAACCCTCCTTCGCACGCGTGGTGCGCTGTTCAATACGTTTTTCAAACGAGCCTTTTACGAGGCGTTGCACAAAAATCCCGGGGGTATGTATGCAGTCAGCATCCAGCTCGCCCACTTCAACAATGTCTTCGACTTCGGCCAGCGTCACCTTGCCAGCACTCGCCATCATCGGATTGAAATTCCGCGCCGTTTTTCTGTAGATCAGATTACCTTGGGTGTCCGCCTTCCAGGCTTTCACGATCGAGAGGTCTGCTTTCAGGCCGGTTTCCATAATGTAGGTCTCACCGTCAAACTCTCGGTGGTCCTTGCCCTCTGCAATCACGGTTCCCACACCGGTTTTGACATAAAAACCCGGGATGCCGGCTCCGCCGGCACGAATTCGTTCGGCTAGCGTGCCCTGCGGATTGAATTCAAGTTCCAGCTCACCTGACAGAAACTGGCGTTCGAATTCCTTGTTTTCACCGACATAGGATGAAACCATTTTGCGAATACGTTTGGCATCCAGCAACTTGCCCAGCCCGAAACCATCTACACCGCAATTATTTGAAATAATGGTCAGGTCTTTTACACCAGCTTCGAGAATGGCATCGATGGCATTTTCCGGGATCCCACAAAGGCCGAAACCTCCGGCCATGATGGTCATTCCGTCGAATAGCAGTCCGTCCAGAGCCGCCGTCGCATCAGCAAAGGTCTTGTTCATCAGAAGTCCCTGTTTGCGGAAAACATGAATATGCTTTGCTTATATCGTGTGCAGTAGAATTGGCCAGTCATTCACGATGGCGTTGCTCAGCAAGCCTGCGCTTGTCGATTTCAACCGCCAGAGCGCCACCGAAAAATACGGTGTACGACCCCCAGTAAATCCAGAGCAGGAAAACGATGAGCGCGCCAATCGATCCGTATGCCGTTGGATTGACCCAACCGCTGACATAATAGGAAAAGCCGGCCGACAACGAGAGCCACAGACCGCAGGCCGTTGACGCCGCAACCAGCGATGCAATCCAGCTGATCCCGCCGGCACGCCGCATCAGATAGCGGTACAGCAATACCAGCGCGGAAATCATGGTTGCGCAAACCGCCGTCCATTCATTGAAAATGGAATTCAGCCACGAAATTTCGACGCCCAGCCAACGCAGTGCAGGACGAACGATGTTCGGAATAGCCAACACCACAATGTTCGATGCGATGAGAAGCACTCCGCCGATAAATACGGTCAGAATCGCAACGATATTGAATTTGATAACGTTCCTGAAATCGCCCATGCCAGCGATTTGATTAAGCCCGGCGATCAGGGCTTTTGCACCGCGTGATGCCGCGAAAATGGTAATGGCAAGCGCCAGCAGACCCTGAACTGACAACGCCGTGAAAGACGCGTTCACGATAGGAGAAATTTGCGTTGCAACGAAAATCTGTGCGGTTTCCGGCATGACAGACGAAAGCCGCGCTAATTGCGCGCTCGCATCCGTGGCATCGAAAATCAGACCATAGGAAGCGGCAGCAACCGCGATCAGCGGGAAAATTGCAAGCAGTGTAAAAAACGAAACGCCACCTGCAAACAGCATGACTTCGCGCGCCATGGTCCGGCTCACCGATGCAATCACGATCGCGAGCGGCGGCCAGGCAAGGACCGGCGCGCAGAACCGCTCATAGAGGGTGGCGATGAAAAGAAAACGCTTCATGCGCCTGCCCTTACCCTGAAAACGCAAAGTGCGAAACAAAAACGCCAGCCTGTGGGTGCAGGCTGGCGCATCTGGGATAAGTCTGACCGGCGAACCGGCCAAGACAGCGAACGTGCGAGGGACTAGAAGGGTGTCCGCTGATCTCGAAAACAGGATTAGCAACGCCTGTTTGAACGATACATGAACGGATATTCGAGCTTCCGTTCAGCGGTTTCATCGGTCAGACTTTTGTGACAATCTCTTCGTCTACGCCTTGAGGGGACGGCATGAGCCAAGCCTTGAATATCGCCGTCATCGATGCAGACAAAAATCTTTCGGTGTCACCGGCGGATCTGCTTCCCTTTGCGATTCAGATGAGCCCGGTATCGGACGCGCCCACGCACCCTCCGGCGGCCTATGACGCGATCGTCATAAATTCGTCAGACCCGGAAAAAGCAGCCTCCATAGCTAAATCCTACACCGTAAAATCAGCTGGTTCTCCTCCCGCCATTCTGATTTCTGATACCAGCACGCCGCCATCGGGAATTGACGGCTGGTTGCGCCCACCGGTATCAGCCGTGCAACTGGCGAACAGAATTCAGGCATTGCGACGCCTTTGGGTGATGGAAGACATTGCACGGCGCCGAAAGGCGGTGTCCGAAGTGTTTGGACATCCCGTTTCAGACGATTCAACGACCGGGAAGCGGCCCTCGGTTTTGTTTGTCGGAGATGCAACATCGCGATTTATGGCGATTCGCCACGCGCTGGACGCTGCAGGCACCGGCATGATCGCAGCATTTTCATCATTTTCGGCATTCGACTATCTGCATGAGCGCCCTTTCGATGCTGTCATACTGAATGCGATCAGCAAGAAAGATCTGGCATTCACGATTTCTTCGGCCATGCGCCGGAATGCGCGCCTTTATCACACACCGGTTCTGTTATTGACACCGCAAGGGCATTTCGATGCCGCCGATGAAGCGTTCGCCCGCGGCGTATCAGATATTTTACCGGCTGATGCCCAACCCGAAGAGATCAGTGCCCGCGTGCAACAGCTCGTCGATGAACGCCGTCGGCGTCGGTCTGCAAAAGCCACGCTTGAAAATTGCAGGGCGCGGTCGACGACCGATGCAGAACTCGGCCTGTTTCGTCCAAAGTTTTCACTCGCCCATCTGCAGGATCTTCTCAACACAGCTGCACGTTCTGGAAAACCGACCGGACTGGTGTTGATGGCAATAAAAACGCCCGAAATCCCAATCAGTCAAAAACGGCAGGACGACGCCAGGCAGCAATTTGCGTCGATGTTACGTCATTTACTGCGAGCTGAAGATTGCCCGGCTTTGATCGGTCCTGATCTCTACGCCGCGATCCTGCCTCATACCAATGCAGACGGCGCGGTTTGTGTCGCGGAACGGGTTTCAGCGGTGGCTGACTGCACCGCATTTGACGGTGATGACCCCCTGCATCCGTTCCGGCTCAACATAAATTGCGCGGCGCTGGAAGCGACCGGTGAAGAAACCGCCGAAGCCCTGGTTGAGCGAGGCCAACGCAAATTGGCAACCTCGCGCATGGAGGCAGTTTAACCGTTTTCTCGGCGAGCCAGATCGGCCATGCGCGCCAACGCGCGCTCCAGACCTTTCAGGCGTTGCCGCGGCTCAGGCCAGTCCCCCGCAATGAAAATTTTCTGATCGGGGCGAATTCGGAATTCTTTCGGATTATCCGTTACCAGCTTGATCAGTCCTGCGGGATTGGCGAATTTGTCATTGCGGAACTGAACGGTTGCGCCCTTCGGCCCCGCGTCGATTTTCTGGACACCCGCAATCTTGCAAAGCGTCTTGACCGCCATGACGTGCAGAAGCTGGTCAACTTCTTCCGGCAACGGGCCAAACCGATCGATAAGTTCTGCCGCGAATGCTTCGCGTTCTGCTTTGTTCGAAAGGCCTGATACACGCCGGTAAAGTTGAAGGCGCAGATCAAGGTCGGCCACATAGCTTTCGGGAATCAGCACAGACGCACCGGCATTGATCGCCGGTGACCAGTCGCGGTCATCTTCCTCCCGATCATGCTGAAGCGACGCAACGGCCTCTTCCAGCATGGATTGATAAAGCTCGACGCCAACATCTCGGATATGACCGGATTGTTCTTCGCCCAGCAAGTTCCCGCCTCCCCTGATATCGAGATCATGACTGGCAAGCGAGAAACCGGCGCCCAATGTATCCAGTGAATGCAGAACCTGTAATCGGCGTTCCGCCTGAGCAGTGATGGTTTTTTCCGTGCCTGTCGTCAGATACGCATAGGCGCGCGTCTTGGATCGACCGACCCGGCCGCGCAATTGGTATAATTGCGCCAGTCCGAAACGGTCCGCCCGGTAGATGATCATTGTATTTGCGGTTGGAATATCGAGCCCAGATTCAACAATGGATGTTGAAACCAGAACATCATAACGCCCCTCATAAAAGGCCGTCATGATGTCTTCGAGCCGCGTTGGCGCTAATTGGCCATGTGCAACAATGAACGAGACTTCCGGCACTTGCTCTCGAAGGAAAGTCGCCATCGCATCGAGATCGGAAATCCGGGGCGCAACGAAATAACTCAATCCGCCACGATATTTTTCGCGCAACAAGGCTTCGCGGACCGTCACCGGATCGAATGGTGAAACATACGTCCGCACCGCTAACCGGTCGATCGGCGGAGTCGCGATGATTGATAGATCGCGAATGCCCGTCAAAGCCAGCTGAAGTGTGCGCGGAATGGGGGTCGCCGTCAGCGTCAGAACGTGAACGTCAGACCGCAATTCCTTCAGACGTTCTTTGTGTTTGACCCCGAAATGCTGCTCTTCATCCACGATCAGAAGACCAAGGTCGGAAAATTTGACCGAATCCGACAGAAGAGCGTGGGTGCCGATGACAATCTCGACTTTACCGTCAGCCAGTGCCTTGCGCGTCAGCGTGGCTTCCTTTGCCGGCACAAGTCGCGATAGATGGCGTACCTTGATCGGCCAGTTTCTGAACCGTTCCGCAAACGTCTTGTAGTGCTGGCGCGCCAATAAAGTGGTCGGCGCGACCACCGCCACCTGACGTCCCTCCATCGCCGCGATGAACGCGGCACGTAGCGCCACTTCGGTTTTGCCAAATCCGACATCCCCGCAGATCAATCGATCCATGGGCCTTCCGCTGGCGAGATCCGCGAATACATCCTCGATCGCCGACAATTGATCGTCGGTTTCGACATAAGGGAAAGCCGCGCAAAACTCGTCATACGAACCACTGGGCGGCGAAATGGTGTCAGCTGTTTTGGCGTTTCGCTGAGCCGCAATCCGAATGAGTTGTTCGGCCATGTCGCGGAGACGTTTCTTGGCCTTGGCTTTACGCGCTTGCCAGGCGACACCGCCGAGTTTGTCGAGTTGGGCGGCGTCATTCTCATTGCCGTAACGGGACAAGAGCTCGATATTTTCAACCGGAAGGAAAAGTTTTGAACCACCGGAATATTCGATTTCCAGGCAATCATGGGGCGCATCATGAACATTCAGCGTGCGAAGCCCGAGATACCGGCCCAGACCATGATCGCTATGAACAACCAGATCGCCCACCGACAGCGATCCCGCCTCCAGAATAACCTCCGCGCCCTTTTTACGCCGCGGACGCGCCAGCCTGTCCCCCAATACGTCCTGCTCGGAAATGACGACCAGAGCGGATGTCTCGAACCCGTGTTCGAGCGGCAACACGGTGCGGCAGATCCTTTTTGCTGGCTGCGCCTCAAGGTCTGACCAGCGACCGAGCGCATTTATGGTTTCGACCCCATGATCGCCGAGGACGCTGGCCATGCGGTCTGACGCGCCTTCCGTCCAGGATGCAATAATGACCCGCTTACCGAAGCTGGTTTGCTCACGGATATATTTGGCTGCGGCATCGAAAATATTGACGCCTTCTGCGGCCCTCTCTGCTGCGAAACTTCGCGCTTGTCGACCACCAGCATCCAATGCATCGGGTTCATTGAAGGGGGTCAGTTTTCGCACATCAAATCGCCGGACAGACGCTTCGTATTCATCCGGCGGCAGATATAGGCTTTCGGGCTGCAGAGCACGATACACCGGAGCCCTGATACCGCCCGTTACCTGCCCCGCGACCGTTTTGCGCGCATCAAAATAATCATTCACAGTATCCTGACGTTGCTTGAGTGCATCGCCGACCAGGTGGTCAATGGCGATTAGAGCGCCCTCACCGAGATAGTCGAACGGCGTCTCAAGGTGTGTGTGAAATAGCGGGAGCCAATGCTCCACACCCTGCGGGCGCATGCCGGAACTCACGCCTTCATAGATTGGGTCGCCATCGGTGATTGCCCCAAAAGCCGCGACATAACCCGCGCGAAAGCGGGAAATGCTGGCCTCATCCAGAAACAATTCACTGACAGGTGAAAACGCGATTGATTTCAATTGCCGTATGGAACGTTGGGTTTCCGGATCGAACGCGCGGATAGATTCCAGCGTGTCGCCAAACATATCCAGTCTGACCGGCTCCTCCATTCCAGGTGGAAAGGCATCAACAACGCCGCCACGAATGGCAAAATCACCGGGTTCGCGTACCGTCGTCGTGCGCGCATATCCATTTGTTGTGAGATAGGATTTCAAACCATCGAGATCGATAATTTCGCCAGGCTTTGCGACAAATCCCTGCTTTTGCATCAAGTCACGCGGTGCGCACTTTTGCGTCACCGCATTGATCGTGCCGATAATCAATAAAGGTGCTGTGTCTGCCGGGTTTCGTGACGCGAGCCAGGCCAGAGTTGCCGAACGGCGCGCTGCGACCCGCGGGCTCGGAGAGACCCGGTCATAGGGTTGGCAATCCCAGGCCGGAAGTTTGAGAG
>BQJI01000073.1 GCA_021604625.1 Hyphobacterium sp. | reverse complement strand
TATTGTGCTAACGGAAAGAGTCGTCCCATGACGCTCATTGCGATGATGAATCTGGCGGTAACCGCGGCTGAGGAAGCCCACGGCGGAGAGCACGCAGCCTCCGACGTCTTCCCGCCATTTGACCCGACCTATTTTGCATCCCAGATTTTCTGGCTGCTGATTTCATTCGCGGCACTCTATTTCCTGATGTCACGCTGGATCCTGCCCAGGATTGGCGGCATCATCGAGGAACGCCGGGATCGCATTGCCGATGATCTCGACGCGGCTCAACAAATATCTGCGGACGCAGAAGAGACGCGGGCCACTTACGAGAAAGCGCTCGCCGATGCGCGCGCCCGGGCCCACAGTCTGGCTGCTGATGCGAAAGCCGACATGGATCAGGAAATCGCGGACGAGACGGCTGAAGTCGACGCCACGATTGCTGCTACGTCTGCAGAGGCCGAAGCAAAGCTTGCCAAAGCCCGCGCCGCGGCTCTGGCCGAAGTTCGCACCATTGCGGCCACGAGCGCTGTCGAGATTGCCAATCACATTGGTGGACTGAGCGTTACGGAAAAGGATGCTGACGGCGCCATCAAGGCGTTGGACGGGCAATAGAGGTCGATATGTCTTACCTGTTTGGCGATACTTCCTTCTGGGCCTTTCTCGGCGTCATCATTTTCTTTGGAATTCTGATCTGGGCGAAAGTGCCCGGCATTATCACCAAACAACTCGATGATCGGGCGGATAAAATTCGCGCTGATCTGGATGATGCGCGTCGCATGCGTGAAGAAGCCCAGGAATTGCTGTCCAGCTTTCAGCGCAAGCAACGTGAAACCGAAGCCGAAGCCGAAGCGATCATCGAGCAGGCCAAGGACGACGCCAAAAACCTGCGGGACGAATCGCGCAAGGAGTTGGCTGCACGTCTGGAACGCCGCACGGCACTGGCAGAACAACGTATCGCCCAGGCCGAAGCCCATGCTGTTGCGGAAGTCAAAGCACTCGCTGCGGATCTCGCAACCGATGCCGCCGCCAAACTGATCACTGACAACACCAAGGCCGCCGACCATGGCAAACGCCTCAAAGCCGATCTCGCAGATCTAGAAGGCAAGCTGAACTAGGCGATACGCGCCCGTCTACAACAAACAAAGCCCCGGAAAACCGGGGCTTTTTTATGTCTCGGCAGATTGATTGTCGTTTTCCGGATCGTCATCTTTTTCACCGAAGATCCGTTTGACCCGTCGCCAGATACCGGGATGTCGTTTCAGAAATCCGGTGATCGCCCGGTGGGCGCGCGGTGAACTGCCCGCCATCAGCAGCACGCCGAATATGAAAAGCGGAATGCCCAACGGGATTGGCGTCAGCGTCAAAGGCACGGCAATCACCATCAGCGCCAATCCGAGGGCGACCCCGATCATGCGAAAAACGGTTGCGATAACGCTGCCCAGTGGCGACTTGCTCATATTGTTCAGCGTCTCGTTCATACGATTCCCGCAAACGTCCTTTCCTATAGATGGTTCTGAATATGTGATCCTCAAGTGAACGGATAGGACCACGGCAACACAATAGCAGTGAAAACGTCCTAAATCGGGCGAAACTAGGAACCAAATGGCTGTTAGTTTTTGCTGTCGTCCTCAGACGGCAACCAGCGCAGAACCGGTGATCGCGCGGCACGCGTTTCATCCAGTCGCCGCATCGGCGCATGAACAGGCGCAGCCTTGAAGCGATCAGCGTCCCCGGCTTTTGCAGCGTCCGTCAATCCGCACAGAACGTCGCAGAAGCGGTCGAGGCCGGATTTCGATTCGGTTTCCGTCGGTTCAATCAGCATTGCGCCATGGACAACCAGCGGGAAATACATCGTCATCGGATGATAGCCTTCATCGATCATCGCCTTGGCAAAATCAAGCGTCGTCACGCCGGTATCTTTCAGAAAGCGATCATCAAACAGGGCTTCATGCATGCACGTGCCCTCAAAGGCCGGGGTCATCACATCTTTAAGACGTGCCAGAATGTAATTCGCATTCAGCACGGCATCGCCGGAGGCCTGTTTCAGGCCATCCGAGCCGTGGCTCATCATGTAGGTCAGCGCCCGCGTGAACATACCCATCTGACCATGGAAGGCGGTAAGACGGCCAAAGGGTTGAATGTCATCCCCGTCTATATCGCTTTCATTCTCCGCCATTCTCAGCAACGCGCCATCCTCCGTCTGAACAACAAACGGCAGAGGTGCATAAGGTGCCAAAGCTTCGGAGAACACAGTCGGGCCGGAGCCCGGACCGCCGCCGCCATGCGGGGTGGAGAAGGTCTTGTGTAGATTGATGTGCATGGCATCAATGCCAAGATCACCCGGACGCACGCGGCCCATGATGGCGTTGAAATTCGCCCCGTCGCAATAGAAATAGCCGCCTGCCTCGTGGATCAGATCAGCGATCTCGCGAATATCGCGTTCAAACAGGCCGCACGTATTCGGATTGGTCAGCATGATGCCGGCGACATCATCGCCGAGCTTGGCCTTGAAAGCCTCCATATCGACACGGCCCGTGGCATCGGCGGGAATTTCGTCGGTGATAAATCCACACTGGACAGCGGTCGCCGGATTGGTGCCGTGCGCGGATTCCGGAACCAGAACGCGGCGGCGGCCGGTTTCTCCGCGCGCATCAAGCGCTGCACGGATTGCCATCATACCGCACAGCTCGCCATGCGCACCCGCTTTCGGGCTCATGGCGACGGCAGGCGTGCCGGTCAACACCATCAGCCAGCGCGCCAGCTCTTCAATCAGCTTGTATGCGCCCTGAACTGTCTGCTCGGGTTGCAGCGGGTGAATGTCGGCAAAACCGGGAAGGCGCGCCATTTTTTCATTCAGGCGCGGATTGTGCTTCATCGTGCACGAGCCCAGCGGATAAAGCCCCAGATCAATCGCGTAATTCTTGCGGCTGAGACGCACATAATGGCGCATGGCTTCCGGCTCGGCGAGGCCCGGCAGCCCAATCGGCCCTTCGCGCTTCATGCCGCCAAGGCGATTTTTTCCACCCCTGGGCGTTGGTAAATCAACGCCGGTTACATCCAGCGATCCGCGTTCGAACAGCAGAGGCTCCGCCTGTTCCAGACCACGCGAACCAGACAGCGTGTCTTCATACGCGCCCGGATCGAGATCATGCTCCATACGGGTCGGACGGCCTTGTGTATTCATGCTCATGACAACACCTCCCGCAGAGCGGTCTCGAAGGCCGCAAGATCATCATCCGTATTGGTTTCCGTCGCCGCCACGATCAGCACATCGTCCAGCTCGCCCGGATAAAGGCGCGAGGCTGCGATGCCGCCCAGAACGCCTTTTTCAACCAGCTGATCGAGAACGCCCGCAGCCGGTTTCGGCAGTCGAAGAGCAAATTCATTGAAGAAGCTGTCTGTCAGCAAGTCCACGCCCGCAATGCCCGATAGACGATCCGCCAGATCGCACGCGGTCTCGTGATTGAGCTGGGCCAGTGTCGTCAGGCCCTTTTCTCCCAGCAGCGTCATGTGAATGGTGAAAGCCAGCGCACACAGGCCGGAATTGGTGCAGATATTCGATGTCGCTTTCTCGCGCCGGATGTGCTGTTCGCGCGTCGACAGCGTCAGCACATAGCCCCGGCGTCCATCGGCGTCGACGGTTTCCCCGGCCAGTCGGCCGGGCATGTTGCGGATGAAATTGCGATCATTCTTGCAGGCAAACAGTCCGACATAAGGTCCACCGAAATTAAGGCCCACGCCAATGCCCTGCCCTTCGCCAACAGCAATGTCTGCGCCCATATCACCGGGCGACTTGACCAGGCCCAGCGACACCGCTTCGGTGAACACCGAGATCACCAGCGCGCCGTGCTGATGGGCCTTTTCGGCAATCTCCGTCAGATCGTGCAGGCGACCGAAAACGTCAGGCGTCTGGATCACGACACACGCCGTTTCATCATCGATCAGATCGGCAATGCCCGACAATCCATCCAGATCCGGTTTTGAAGAGACGATATCGATGTCGAGATACTTCGCAGTTGTGCGCGTCGTCGCCGCATAATGCGGATGCAATGAACCGGCGAGTACGGCTTTCTTGCGCTTGGTCACCCGCGCCGCCATCAATACGGCTTCTCCACACGCAGTCGAGCCGTCATACATGGAGGCATTGGCCACATCCATGCCGGTCATGAGCGCGACCTGGGTCTGAAACTCAAACAGGGTCTGAAGCGTGCCCTGGCTGATTTCCGGCTGGTATGGCGTGTAGGAGGTCAGGAATTCGGATCGCTGTATGAGATGATCCACGGTTGCCGGGACATGGTGTTTATACGCGCCCGCACCGACGAAGAACGGCACGCTGGACGCCGCTATGTTTTCCGCCGCCATTTTCGACAATGCCCGCTCGACCTGTAGCTCCGTCTGGTGAGGCGGCAAATCCACCGGGCCATGCAGCCGCGCGGCCTCCGGTACATCAGTGAAAAGCGCGTCGATCGACGTCACGCCAATTTTTTCAAGCATGGCCTGCCGGTCAGCCGGCGTCAGTGGGAGATATCTCATCCGCTTGTCCTGATCTGGGTCTAGGAAATATGCGCTTTGTAGGCGGCTTCATCCATCAAGCCATCAAGCTGGCTCTTGTCCGACAGCTTCAGCTTCACGAACCAGCCATCACCATCTGCGCTTTCATTGACTTTCTGCGGCTCACCTTCAAGCACGTCATTGACAGCCACGACTTCACCGGACACCGGCGCATAGACTTCCGACGCCGCTTTCACAGACTCCACAACGGCCATTTCATCGCCCGGTTCAAAGGACTTGCCGACATCCGGCAATTCGACAAACACAACGTCACCCAGCTGGTCTGCCGCATAAGCGGTGATGCCGACTGTCGCCTCGTCACCGTCCACCTTCACCCATTCATGGTCTTTGGTAAATTTAACGCTCATCTCACTCTCCCCTGTTAGCCCCGATAAAAACGGTGTTCGACGAAAGGCATTTTCGTCACTTTTGCCGGGCGGGCTTTGCCGCGCAGCAGGATTTCAAATTCGGTATCCGCAACGGCGTATTCCAGATCGACATAGGCCATGCCGACCGGGCCGCCGATTGTCGGCCCGAAACCGCCGGACGTCACAACGCCAATCGTTTTGCCATCTTTGACGATTTCTGCACCTTCGCGAGCAGGGGCACCGGACATCGTAAAGCCGATCCGCTTGCGCGCCGGCTTGTCGGCAAACATCTGCATCACACGGGCAGCACCTGGAAAGTCGAGGCGTTCGCGGCGCGGTTTGGCAATCGCCCACATCAGCGTCGCTTCAACCGGCGTTCGGTTTTCATCCATGTCGTGGCCGTAAAGGCAAAGCCCGGCTTCCAGTCGCAGGGAATCGCGTGCGCCCAGGCCAATCGGCTTGGCGCGATCATCGCCCAGAATTTTGCGAGCGACCGCTTCGGCATTCGCGGCGGGAATTGAAATTTCATATCCATCTTCACCGGTATAGCCGGATCGCGACACATAGAGTTCAACGCCCTCCAGATCGAAGACACCGCACTGCATGAATACCATCTCGGCCGCCGCGGGCAGCAGGGCACCGAAAACGTCGGCAGCGGCCGGGCCCTGCAGCGCGATCAGCGCGCGATCTTCGATAATTCGTAATTCGCCGACGCCTGCCGTATTCGACGCCATATGGGCGAAATCAGCGGCCTTTGTCGCGGCATTGACGACGATGTAGAGGCCATCTTCGCCGAACGGACGCGAGACCATCAAATCATCGCGAATGCCGCCTTCATCGTTCAGCAATAGCGTATATTTCTGCTCACCCGGCTTCAGCGCCGCAAGATCTGCGGTGATCAGTTTTTCAAGCGCGGCCTCGTCGCCAGTATAATGCGCCTGCCCCATATGCGAGACATCGAACAGCCCGGCAGATTGGCGGGTGTGATTATGCTCCGCCATGATGCCCTCATACTGCAGCGGCATGTCATAGCCTGCAAAGGGCGTCATTTTCGCGCCCAGCTCAACATGCAGGTCATGCAAGGGTGTTTGCAGTATTTCGGTCATGTCATTAGTCCCCGTATCCGGCATGTCCGGATTTCCGGACGGCCCCCGCTGTCGGCCTGACCTGAGAGATTCCGCGAGAAGAAGGATGACCCCTCTCTGGCTTGCTCCGTCGGTGGGACGCCTGTTCAGACATCCACTTTCCAGCGTTTCGTCATCCCGCGGTCCGTTTGCCTGAGCGTTTCCGGGGCGGTTGCGCCTTCGGCGCCGGCATTATTCGCCGGTCTCTCCCGCGGGGACGGGAAGAATTGAGGTTTAGAGCGCACGCAATAAGAGTCAATCGCGCCCTGCTCTACATTTTTTCAGGTGCATCCAGCCCGATCAGCGAAAGCGTCAGTTCCAGTTGCTTCAGCGTCGTCTCGGCCAATGCCAGTCGCGACCGCCGTATAGCCTCATCCTTCTCCGGCAGGATCGGACAGGCGGCATAAAAGGATGAAAACGCCTGCGCCAACAAATAGACGTGGTCACACAAATGGTTTGGCGCCCGCAATTCATATGCACGTTGCAAAGCCGAATCGAAGCCATCAAGACGGCGCACGAGCGCAGCCTCTTCATTCGTGCCAACACTGATCGGTCCCGGATCAAGCCCTTCTGCGGCCGCCTTGCGCATGATCGATTTCACGCGAACAGCCTGATACAGCAAATAGGGGCCGGTCTTGCCCTCGAACGAAATGAAACGGTCGAGCTCGAAAATATAATTCGTCGTCCGGTAATTTTGCAGATCGGCGAACTTGATCGCCGCATTCGCCACCATGCGCGCAACGGACTCAAAGTCTTCCGGTGACAATTCAGCGCCCAGCCCGGCTTCGTTGAGCCGCGATTTTGCCCGATCGAACGCTTCGCCAATCAGATCCGCCAGGCGGAAAGTTCCGCCCGCGCGCGTTCGCAGACGTTTGCCATCCGTGCCGTTGACCGTTCCGAATTTGACGTGTTCCAGCGCGCCTTCCGGAGCGAGGCCCGCCTTGTAGGCAGCCCGGTAGACCTGTTCGAAATGATCCGATTGACCCAGATCGACCACATAAAGAATAAGGTCCGGATTATAGCCGGTTTTACGATCCTGAATCGTCGCCAGGTCGGTCGTGCCATAAAGCGCAGACCCTTGCGAACTAACAAGGATAAGCGGTGCCAGCTCTTTCTTGTCGTCCTCACGCGCGACTCGCACGACCCAGGCGCCGTCCGATTTTTCGGCAACGCCGCGTGCCTTGAAGTCCTCGACCAGTGCCGGGATCAAATCATTGACGTCACTCTCGCCCTTCCACAGATCGAAATGCACGCCCAGCGCATCAAAATCCTGCTTCAAGGCGGCAATCGAAACCGAAATGAAATGCGCCAGCAAGGCGCGATAACCGCGACGACCAGCTTGCAATTCGGCAGTGGCCTTGCGGGCGACGGCAGCGCGCGCCTCATCCTCTTTCGCCGCAGCCGCAGCTTGCGGATAAAGCCGCGACAAATCCTGAATTGTGACCGGCGCATCAGCCGGGTATTCACCCGAATACTCAGCGTCAAAATAGGCAAGATCGGGCTGTTCGGATTCAAGCTCGGTAATCAACAACCCCATCTGATAGCCCCAATCGCCCAGATGGATATCCGATACGACGGTGTCGCCACGAAAGCGGAACAGACGCTGCAGACTGTCGCCCAGCACCGATGACCGCAAATGACCGACATGCATGGGTTTGGCGACATTCGGGCCGCCGAAATCGATCATCACGGTGCGCGGATGTTCAACTTTCCTGGCACCCGCCTGATCGTCCTCAGCAATATCATTGGCGCGATGCGCGTAAACCGCATTTACCGGCGTGATATTCAGAAAACCCGGGCCGGCAATTTCCAGCTTCTCGATGAGCGCATCACCGGTCAGCTTCGCCACAACATCCTCGGCTACGGCCCGCGGGGCTTTTTTCGCGAGCTTCGCCGCTGCCATCGCACCATTACACTGATAGGGCGACAAATCCGGGCGATCCGATTCCACGCACCGGCCGAGATCTGCCGGTAGATCAATAGCCGCAAAGGCCGCGCCAACACGCGCGGACAATTGTTCAACGATGGACGTCATATGATCAGTCCTGGCCCCGGCCCGCATCAACCCGGAAGCGTTGTCCGGTACGGTTCCACGCCAGTTGTTCCGGCGTCAGGTCAAAGCCGACGATAATCTCGAAATTGGTGCCTGATGTCGTTTCGGTCGCGCGCGGAATTGAAATCCGGTTGATCGTCTCGGTCAGGAAAACCCGGTCCTGACCCGGCTCGAAACGCACCGTAATCGGGAAATTTTCGCGGTGAATGACCACACTGTCACGACGGGTCACGGCGATAAAATAGGTGAAAGTGTGCTCGCTGCCCTGCGCCGCAGGTCCACGGCCAAACCCGAAATCAATTTCCAGATTCGCCCGGATCGGCTCAAGGTCGAAATAGCGACACAGCGACCGCACGCCATTGATCTCGCCGGTAAAACCGACCGAATCGACCGTCAAACCATCGCCATTGATCTCGACAACGCGGTGCGCATCATACAGCGTCAATGCCGACGGGCACGGCCCGGGATTGTCGGGCGCTTCGTTGACGACACGGTCGAGCGTATTACAGCCAGCAAGAACAATCGCAATCAGCGGAACAAACAAGCGCATGGGTGGTGACTCCGGACGGTCGCTTTACTAGATCAGGGTCTTACGATGCCTTACCAGTCGCCGCAACGTCGCGACCGCATATGAAAGACAGGAAATGTCCCAGGCCAGACAGCCCATCAAAATTCTGCTCGCAGCGCCACGCGGGTTTTGTGCAGGTGTGGATCGGGCGATTCAGATTGTAGAGCAGGCGATCGCGAAATTCGGCGCGCCGGTTTTTGTCCGGCATGAAATTGTCCACAATCGCCATGTTGTTGAACGGCTGGAACGAATCGGTGCGGTCTTTGTCGAGGAGCTCGACGATGCACCGACCGAACGGCCGGTGGTTTTTTCAGCCCATGGCGTTCCGAAATCTGTTCCCGCTGAAGCCGAACGGCGGGAAATGATCTTTATCGATGCCACCTGCCCGCTCGTGTCCAAAGTCCATGTCGAAGCGCAGCGTCACCATGCAGCCGGAAAAGAAATCGTCCTGATCGGACATGCCGGCCACCCGGAAGTCATCGGCACACTCGGCCAGCTTCCACCGGGGGCTATCACGCTTGTTGAAACGGTCGACGATGTGGCGGCATTTGAGCCGAAAGACCCGTCCAGCCTGTCATTTGTCACCCAGACCACGCTGTCGGTTGATGATACCGCAGAGATCGTCGCAGCGCTGCAGGCCCGCTTTCCGCAGATCACCGCGCCGCACAAGGAAGACATTTGCTACGCCACCACCAATCGGCAGGCAGCCGTCAAAGCCATGGCCGAGCCGTGCGACGTTGTGCTGGTGATCGGCTCCGAGACGTCATCAAACTCGAAACGCCTGGTCGAGGTCGCGCTGCGTGCCGGTGCCAAACAGGCCGCCCTTGTCGAAGATGCCAGCGTTGTTAACTGGTCCATGCTGGACCATGCAAAAACCGTCGGATTGACCGCCGGCGCATCCGCGCCGGAGCAATTGATCGAGGATCTGATAGCCGCCATCAGCGAGCGATATGACGCATCAGTCGAGGAATTGCGGGTAACCGACGAGAATGTGGTGTTCAAATTGCCGCGCCTTGTCGCGCCGGAGGAGCAGGTATGAGCGAGAATAAAACCCGGCCGACCGAGACCACACCGCAGACCTTTCTGTCCTCCGTAGAACCGGAAAAACGGCGCACCCAAAGCCTCGAATTGCTGAAATTCTTCGAAGATATAACCGGCTGGAAAGCGCGTATGTGGGGCCCGTCCATCATCGGATTTGGCGAATATCACTACAAATATGACAGCGGACGCGAAGGTGATTTCCTTGCGACCGGGTTTTCTCCGCGCAAGGCAAACCTGGTTCTCTACATCATCCCGGGCTACCAGGATTACGGCGACATTCTTGACCGATTGGGCAAGCACAAACTGGGCAAGTCCTGCCTTTACATCAACAAGCTGGAAGATATCGACATGGACGTTCTGGCCGAACTGGTCCGCGCCGGACTGGCGGATCTGGCGAAGAAATATTCGGTGAAAGCAAGCTGATGGGGTTGATCACAATTCATACCGACGGCGCCTGTTCCGGCAATCCCGGCCCCGGCGGCTGGGGTGCCATTCTCGAATGGCAGGG
>BQJI01000072.1 GCA_021604625.1 Hyphobacterium sp. | reverse complement strand
AAACAGTTCGGTCAGTCTGAAGTAGGCGTTTTCGGCCTCACCATGCTCGGCGCAGGCGGTGAAGCAGGCACCGAGCTGGTCGAGTACAACCGGGTCTGTCGTGTTGTGCAAAGCGATGCTTCGAGCCGCCGCCGCGGCCTCATCAAACACTCTCAGCTTCGCCAGAATATTGGCAGACTGCGCGACCGGACGCGCTTGTCGCGATTGGGCAGCTTTCCGAGCGTGGTGCTGCGCATTTGATCGCCGGTTCTGTTGCAGGGCGATAAATGCGGCAAACGCATTCAGTTCAGGATTGTCAGGATGGGCGTCGAGCGCTCCGGCGGCTATGCGTTCGGCGCCGGGGAAATCTCCGACTTTCAATCGGGCAGAAATGTTTCGAAGTATATCGTTGGTCATTTCGCTTGGCCCGGACTGTCCGGTTAAAATTAAGCCGTGAGAAGGCGCAACAGGCAAGCGCCGGGCTGCATCAATTGACGCTCTTTATGCTTCTTTCGCAAAAAGTTCGAGATACTCACCATATCCATCTGCTTCCAGCTGACTGACCGGTATGAACCGAAGCGATGCGGAGTTGATACAATATCGCAATCCGCCTTGATCTTCCGGGCCGTCGTCAAAAACGTGACCCAGATGACTATCGCCATGGGTCGATCGGACTTCCGTGCGGATCATGCCGTGGGAAACATCTTTATTTTCATTGATATTTTTGCTGGCAACGGGTTTGGCGAAGCTTGGCCACCCACAGCCACTGTCGAACTTATCCATTGACGTAAATAACGGTTCGCCAGAGACGATATCGACATATAGGCCGATCTCATTGTGATCGTTGAATTCGCCGGTGAAGGGCCGCTCTGTGCCGCTTTCCTGGGTGATGCGGAATTGTTCCGGCGAGAGACGCGCGACGGCCTCCGGGTCTTTTTTGAAAGCGCGGGACATTGATTGCTCCTGCCGAATGAGATGAGCTATATTTTGTATATAGGTGTGTCCGCAGAGATTTGCACGGGCCGGTCAAAATCAGAACTCCGGAACGTTTTTCAATCGGACGCGATCGCTAGCATTGCGCGAGACTGGCAGCTTTCAAGACATTAGGGAGGTATTATTCACCGTCCGCAATCGATAGGGGTAGTCCACCGGTCTGGCCGTTGGATCGTCGTATCGCTTCCAACTCCGGCATGCCCGGCAATTCCCAAAATTCATGATAACGCGGATGGCGACGCAGTGTTTCAGGGAATTCGTAGTTGTTGCCCGTCAAGTGGTGGTTGAATTCAGTGACTGAGCCCACCTCATAGACCTCAATCAACAGGTTTAACGCCAGCTCAATATGACCAAATTCGGCAAGCAAGCTGACACGCCAGTATTCAGTGTCGGTCGATTCCAAAGCCAATTGTTCAAGTTGTGCCAGATACTCACTTTCGGCTCCCAAATACAACGCCGCTTCAGCCTCGAGATATTCGGCAGCACCAGCAATTCCATCGCTGATCGCCCAAGCAACAGGGCCCTCGACGATTTCGGCTTGGGCCAGACCGGTCAGGATCACACTCAACCGTGACGTATCTCCGGCTCCTATAGCTGCGGTCGCGCGGCTGACCAGACAGGCGCTGATTGTGCTGTAGGCAGAACAATTTTCGCTGGTGTCGAACATGGTAGGGCCAAGCCCGTAACTTGATAGCCCGTCTAAGAGAACGCGGTGTATCGTTTGATTGAGTGGATCGAGGGTCATGGCACGATCTGCGGCCCGTTCGAATTCGATGACGTCCCCGCGAAGCTCCAATACACTCGCCAATGCGTAGTGGGCGTAGGCGGCATTGGGGGCCATCGCGACGGCTTGGCGCGCATGTGCGGTCGCCAGTTCGATATCCATCCGTCTCGACATGTGGAAAACAGCAGAGCCAGCAAGAGCGCGTGCATTGTCCGGCGCAAGCGCAAGCGCAGTTTCTACGGCTTCAAGGGCGACGTGGTTTTCATCAGTTCGCGAGAGCCCGGTCAAATCTTCTCCAGTAGATCGAATGATTGACATGCCCAGTGCCGCCCAAGCGTCGGCGAAATCTGGGTCATACTCGGTTGCTCGTTGGAAAGCCCGAAAGGCGTTTTCTCGATTGGTAGGCTCCTCGCGATCAGCCCATAAAGCCAAGCCACGCAGATATTGTTCATAGGCGAGTGGATCGACATTGTCCGCTCTGGCTCGACCTGCCCCGGCGCCCACACCCAGTCGTGTTTGCAGGACACGAGAAAGTTCACGGACAATGTCGTCTTGAATCTGGAATATATCGGTCATGGTCCGTTCGTAGGTTTCAGACCAGAGATGATAGCCGTCACTGGTGCGGATCAGTTGGGCGGTGATCCGCAACTGATCGCCGGATCGACGCACCGAGCCTTCCAAAACGTGCGCCACACCGAGGGCATCCCCCACTTCACGCAAATCGACATCATCACCACGAAACGAGAAGGCCGAGGTGCGTGCCGCGACCCGCAGATCGGGAAATTGCGCGAGGGCATTCAAAAGTTCCTCGGCGATACCGTCAGAGAAATATTGCTGGTCACCGTCTTGAGAAAAATCTGCAAAGGGCAGAACCGCGATGGAGGCTTCGGAAACTGGTTCACCTGCGGTCTCGGCTTCGACCACGGGTGTCTCAGGGATGTCGGGCGGGTTCACCTCAGCCAAACTCGTCTCAACGGATTCAAGGTGGGCGACAGACTGTTCGTCGCCGCTCTGTCCCATTGTCTGGAACCCGACGACGCCCAGCACGACAACAACACCGGCGATCAGAACATAATCACTGGGCCCGAGCGGTTTGAACCCGCTCGGATCGTCAAGTGTTTCAGTCTTCTTCATGCCTTCGGGGGTCAGTTCAAACGCCCATGCAATGAATAGCACGATAGGAAAGCCGCCTATCAAGAGGACCAGAACGAGGCTGTCTGACCAGTCCGGCAAACCGGCCGCGCTGCCTATCGTTGATACGACCTGCATGACGATCCAGCCCACCACCAAGTAGGCAGCGGCAACTCTAAATACGTTTCGGCGCCGCAGTTCTGTGAGCAGGTGATTCATGTAAGATTGTCTCCCTTCGCCGACCTAGCATAGTCACCGACGCCTAACGAGAAAATTCACATGCATTGCCCTGTGGTAAAATCCAATGCGTACAAGTGACAAACCGAAGCAGGATTGAAAGTTTCCAAAATGCTGGCGCGGGAATCAGGAAACGTCACACATTGTGTCACGCAAACAAGTGCGAAGAAATCATAACATGTTGAAATATATAACCTAAAAAAGTGGCGGAGAGGAAGGGATTCGAACCCTCGGTACTATCTCTAGCACACTCCCTTAGCAGGGGAGCGCCTTCGACCACTCGGCCACCTCTCCACTGGCGGGTTTAGCCGCACTGCGCTGGTGTAATCAAGCGCGGATAACGGTTGGCGCGTTGGCTGGATATTAACCCAATCGCGTTACTCTGAGCATTGGGTATATTTGCAAATAATGGGCGGTCGGATGCAGAGGGTAAACTGGAAATCGACAGGAATGACATTCCTGGTAGCGGCAGTTGTCGCGTCGTTCGCGGCTGTCACCGCCTATGTGACATTGAAACCTTATTTCCAACAGAAAATCATGGATGTGAGCGCACTTCACATTGAAGAACGAGCCAACCGCCAACGCACAGTGTTTGATGATGTACGTGCTATCGAATTCGCAGCTGAACGCAGTTTTGCGCGTCGCCTGGCCGCGTTGGAAGGCGTTGATATTTCTGCCGAGTTTGAGCGCCTGTTTCCACTATATGGGGACGGCACCAGGCGTTCAGCCCCTGAATTGTTTGACGGGCAGGCCGCAGTGGATGGCGATTATACGTATGGGATGGGCGCATTCATTCCTGCGCTTGATGATTTGTCTGCCGAACGACAGCGCCTTTTGATTGCCGCCTATCACACTGTTCGGCAACATGGTGAGGCGATTAATCCGCGGATCGACAATCTGTATTTCTTCACCCGCCATAATGATCTGATTATTTTTGGCCCGCAGCGTGAAGACCGTCTTGAATATTATCGTATGAATGCCCCGGCGGACTTCGATTTCCAGACGGAAATGCTGGCTCAAGTGGTGGAGCCGGAAAACAACCCGACAGGTGTAACGGCCTGCACACCGTTATCGCGTTTGATTTATGTGAATGATGGATCCGCGCTGACGACGGGTTGTCATACACCGATCCGGACCGGCGGACGTCATCTAGGTGCCTTCGGTGTCACGATATCCATGCAGAATTATCTTGCTAACGCTATCGTCGATGTGGAGCCGAATTCGGAAAACATGATCCTCACCCGCGACGGTGAGATGATTGCGCATCGTAATTTGCTTTTGCTGGATGAATTGACGCCTGAGGCGGTTGCGCAGGCCAGCGCGGCATCTAACGCCAACGAGTTGGGTCGTGCCATTCGGGCTGACGGACGCGATTCCGGCGTGACGATGACGACAGACGGGCGAATCCTGGCCTTCGCAAGGATCGACACGCCGGGGTGGTATTTCGTGATTACCCGTCCTGCCTGGTTGATTCACTCACGTGCATCGCAGGTTTCGGCTCTGGTGTTTTTGTTCTCCTTTTTTGGCGTTTTCACCCAAGCGATCATCCTTGCGGCTCTCCGCTGGAACAAGCGTCGCCGCCGGCCGACCGCCGGTTCGATTGGCCAACTCGCGAACGCCTGACGACCAGCTTTGCATTTTTGGGGTAGCCGGGCAGACAGGACAAGGCTAAGAGGCGCGCGAATTTTCACTCGCAAAGTCTGAGTCCTGCCCATGTCCGTTTCACCGGAAAAACTCCGCAATATTGCCATTGTCGCCCACGTTGACCATGGAAAAACCACGCTCGTCGATCAGCTTTTGAAGCAATCGGGGACACTTGGAGATCGCGCCGAAACGACCGAGCGCATGATGGACTCCAACGATATTGAAAAAGAACGCGGGATCACGATTCTCGCAAAGAACACGGCGGTGACGTGGCGGGAGTGGCGGATCAATATCATCGATACGCCCGGCCACGCCGATTTTGGTGGCGAGGTTGAACGTGTTTTGTCCATGGCGGATTCGGTTCTATTGCTTGTCGATGCCGTGGACGGGCCAATGCCGCAGACGGCTTTTGTGACCCGGAAAGCGTTGGAGCGCGGGCTCAATCCAATCGTTGTCGTCAACAAGATTGACCGACCCGGCGCGCGGCCTGACTGGGTTGTGGATCAGACTTTTGACCTTTTTGACAGGCTCGGTGCAACGGATGAACAACTGGATTTTCCTGTGGTTTTCGCCTCTGCGCTGAACGGTTTTGCCGGTCTCGATGCGGAGTCGCCGGCCGATGACATGACGCCGCTTTTTCAAATGATTGTGGACCACACGCCGCCTCCGCCTGTCGACCTGAACGGCCCGCTTCAATTGCAGGTCAGCGCCCTGGATTACTCCAGCTATACGGGAATTATCGGGATTGGCCGGATTCGCCGGGGCAGTCTGAACCGCAATCATGTTGTTACGGTTATCGATTCCAAAGGCAAAACACGCCGCGGCAAGGTTCAGCAAGTGTTCGGCTTCCACGGGCTAGAGCGCGTTGAAATGGATAGCGCCAGTGCCGGCGATATCATTACATTCACCGGTCTGGATCCGCTGAGTATTTCAGACAC
This sequence comes from Hyphobacterium sp., assembly GCA_021604625.1. Classification (GTDB taxonomy): domain Bacteria; phylum Pseudomonadota; class Alphaproteobacteria; order Caulobacterales; family Maricaulaceae; genus Hyphobacterium. The sequence goes on along the minus strand of BQJI01000072.1, from coordinate 4,602 downwards.
TGTCTGCGCACCTGAAAACGTGGAAGCCCTGCCTCCACTCACGGTCGATGAGCCGACCATTGCCATGACGTTTCAGGTCAATGACAGCCCGTTCTCGGGCCGTGAGGGCAAGTATGTCACCAGCAGAAACCTGCACGACCGCTTGCAACGTGAATTGATCCATAATGTCGCCCTGCGCGTTGAGCAGACGGATAATGCGGACAAGTTTCAGGTTGCCGGGCGCGGTGAGTTACACTTGTCGGTTCTGATCGAGAATATGCGCCGCGAAGGTTTCGAGCTGGCGATATCGCGGCCACAAGTCCTGACGAAGGAAATCGACGGCGTGCTGTGTGAGCCTTGGGAAACTCTTGTGATCGACCTGCCGGAGGAGTCGCAGGGTGCGATCATGGAAAAACTGGGCGAACGCAAAGGCCAGCTCAAGAACATGATGCCTGACGGGCAAGGGCGTGTGCGTCTGGACTATGACATTCCAACGCGGGGCCTGATCGGCTTCCGGTCGGACTTCATGACCGCGACGTCCGGTGCCGGGCTGATGTTCCACACCTTTGACCACTATGCGCCTCGCGCTGCCGGTGAAATCGGCCAACGCCGGAATGGATCACTTGTATCGATGGTTGATGGCAAAGCGCTGTCATATGCGCTGTGGAACTTGCAGGAACGTGGCAAACTTTTTATCGGACACGGCGCTGAAGTCTATGAGGGCATGATTATAGGCATTCATAGCCGGGACAATGATCTCCCGGTCAATCCGACAAAGGGAAAACAACTGACCAATATCAGAGCCTCAGGAACGGACGAAGCCGTCGTACTCACGACTCCGATCAGAGCAACTCTCGAATTCGCGCTTGAATTCATCAATGATGACGAGCTGGTGGAAGTGACTCCACAGTCGATCCGCATCCGAAAACGTCACCTCAAGGAACACGAGCGGAAAAAGGCGAGTCGGGCCTCTGCTGCCTGATACTTGTTGATAATTTCCCGAAAGGACTTACGCGAACATTCGACTCACTTCAAACAGGGGTTGTATCGACCAGAAAGGTCGAACCAACTCAGAAGAGGAAACCCGAATGTTGAAACTCAAAGTTCTGCGGAAGTCCGCCCCGAAAGCCAAACGCGTCCTGTACTGGGACTAGCGGTTTTTCATTGAACGCCCCGCAGTCTCCACCCGGCTGCGGGGCGTTTTCTGTTTTGAGGTCGGGCATGAAGACGTTTATTGACGCCGTCGGGCAGGATGCCGAGACCCGTTATCAGAAAGCGGGATTGCAGCCGCAAGCCTTTGCATCGATCGCCAGCGATATTCTGAATGACAATCCGCTTTGCGAGCCCATGTCGCTCGATCAGATGTGGCAAGTTTTGGATTCCGGCCTCACGGATGCATTCGGAGGTTCGAGCAAGCCGGGCCTCATACCGCTGTTCGAAGGCGAGCATGTGCGCATCGTCGGCCATCTATGGACGGATGCGGCTGACCGCCTTCACCAGCATGACTGGGCAGGCGCTTTCCAACTGATCGAGGGTGAATCGTTCAATGCCCGGTTTGATTTTGAGCATGACCATGACATTGCGGAATTTTCCGTTGGTCAATTACGCCGTACCGGTTTCGAGAAATTTGGGCCAGGAAGTGTTCAGCCGGTATCGTCAGGACCATCCCTCATTCACAGCGTCGTTTATTCTGCCAAGCCCGGTTTTGCGATCAGCCTGAGGGTGGCGTCTCACACCGAGAACGGCGTTTACGAGTATCTTCGACCGGGTTTGCGTTGCCCGTCGCATCGTCGTCGCGGGATGAGTGCGATGCAACTCGATTTGTTGGCGCAAGCCCTCCAGCTCGATGAAGCATTATACGCGGCCCGCTTTGCTGCGCTTGTATCGTCCCTGCCTGATGCAGACATACTTCGATTGATCGATGCTTTGGCGTTCGATGGTTTGCCCATTCCAGATGAGGTCCGGACGCTGGTTTTGAATCAGTTGAATGACGGCGACCTGCTTCTCGGTTCGCTTGACGATATCGACCGCAGCGACAGGACACGCGAACTTCTTGGAGAACATGATGCGTCACAGGTCAGGGCGTTTATCTGCGCGCTATTTCACAGCGAAACGCGCCGTGAACTCGCCGAGACGCTGGTCGCGGCAGGCTTTCAGCATGTCGAGACGGAAACAGGCCGCGCTCTGTCGGCATTGATTATTGACGACGACGTTGGCGAATTGCCGCCGGATTATCTGGTCCAGGCGTTGGGAGAGGCCGCGCTTCGCGGCAATGTGCGTCGTGCGGTTCAAACCATGCGGTCTGCAAATTCCGCTGCCCCGCTTTTGGATGCGCATAGTGATTTTGTTGGCGATGCCTTTGGTGCGATGGAAGAGGCACCGATATTCCGGTGCCTCTTCAAAGCGTAATCAGTCGTTCGAACGCTGCGCGTCACGCAGGGCCCGGAATTCATTTCCGTCGTACCAATTCGGCCATTCTCCGGAATTGGCAATACGTTCGCCCAGCAGGAAGAGCAGGGTCGCATCGCGGGCGAGCCCGTCGAAATCCCAGTCATAGCTGAATTCATCTTCCGGACCGTGGTAGGCGAGGGCGCGATAGGCTGCGGCCAGTTCTTCAACATGGCCCGCACCCAGCTCAACGCTCACGGAGCCCGTATCTGCATAGATCATCGGGACACCGCGTTTGGCGAGCGAGATATGGTCGGAGCGATAAAAGTATCCCGCTTCAGGGTTGGGATCGGGCGACAAAGTCCGGTCTTGCGTTGCCGCAACGACAGCCAGATGGTCTTCAAGCTCTGACGCGCCATAGCCGATGACAACGATGTCGCTTGTCGGCCCGGTGGGCAGCATGCCGTCCATGTTCAATCCGCCGACGGTTTGCGCAAACGGGATCAGGGGGTCGGTTGCGTAATATTCTGAACCCAGCAAGCCGGATTCTTCGGCGGTTACCGCGACAATGATGATGGAGCGTTCCGGTGGGTTGGCGGCAAAAGCCTCGCCGATTTCGAGGATGGAACTGGTTCCGGTGCCGTTATCGACGGCGCCATTGTAAATTACATCAGCGTCGGGATCGTCGCTTTCCCGCATGCCGATATGATCCCAGTGGGCCATGTAGAGCACATACTCGTCCGGTCGTGCTGTGCCGCGGACAATTCCGGCGACATTGCGTGAATCCAGAAATTCGTGCGCGTTTGTCAGAGTCGCATCGAGCTGTGCACCGGGAATTTCTACCGGCGCGAAACCCGGTTGGTGGGCGGCTTCGACCAGCGCATCAAAATCCAGTCCTGCAGCCGAAAACAGCTCCCGACCACGATCATTTGTAATCCAGCTTTCTGCTCCGGCAAAAGGCATGGAGCCTTCAGGTCGCTGCAAATCGAATTGCGGGCCAGACCAGGAGCCCGAAACAACATTCCAGCCATAACTGGCGGCTTCCGTTTCATGGATGATGATGGCCGCAGCTGCGCCCTGCCGGGCGGCTTCTTCATATTTGTAGGTCCAGCGACCGTAATAGGTCATGGCATTGCCATTGAAGAGATCCGGGTCGCCTGATGCAAAACCGGGGTCGTTGATCAGCATGACGACCGTGCGGCCCTCAACATCGAGGCCTTCATAATCATTCCAGTTGTATTCCGGTGCCACAACGCCGTATCCGACGAATACCATGTCAGAATTTTCAATGTTGACGACCGGTTCGATGCGTCGCGTTCCATAAACGACATCGTCCAGACCTTCCAATCCCATGGGTTCACCATTGACGGTGATCTCAAAACTGGACGCGTCTGTTTGCAATGTCGCTTCGACCAGCGGCACCCGCTGGAACCAGCTGCCATTTTCACCACCGGGTTCCATTCCGGATCGTGCCATCTCGTCGGCGATCCACTGGCTGGCAGCGATGCCACCGGGCGTCGATGGCGCGCGGCCTTCAAACTCGTCGGACGCGAGTGTCTGAATGCGCCAGGCCAGATCCTCACCGGTGATTGCGGTATCTGTTTCCCGGGCTGGCGGGCGGGCATTTTCATCAATGCGCTCGGCGGTCTGGGTTTCAATCGCTTCGTCGATAGCTGAACCGTTTTCTGCAGGTGAATGGTCAGTTTGCGGGTCATTGGCTGGCTGACTGCAGGCAGCAAGCGAAAATGCCGCCATAGCCGACGCTAATTTAATATAGGTCATGGTTTTCCCCGATTATTGAAATTATTCGCCAATACCGCCGCGAACAGCGGGCATCGAGCACAAATCCGTCATGCGCCAGTCTGAGCCGCTCTGGACAAAGTCACATTCGAAATAATCCTGACGGGCAACGCCTGGCAAACGCACACGCTGTTCTGGTGCGAAAGTGATGTTTCCGCCTGTCAAAGCGCGAAACCGGGCTTCTTGATACACAGCGATGGATCGCTGCGTAGTGACCGGATTTCCTTCGGCATCAAGACGGCGCGGCAAATCTATGACGCAGGGTGGTGGTTGTGTAAGAACGCCAACAAGCGTGCCGCCCGTATAGCCCTGATTGCCCCATAAGTGATTGTTTACATACGGGTCGCGGCGTTCGAGCGCAGCCCGCGCCGGTCCAATGGACGAGTAACGGATCAGCGTGTTCGTGTCGCGCGAAATCACTGCGCGGAAAATTTC
>BQJI01000071.1 GCA_021604625.1 Hyphobacterium sp. | reverse complement strand
TTGGAGCGGGACCTATGTATTTACGCCTGACGATTTTGATTTTGTCGCTGGCATTTTCGGCTGCGGCTTTCGGCCAGGAGTTGTCAGAGGATTATCACCGCCTGCTCGTCGAGGCGGCCGAGACGCAAGATGATGCAGGCTTTTCCGACACCGTAGCCTTGCTCGCCCGCGTCGCCCCCGGCGGTGCACCGTCCGTGCTGAACGCGCTGGCGGATATCGCGCCGGAGCGCCTGACCCTTGCGGAAAACCGGTTCATGGCCGCTGATATCGGTGTCGAAAATCAGCTTGTCGAGGCGGGGGCTGAAGCACCGCCCGCCCCCGCATCTGATGTTATCGAGGCTGATCAAGGATTGCTGAACGCACCGCTTTCCGGCTGGAGCGGGCGCGCCTCGGCGGGTTTGCGGGTGGATAGCGGCAATTCGGACCAACAGGATTACACACTCGGGCTTGAGGTCGTGCGGGATCTTGCCGAATGGGGTTTTGAAGCCGGCATAGACTATGCCTATTCGGAATCCGGCGGCGCGGTAGCCCGTGATCAGTTGTCCCTGACCGCGCGCGGTGAACGCGATATCGGCAGCCGGTTCAGCCTGTTTCTGGGCGGCGAATATGATCAGGACCAGCTTTCCAGCTTCGAATTTACATCCTTTGTCAGCGCCGGCCTCGCCTATCGGCCAGAGCTTGCCGACAACAAAAGCTGGGTGTTGCGAGCCGGTCCGGGCATTCGCTATGTCTCACCTGTCACGGGCTCGGCGGAAAGCCAGTTTGCGCTCGAATTGGGATCGGATTTCGAATGGCAAGTGACCGAAACCAGCCGGTTCACTTCGGAAACCAGCCTGCTGATGGCGGAATCATCGCGTGCGGAACAGAAATTTTCCTTCATCACAGCACTGAGCGAAGCATGGGCCATCGAGGCCTCGTGGCGCTATCGACACGAATTTGAACCCCTGCCCGGGTTTGAGGAAGGGGATTCCCGCTTCGACGTTTCGATTGTCAGGGAATTCTAGGGACGCTCGCGTATCAGACCCAGTGTGAGGCAGAACTGCGCCGTTACATAACTGATCCAGACCGCCGGGGCCCGCCAGGCCGGGTCTATGTCCTTGAACAAGTCCAGAGCAATCAAACTGTCCGACCCGACAAATAACAATGCGCCGACAACCGCCAACCAGCGGGCTTTCGACAGAACCGCAATGGCCGCCATGATCAGAATTATGCCGTTATAAATGGTTGCGGGCACACGCAATTCACCCATGCCCGGCTGTAACCAGAGCAACATGGCAATGCCGAAAATCGCGATGGTCGCCACAAGAACATATCCCGGCAGACCCCGCAGGCCGCGCGCGCGCACCACCCGCAAGAATATCCAGGCGTAGAGGATGTGCGCCATGCCGAAAGCACCTATACCAAGTGTCATGCGGACGGGTTGCAAGGCCAGCATGGCGTCGCCAATCGCCGAGAAGGCCAGTGCAAGCGCGAGCAAAAAAGCATTCTGCCGCGCGGCATAAACCGCTAGCAACAATATACCCGACGCCTTGAGCGCAACGGTGCCCGGATACTCAACGGGCAGGCCAGAACCGGTCGCCAGATAGGCGACGGCCAGCAGTGCCGCCAATGTTAGAAGAATGAATCCCGCTCGTTCCTGCGCCATGATTATTCGTCGCCTGCCTTGGGTGAGAGCGGCGCATTCGGATTTTGCGGTCCGCCCGGTTTGCCCGGGCCGCGCGGGCGCGTTGAGCCCTCGCCCAGATTGCCTGCGAGGAAACCTTCATAATACGGCACCCATTCATCGGAACGTGCCGCTATATAGATATACGGACCATTCGGGTTGGCGCGGAAATTGGAATCCGTGGCCACAACATAGTATTGATCGCCTTCGCGGATCATGAATGGCGATCCTGAATCGCCGCGCGTCGTATCGCACTCATGCGCCATCGTATTGTCCGGATAAATATTGATCATGCGGCAGCGAATATTTCCCGAGAGATGTTCACCCGTGTCATGACTGTAGCCCGCCTGATAAATGTCCGCGGCCAAGGCAGCCCGATTGCCCCGTTCATCAACGAGCGCGCGAATACCGACAAAGCCAAGTTCATCGCCCAGCGGCGTGTCGATGCGCAAAAGCGCCCAATCGGTGCCGTCGATATCGTCTGTCGAGGTGTATCGTCCATAATCCCAATTCGGGGAGATGAAATAGTCCGTCACGCGGGCCTCACGCGGACCGCCGCGTAGATCATAACCCGTTTGAAACTGACCGCGCGCATCAATCGTGTTTGCCTCGGCGATGCAATGTGCCGCAGTGATCAGCACATCCGGACCAATCAAAGTGGCCGTGCAAGCCCCGCCGGAATCAAACCGGATCTGTCCGACGGCGACCCATGGAAAAATCGATGTATCCATGAATACGCGGTCGTCATAACCAAAATAATGGTCGAAAATCGTCAGCGGGCGTTCGCGACCGATGCAATCGGACCGATCCGTGCGTCGCTCGCAGGAACCATTACCGCCATTCTCGGCTTCCTCACAGATATTGTTGAACGCGGTGTCGCAACTGTCGGTCTGAAAACGCAATCGAACCAGATCGCCGCAATCTGAGGAATCGGCTCCCTGAACGCATGCGCCCGTCCCGAGGCCCGGCTCGTCACACTCGCCGTCATTCGCCCACCGGCAACTATCATCCTCCGCGCCGGACAGAATACGCCAGCAATCGGAATAATCCGTGCCTTCCGCGCACGCGCCAGTTCCATATCGGGGGTCATCGCATTCATTGTCATTGGCCCAGCGACAACTGTCATCGCCGGTAATCTGTTGGGCTGGACCTTGCGTCATTCCCGGCTTTGTCTGGATGATGCGCATCCAGCGCTCTAGGTCGCGCACGGAAAGCTGATCTACCTCATCGGTCGCAAAAGCGGCGGGCGCACCAAACGCAAACGCCAAAACAATGATCGATATTAAACGCATAATCTTCCCCGATCTCACCCTGTCCCTGCGCATGGAACCTAAACGTGGCCGACCGGCAGGTCCATTCTGAATATTGGACTATTTGCCATGTGAAACGCCGGCACGCTTTCTGAATGATCTGTTCAACATCCATACAGGTTGCCAACCCTAAGCCTTGCAGGGCGTCAGGGACGTCGCAATCGGAGGCTTGATGATGAAAAGCTTTGCAAAAATTATTTCCGCTGCGGGATTTCTCTCACTGGCCGCTTTCGCAGCGCCTGCTGCCGATGCCGGTATCTGGCATCTGGACGCGCGGTCCTGCCCCGATCTTCGCGAAGATCGGCGCGATGCACGTCATAATGACGGGCGATATGATCGTCGGGAGGATCGCCGCGACAATCGCGTCATCGATTGCCCGCCGCGCTCCTGGTCTTATGTCGAAAGCCCGTATGAACGCCGCAATGGCATTCAACGTGGTTCAGGCGGTCGACGCGGAACGCCGGGCATTGTCTACACAAATCGAAATGGGCAATTCTTTCGTATTGCCCGCGGCGGTCGCTATGTGCCGATCGAGGTCGTCGTAAATTATCACAATCACCGCGGATATCGTAACCGGGGACATCGCCCGCATCGCGGGCGTGGCCACGGACCTCGACGCTATCACTAAAGGCGGATCATGCCCTCAAGATAGGGAGAGGCGTGGCCAGACAGTACAACGCGGTTGCCTCGCGGCTCGACATCCAACGCTCCCGACCGCGGTCCGATTTGCCGGGCTGACAGGCGGGGGCGTTGGAGTTGATCGGACCAGAAAGGCGCAAGCGTGCAATGGGCCGATCCCGTCACCGGATCTTCATCCACTCCGGATGCAGGCGCAAAAAAACGCGAGACAAAATCAACAGATTTACCGGCCGCTGTTGCGATGACATTGGTCCCGACGCGGCGCAACAGGCCATGGTCAGGTTTTAGCGCGGCTATGGTTGCTTCGGTGTCGAACACAAGCATCTGATATTTTGCACCATGAACCCGCTCTATATCGTAGGTCCCGCGCGGGTTGCCTGCCCCCAGCGCCTCCACCACCGACGGATCGTCGGCAGCTGGTTTGTATCCGACCTTTGGCAAGTCCATTGCAAACGTGTCACTGTCGAGGGCGTTGACTTTCAATTCGCCCGAGCGTGTTTCGAAACGCGCCGTTTTGCCCTGAACGCGGTCATTGAAAAACAACCAGGCCCCGGCCGCGAAGGTCGCATGGCCGCACAAATCCACTTCAACGGCTGGCGTGAACCACCGCAAGTCCCAATTGTCTTCGCCGCGCGCCACAATGAAGGCGGTCTCGGACAGATTGTTGGAATTCGCGATCCCCATCAAGACGTCATCGTCGGGGAAACTCTCAAGCAGGCAAACGCCTGCCGGATTGCCGGTGAAAGGCTGCCCGGACTCGCTGAACGAATGCAATTCGGCGTAGGGGATTTTTGTCATCATTCGTCGTCCTGCAGATTTGGCGCGACATAAACGTATGCGGTTCGACCGGATTTCAACACGGTCTCTATCCGCACGGGATCAACCTCATACCGATCGGCATGGACCAGTTCATCTGTAGTTATCAGAAACAGCGTGCCATCAATCTGATCCGAACGGTCGGGGCTGGCTACCGCAATTGTATGCATCGCAGTGCCACTGGCCGCAATCACGGCAGGATCGGTTACTTCCAATGGCTGCAGGCGAAATCCAACCAGCGCATCTTTCTGCCCTGACAATAATCGATTGAAGGTGGAAAGCTGAACGTTTTCCTGTTGCAAAGTACCGTAGGAAAATAGCGGTATGCCCGGTTCACCGCCTCTCAATGCAGCGCCCAACCGTCTTCCTCCCACGGGAATAGCATGCCGCCGTAATCCGGGAAATCGAGCGTCAGATCCGGATGCGACGCATCAAGCTGTGCGGCCAGTTCGGCGTTCAGGTCCGAGCCCAACTCAAACAGCGCATCACGCACGGCTTCCCGCGCATCGGAATACAGCGCCGAGCGATCCTCGCGCATCCGGCCGCGATGATGATCAATATCGTTTTCGACGGAATGATAAAGCTCAACAACCCGCGTGGCGTCGTCATCATATCCGGCCGCAGCGAATTCGTTGTCCAGCGTGGCGCGCCATTCCTGCAGCACGACATAGGCGTTCGATAATCGCGCGCCTTCGCGGGCTTCCCAGGCTTCAATTTCTTCCACCAGGCCGGCATAGGTTTGGGAGTTTTCAACGACGCCGCCACCGGGGTTTGCAAAAGCCAATTGCCGGAAATACCGGACGACATCCGCATGGGGCCGTGAATAGGCGGTATGCCAACGGTGCATTGTACTGCGATTGACCAATCCAATGTCCGGGTCAACGATTAGAACGGTCGGTGTGCCGTAAATGGTCCAGGCACCCAATTCCCACATCAGATCCAGATTGCGGTGGCGCCAGCCAACATCAATATAGACCAGTTCATAACTGTCCTGGATGATCGATCTCATATCGTCCTGCTGGAAATGGTCCACCAGGCCATGGCTGTCATGACACCAGTCCGCGCCGAAAACGAGCAAGGCGCGGGTACCGTTTTCATCGGCTCTCACCAGCGCGGCCTCGACATCAGCACGGGCATTTGCTGTCGCGTCAAACATGTTCGTATCGTCGCTGGCCGATGCGAGCGGGATGAAGAACAGGATCAGGACCGGCAGAAGAAACAATCGCATAAATTACTCTCCGGATGTTCGACGTTCACGCTAGCGCGGCTCGGGCGCTGGTAGAAGCCCGGACTGCTTCACCTTTTGTCACACTGTCTGCGGTGATCAGGCATAGGCGTAGGGTCCACCGCGTTCGAGCGCGCGCTGGTAGGCCGGGCGGGCGTGAATGCGTTCGAGGAAATCGACGATGGCCGGTTTTTCCCCTGCACCGGCACGGGCAGCAGCAGCTTCCAGCGGGAAACTCATCATGATGTCGGCGAGGGTCATTTTATCGCCCGCGAACCAGCCGGTTTTCGACAATTCGGCGTCCCAGTAACTGACGTGTTCGGCGACGCGCGGGTCGACGAAGCCGGTGAGCGCCTTACCGGAAATGCCCTTGACCAGGGGCTTCATCAGGAAGGGTGCGCGATTGGGAAGCTGGGTGAAGACCAGTTTCAACAGCAGCGGGTTCATCGCCGAGCCTTCGGCATAGTGCAGCCAGTATGTGACGGCGCGGGCGGCGGGGCTGCCGGGCTCGACCGCGAGATCGCCCAGACCATGCGTCTCGCGGATATATTCAAGGATGGCACCGGTTTCGGCGATGATATTGCCGTTGTCTTCGATGATGGGGGATTTTCCCAGCGGATGGATTTTATAAAGCTCCGGTGAGCCGGCCATGGTTTTCGGATCACGCTTGTGGAGTTTGATTTCATAATCGAGGCCCAATTCCTCCAGCAGCCAGAGAACACGTTGGGATCGGGAATTTTCAAGATGGTGGACGATGATCATGGCGGGCTCCGGCGCAAAAACGGGCGATTATTTTTTTCTGGAGACGTTTTTTGTCTCCTACTCCTACGACTACTACTACAGTTTCTCCGGCTGCGGCGGCCCTTAAAGACAGGTCGCGCGCATCAGTATGCGACCAAAGCGCCGCGGGAGGATAAATTCGCGATACGGCGTACCCGGCACATGATAGACTGGGGCGGTGCGGGCGACGGGCCTGTCACACGGCGGAGGGCGTTTGGTCCTCCTGAAGGGTTTGTCCCATGGCCAAAGGCCAACAAAAACAGGGTCGCGAGGCGAAAAAGCCGAAAGCGGAAAAGAATATCAAGAAAAAGCATAATGCCTCCCAACCCTCGCAGAAGACCGGTCAGGTCGGCGGGCTGGAGCATATGAAAAACAAGAAATAGAGCACGCGCTCAATCCGGCGTCGGTGACGGGCCGAAGGGAGACTTTTCGATCTCCGGCGGCGCGACCGTTTCGTCGTCTGCGTCTACTGGCTCACAGGCCTCGACATAGGTCGGCGCGCAATCGGCACAGCATATGTAGGGCTGGGTAAAATCCGTCACGACAATGCCGCCGCCGACCGGTATTTCCGCAAGCTCGGGCACGGATTCGGCCAGCGGCATTTCCGTCGGTGGCGGTGCCACGGGCTGAAGCACGCCGGACGATGAAGCAGCGTGGCCATCCTGCTGGGCCATCAGGGCCAAGGCTGCAAAGAGCGTGATCATGCGTCCAGCATAGCGCAATCTGCCGACGGTTCATAATCGTGACGGTGCGGTGCGCGGATGGCCGCCCTCACCCCTTGCCCAGCCGACGCGTGCCGAGTGCATCGAACCGGTCGAGTGATGCGGCCGGCCATTCCGCCTGCATGCTGTAAAACACCTCAAACGCCCGCGCGCTCTCGGGCAGGTCGATGAAGGGCGCTTTTGTGCGGGTGAAGATGTGCACATCCGGCGGACAGGCGTCGGGTGCGTCCAGCGTCATGACGCGGATAAAGGCCAGAACCTCGCGGCGGCCATAATCGCTCCACAGCGCACACCGGCACTCCGGACAGCGCCAAATATCATGCGGGCGACCCGAGTCTGTTTTCTGTTCGGTGCGCACCGGCTCGCCGGAGACAAGGGTGATGCGGTCACGCTCGATCAGGGCATTGACGGCAAACGGCCCGCCGGTCTGCTTCTGGCAATCCCGGCAATGACAGCCATGCACAAACAGCGGGTCACTGGTGAGCGCGTACTGCACCGTGCCGCAATGACAGGCACCTTTATGGGCGTGGCTCATGGTGATGACTCCGTGTTAGAGGGGCAGAGTGAAGGGTGTGGGGTGTGCAGGCAAGGGGGCGTCATCCCTGCGAAAGCAGGGACCCAGGGCAGCAGTGAGGCGCGATATACATGCCCGCAATCTGCGCAGCGGTGACACTGGCGGCTGGTAGGCGCAGGAGGTGCCTGTGGCGATGGCGCAACTGGGTCCCTGCTTTCGCAGGGATGACGAGATTATGATTGCTATTTATAATTGAAATATGAAACGACCTTGCGTTTACATTCTGGCCAGCCGCCGGAACGGCACGCTCTATACCGGCATCACCACGAATCTGGCGGCTCGCGTCGAGGAACATCGGCAGGGACGCGCGTCTCAGTTTACGCGAAAATACGGTGTGACCCGGCTGGTCCATTTCGAGCTTTTCGACGAAATCGGTGAAGCCATCTTGCGCGAGAAACGGATCAAGAAGTGGAAGCGGGCCTGGAAACTTGACCTGATCGAACAATTCAATCCCGACTGGCAAGATATCTCGGGGAGTATTCCATACGACTGACGCTCCCCCCGGACGTCATCCCTGCGAAAGCAGGGACCCAGAGCGGCGATGACACCCGTCAATTCCTGCGCGTAATCTGCGCAGCAGTGACGTTGGCGGCTGGTTGACGCCGGGCGTGCCGGTGGGGATGGCGCAATCGGGTCCCAATGCCTGTCCCCGCGAGAGCGGAGATCGCAGGGATGACAGCTTTTATCTAGTTGCCCTTATCCTCGCTCAGATAAATCTCGCCGCCCTTTTCGGTGAACTCTTTCGCCTTCTCCGCCATGCCTTGCTCGGCTTCTTCGGGTGTCAGGCTGGAGCCCTCCTTCGAGGCCGCCTTTGGCGGCACCTCAGGATGAGCTGGTTGGCCAACATCGTTCGGCGCGCGTGCACTGCCAAACTCATCCCTGATTTCCTGGGTGATTTTCATCGAGCAGAATTTCGGTCCGCACATGGAGCAGAAATGCGCCACCTTGTGAGCGTCCTTGGGCAGGGTCTGGTCGTGGAAGTCGCGGGCGGTTTCCGGATCGAGGCCGAGATTGAACTGGTCCTCCCAGCGGAATTCAAAGCGGGCGCGTGACAAGGCATCATCGCGCAGACGTGCCGCCGGATGGCCCTTGGCGAGATCGGCGGCATGGGCGGCAATCTTGTAGGTGACGACGCCAACTTTCACATCGTCGCGGTCGGGCAGACCCAGATGTTCCTTCGGCGTAACATAACAAAGCATGGCACAGCCAAACCAGCCAATCATCGCCGCGCCAATGCCGGAGGTGATGTGGTCATAACCCGGCGCGATATCCGTGGTCAGCGGGCCGAGCGTGTAAAACGGCGCCTCGCCGCAGGTCTCCAGCTGTTTGTCCATATTCGCCTTGATCTTGTGCATGGCGACATGGCCGGGGCCTTCAATCATCACCTGACAACCTTTGTCCCAGGCGATTTTCGTGAGTTCGCCCAAGGTTTCCAGCTCGGCAAACTGGGCACGGTCATTGGCATCGGCGGTGGAACCGGGGCGCAAGCCATCGCCCAGCGAAAAGGAGACATCATAGGCGCGCATGATCTCGCAAATTTCCTCGAAGCGCTCGTAGAGGAAGCTTTCCTTGTGATGGGCCAGGCACCATTTCGCCATGATGGAGCCGCCTCGGCTTACAATACCCGTCACCCGGTCAGCCGTTAGTGGCACATAAGGCAGGCGCACACCGGCATGGATGGTGAAATAATCCACCCCCTGCTCGGCCTGCTCGATCAGCGTATCGGCGAAAATATCGAAATTGAGGTCTTCGGCGACGCCGCCGACTTTCTCCAGCGCCTGATAGATGGGCACGGTGCCGATGGGGACGGGCGAATTGCGCAAAATCCATTCGCGGGTGTTGTGGATATTCTTGCCGGTGGAGAGATCCATCACCGTATCGCCGCCCCAGCGGATGGCCCAGACCATTTTCTCGACCTCTTCCTCGACCGAGGAGGCGACGGCGGAATTGCCGATATTGGCGTTGATCTTCACCAGGAAATTGCGGCCGATCACCATCGGCTCCAGCTCCGGGTGGTTGATATTGGCCGGGATGATGGCGCGGCCGCGCGCAATCTCGTCGCGGACAAATTCGGGCGTCACAAATTCCGGCACGGATGCGCCAAAGCTTTCACCATCGGCGAGGTTTTTCGCGGCATCAGCCAGCGCACGTTTGCGACCGATATTCTCGCGCTCGGCGGCATAGATCATTTCATCGGTGATGATTCCGGCGCGGGCAAATTCAAACTGGGTGACAAGCGGGCGGGAAGATTTTCTCTTGTCCCAGGTCGGGTCCTTGTCCATGTCGCAGGGTGAGGAAGCGACCTCCACCGACGCCGCCTGCGCCATGCCACGCAAAGGCTTGTGGCGCACCGGAAATTCACGCGCCAGATATTTTCCGGTGGCGCCGCCATTATCCAGCGGAGTCGGCTCACGCCCCTCGCAGAACTCCACGCCGCCGCGCTTCAGGATGTTGTCGGTGCGCCAGCGCGGCAGACCGGCCTCAACGTCGATTTTGGCATCCGGATCAGAATACGGGCCGGACGTGTCAT
>BQJI01000070.1 GCA_021604625.1 Hyphobacterium sp. | reverse complement strand
ACGTCCGCGGGCGGGTATCAGGAGCGGGCCTTTGGGACAGGGAAGGGTGCGGCCAGCTCCATCGTCACTCGATCAGCCTCTAGTGCAAACCGGGCATGATCAGAACTATGATGGTGCCAGCGTGCGATTTGGATGCAGATCGATCCGGAATTGTTCAGTCGGTGATCGCTTTGCCGAATCCACCGCCGCCCGGCGTTTCGATTTCAATGCGATCACCCGGTGCAACCTGAATGGCGAACAGACCCGCCAGTTCTTCAGTTTCGCCATTCGTCCTGATCACGCGCTGGGTGCCGCAAAGGGCATTGCCACCACCGGCAAGCCCCTTGGGCGGCTCTTTGCGATTTGAGGACAGCAAGGCAACATCCATGGCCTCCAGAAATTCAATGCAGCGCACGGAGCCGTCTCCGCCCCGATATTTACCACGACCGCCGGAGCCGCCGCGGATACGGTGGTGAATGACCCGCACCGGATAGCGCCGCTCAAGCACTTCCGGGTCCGTCATCCGGGAATTGGTCATATGGGTGTGGATAGCGTCCGTGCCGTTGAAGCCTTGCCCGTCTGCCGCCCGGCCCGCTCCTGAGCCACCGCAAATGGTTTCATAATACTGATGGCGCGCATTCCCGAATGTCAGATTATTCATTGTGCCCTGGGCTGCGGCCATTCGCCCTGTGGCGGCAAACAGGGCATCGACAACCATCTGGCTGGTTTCGACATTCCCGGCGACGACTGCGGCCGGATAGGCGGGATTCAAAAGGCTTGCTTCCGGTATGATCAACTCCAGGGGTTTCAGGCATCCCTCATTCAGAGGGATTTGATCGCCGACCAGACAGCGAAAAACATAAAGGACAGCGGCGCGCGCGACACTCGACGGGGCATTGAAATTATTGGCCAGCTGCGGGCTGGTACCGGTGAAGTCTACAACTGCGGACCTTGCTGCCCTGTCGACGCGAATGGCGACGTGAATTTCCGCACCATCGTCCATGCGTATGGAGGCCGAGCCATCTTCCAACGCATCAATCACGCGCCGCACAGCGCGTTCGGCATTATCCTGCACATGCCCCATATAGGCCGCCACGACCGCTTGTCCGTGATCATCTATCAGTCGCCGCAATTCGGCCGCGCCCTTGGCGCAAGCGGCCAGTTGGGCCTTGAGGTCGGCGATATTCTGATCCGGATTGCGCGCGGGCCAGTCACCCGAATCCAGAATGCGTTGGACATTCGACGTCAAAAAACGTCCGTTTTTCACAATTAATTCGTTAGCGAATGAAACGCCTTCTTCCTCTATGTGTGTCGAAAAGGGAGGCATGGATCCTGGCGCAATGCCACCCACATCGGCATGGTGGCCGCGGGCAGCGACGTAAAACAATCGCTGACCGGTGCGTTCGTCATGGACCGGCAGAACAATCGTAATATCCGGCAAATGCGTGCCGCCCTCATAGGGCGCATTGACGGCGACCGCATCGCCGGGACCAAGATCGGGATGGGCCGCCGCTGCCGCCTGTACACTGGCGGACATGGAACCCAGATGCACCGGCATATGTGGGGCATTCGCCACCAGACCGCCATCGGCATCAAACACCGCGCAGGAAAAATCCAGACGCTCCTTCATATTTACGGAATGGGCCGTGCGTTCGAGCGCCACGCCCATTTGTTCGGCTACGGACATGAAGCGTTTGTTGAAGAGCTCCAGTCTGATCGGATCGAGGTCGGTTGAATCCGTTTCGCGGGCAGAATTTCCGGAAAACTCCAGCACCAGCATTCCGTCATCCAGGCGTTTGGCTGACCATCCCGGGTCCACCAGAATTGTTGAATTGGGCTCGACGATCAAAGCCGGACCTGACAGCTCGGCGCAAGGTCCCATCATATCCAGCTGGTAAACCGGCCAGTCGCCCCATTCGCCGTGCTGAAATACCTGGCGGTATTCCAACGGTGGTGTGACAGACTCATAAGCTGGCAGGTCGAGAGACCACCTGGCACTTCCGGGCGGTACAGCCTCGGCTTCCGCGGCAACAGATTCGATAACCAGCGCATTCTCCGGCACAAAGCCGAACAATCGCTCATGCGCACGTCTGAATTCCATCAGCACATTATTGCGTTCATGAAGCGAAACCGGGATGGCCGCATCGGAGCCTTTTACACGAAGGCGGATTTCCAGATTGACTCTGATATCAGACGCCATTGCACCCTGTCGTTCCAGCTCGTCGCGGGCGTAAATGGCAAGTCGTTCTGCCCGTTTGTCTGCGGCCTCAAACCCCGTGTCGAACGCATCTTCGATGGCTGCCTCGCGCGTGTCGCGCAATTCGGCGAGACCGATCCCGAGTGCAGACAGCAATCCGGCATAGGGATGTAGGAGGACCGTTTTCACACCGATCGCTTCTGCCACTTTGCAGGCGTGTTGTCCGCCGGCACCGCCAAATCCCGACAAGGCATACTGCGCAGGATCGACGCCTTCTCCGATGGATATCTGTTTGATGGCTTGCGCCATGTTCTCGATAGCAACGGCAAAAAAACCCTCCGCCGCGGCTTCTTTCGACGGCAGGCCCATCACGTCCGCCAGATTGGCCAGAGCGTGCTGGCTGGCGGCGAGGTCGAGTTTTCCGCTGCTGTCCGGCCCGAAGGATTTCGGAAAATGATCGGCTTGAATCCGGCCCAGAACGATATTGGCGTCCGTGACGGTGGGCGGACCCTGGCGCCCGTAACCGGCCGGCCCTGGCAGGGCGCCTGCGCTATCCGGGCCAACCCGGGCTCGTTCGCCGTCGAAGGTCAGAATGGAACCTCCACCAGCCGCAACAGTGTGAACGGCCATCATGGGCGCGCGCAAACGTTGGCCAGCGATGGTGGCCTCACTCACTCTTGCATATCGGTCGCCATCAAAGCGGGAGACGTCGGTTGATGTGCCGCCCATGTCAAACCCGATCACCCGGGAATACCCGGCAACGGTGGCTGTGCGCGCCATACCGACAACGCCCCCGGCCGGGCCGGACAATACCGCATCGCGCGCTGCGAAATTGCCCGCAGACGTCAAACCGCCCGAGGATTGCATGAAGTAGAGCGGTGTGCCGTCAAGCCGTTCCGCGACCCGGCCGGCATAGTCCTGGAGAACCGGTGTCAGATAGGCATCCAGTACGGCCGTCGATGCCCGCGGGACAATCTTGACCAGCGGGCTGGCATCGCTGGAGCAAATCACGGTCTTGAAACCGGCCTCGCGGGCCAGTTCGGCTATGTATTGTTCATGGGCATTGTTCGCGTAGGCGTGCAAAAGCGCGATGCCGCAGGTTGTTGCGCCACCTTCCCGAGCCTTTTTCAACGCGTTGCGCACCGCTACATCATCGAAGCACGCAAGTATTTCACCGCGCCAGTCCATGCGAGCACTGACTGGAATGACAGAATGGTGCAGCGGTGATGGTCGGTCGATGGCCATCGCGAATATATCCGGACGGGTCTGATTCCCTATAATGAGGAGATCCTCCAGACCGTCTGAAACGACAAAGCAGGTCCTGGCGCCCTTGCGCTCCAGCAGGGCATTGGTCGCGACCGTTGTGCCCATTTTTACAGCGGCCACGAGGTCATCAGGAATGATATCGCCGGATTTTAGGCCCAGCATTCGCCGCACGCCTTCGGAGGCCGCATCGGCATAGTCCGGGCTTTCTGACAACAGTTTTCGTGCGGCGAGGCGACCATCCGGCTTCCGCGCAATCACGTCGGTGAACGTGCCGCCACGATCAATCCAGAATTCCCAGGTGCCTGACACGCCTTCTATTCCTCCGCCACCGGCGTTACATGGAGGCGCGGAGACTAGACACATGGGATTCTGGCGCAAGCTGACTGACTTCATAACGGGCGAGCCCGATCCCTATGATTGCGAGGGAGAGGATTGCGGCCCTGGTCATCGTGTCGACGATGCCGATTTCGCGATCGCGCTGATCGGGCTGGGCGCCAAGATGGCCAAGGCCGATGGTGTTGTGACCCGGAACGAAATCGCCGCTTTCCAGCAGGTGTTCCAGGCACCGCCAGACGGTCAGGAAATTCTGTCACGTGTCTTCAATCTGGCGAAAGAAACAACACTCGGTTTTGACGGTTATGCACGCCGTCTGGCGCGCCGATTCAAGGCCCACCCGGCTGTGCTGGAAGATGTCATTGATGGGCTGTTTCATATCGCCAAAGCTGATGGTGTGATCACGTCCGAGGAGTTGTCATTCCTGCAATCGGTTGCGGACATTTTCGGCTTTTCTACGCGAGAATTTCGCCGCATGCGAATGTCGCATGGGCTGGTTGATGCCAGCGATCCCTATGTCATTCTTGATGTCGATCCGGATGTGGATGACGAAGAATTGAAGCGCGCCTATCGACGCATGGCGGCGCGAAATCACCCGGACGCATTGATGGCGCGCGGAGTTCCTGCCGAATTACAAAGGCTTGCAGTAGAGAAAATGGCGGCGATCAATGAGGCCTACGCCACCATACGGGACGAACGCGCCGCTGAATCCCCCTGATAAATGCGATGGAGGTTATTGACCTCGGGCGCATTGGCCCCAAAGTTGTAAACAAGACGTTTATTCGCATTCGTGTGCCGAAAGGGGCAGATATGACCCAGACCCATACATTCCGATTTCCGCATACGGCCGGAAACTGGTTGCGCACGCTGATTGCTGCAGTGCTGGCCGTCGCCTTCGCCGGACTCATCCTGATGTTCGCCGCAATCTTTGCGGCTGCGGCCCTGGTGGTTGTTGGCGCGGCGATGGTGGCGGGCGGAGCCTGGTGGCTCTGGCGCAAGGTGCGCGGCAGGAACCGGACTGCGACCGAGACCGATGATGACGGCATTACCGTGCTCGTCGCGCGGCATGGCCCGTCCGGCTGGACCGTTGACGGCAACGACGACACGTCCCGCTGATTTCGAAACATGTCGTCACTTGGTGAATATTGCGATGCGGTCTAGTCCGCATGCATGAGCCCGCGTGATTTCATTGCCTTTCTTGCTGTCTGCCTTTTCTGGGGCCTCAATTTTGTCGTCGCCAAATTTGCTATTACCGGCGTGCCCGGCTGGCAGGCCGGTTTTGACGGCGTACCTCCAATCGCTTTCGCCTTCCTGCGATTTCTGGTTCTGGCGATGGTGCTATTCCCGTTCCTGCGACCCATCCCCAAACAATGGGGCGTGCTGGTCATTGTCGCGATGGGAATGGGGTGTCTTCAGTACGGACTGATATTCATCGGATTACAAACCGCGACGCCGTCCGGCATGGCGTTGGTTCTGCAAAGCGGCGTGCCCTTCGTGACGCTTCTATCCGTTATCTGGCTGAAAGAGAAAATCGGCTGGGCGCGCGGGACGGGTACAGCGCTCGCCATTGCCGGCGTGGTGCTGGTTGTCGCAAATCCGACAGAACTGACATTGGCCATCGGCTTGCTGTATGGGCTGGGCGCTGCTTTTGTCGCTTCCATCGCCATGATTCTCATTCGGCAGATCGACATGAAACCCATGCGCCTTCAGGCTTGGATTGGTGTGCTGTCGACACCGGTTCTGTTCATCGGCACCGCAGCATTTGAAACCGGCCAGGCCGAGGCCGTGATGTCCGGCGGGTGGTTGTTTCTGGCCGCACTCGCTTTCACGGTTCTGCTGGTCAATGTCTATGGTCACGGCGTTTTTTACCATGTTCTCCAGAAATACGAGACGACGCTGGTGGCGCCGCTCACCCTACTCGCGCCGCTGATCGGCGTGGTGTCCGGCATATTATTGACCGGCGACCCCTTCGGATGGAGACTGGCCGTTGGCGGTGTGTTGACCCTGATCGGCGCGGGTGTTGTCGCCTCACGTCCCAACAGAAAATTGCCGGATGCGGCGCTGGTCCGCGAGGAATCGCTTTGAATTTTATTGATGCGCCATCACCCAATTTCAACGACCGCGCCAAGCCGGTCAGCCTGATCGTCTTGCATTATACCGGTATGGAAAACGGGCAGACGGCCCTGGACCGGATGAGGGATCCCGAAGCCAGGGTTTCTGCGCATTATATGGTCGAGGAAGATGGCCGCATCTTTCGGCTTGTCGCGGAAGACAAACGCGCTTGGCATGCCGGTGTGTCCGAATGGGCCGGCGAGACTGACATAAACTCTATTTCTGTGGGCATCGAGATCGTCAATGGTGGCCATGAATTCGGTTTGCCGGATTATCCAGAGGCGCAGATTGACACAGTCATTTCGCTTACGAAACAAATAATGAAACGCCACAAAATCCCACCGCACCGCGTGGTGGGGCATTCCGATATAGCGCCGCTCCGAAAACAGGATCCGGGTGAAAAATTTCCGTGGCAACAACTGGCCAGCGTCGGGTGTTCGATCTGGCCGGACGGGCCAGCCAGGCCCGGCGATGTGCTTGAGGATCTGACCACGATTGGTTACGGGGCAGGGCAGGGGTTGATGAATCGCTTCGAAGCCTTTCAGCGCCGATTTCGTCCCTCCCGAGTGGACGGCATTCCGGATAACGAGACCATCGGGTTGATTGCGGCGGTCGCGGCGGCAACCGCCTCTGCTTGACCCCCGCCCGAAAAACAACCACATAGGCTGCGATCAGGCGGCTGGGCGGCCGCTCTTGCAAGTCCCGAAAGGGCGCAAGGGAGGAAAGTCCGGGCTCCGGAAAGGCAAGGTGCCGGGTAATGCCCGGCGGGGGTGACCCCAGGGATAGCGCCACAGAGAACAGACCGCCCGCCAGAGCTTCGGCAATGGAGGGTAAGGGTGAAACGGTGCGGTAAGAGCGCACCGCCCCGACCGTAAGGAAGGGGGCACGGCAAGCCCCACCTGGAGCAAGACCGAATAGGGATGGATGCGGGTTTCCCGCACGCACGCCTTACTGTGCCATCCGGGTAGGTCGCGCCAGGCGCGTTGCAAAACGCGTCGCAGATGAATGGTCGTCGCATTCCTTCGGTAACGGAGTGAATGACACAGAACCCGGCTTACAGGCCGCCTGATCGCTTTTATCCGCACTTATCAACACTAATTCACAGATGTGTTCTCAATCTGTTCTTTTGTTGCGCCGCAGCAAAGTGTGCGAATACTTGGTCGCAGGCCAAAAAAATCGCCAAAAAGAGGCTTTCTCCATTGTTTCCCATGAAATCCCATGTTATCCCATTGTTAACCGCTAGTCGTTCAGCGGGCAGGGGAGACATCAGGTGTTCGTATCCACCGCCACAAATGGAATTGACGCCAAGGGCCGTGTTTCGGTCCCGGCCGGATTCCGTTCGAATGTGACAGGTGGACCTTTCGACGGGATTTACGTCTGGCCGAGTTTTGATGGCCCCTGGCTGGAAGGCGGCGGTCAGACACTGATGGATAATTATCTCGACATGGTCGAGGCGATGGATCCCTATGACGAGGCTCGGCAGGCGCTGGAGCAATCGATTTTCGGCGCCGCGCGCACACTGTCCTTCGATGCCAATGGGCGCATTACTCTGCCAAAGGATCTGGCCGAACATGCCGGCGTCAGCAACAAGGCGACTTTCGTGGGGCTGGGCCGACGCTTCGAAATCTGGAATCCGGAGAGTTTTGAAAAGCGCGCAACGACCGCGCGCGCCTTCGCCAGGGAAAACAAGCTCAAGCTGCGTCGGCCTTCGCGTGTAGCGGAGGGCGCATCATGAGCCATGTGCCCGTTTTGCTCGATGAAGTCCTGACCGCGCTCGAACCACGCGATAACGCGCTCTATATAGATGGCACATTCGGAGCGGGCGGATATACCCGCGCCATTCTTTCCGCCGCTGAATGTCGCGTGCTCGGTATAGATCGCGACCCGAATGTTCGTCCTGTCGGCGAAGACTTGAAGCGCGCATCCGGTGGCCGCTTCGTTCTTGTCGAGGCACCGTTTTCCGCGATGCGGGATGTGGTCGCGGAAGCGGGGGGCGTGCAGGTCGACGGCATCGTACTGGATCTCGGTGTCTCGTCCATGCAGCTGGATCAGGCCGAACGCGGCTTTTCATTTTCGCGTCCCGGGCCGCTGGATATGCGGATGAGCGGCAAGGGCCCAAGCGCCGCCGATGCCATCGCCCAGCTCTCCGAAAAAGAACTCGCCGACATTTTCTACATCTATGGCGAGGAGAGAAAGTCGCGCCGCGTGGCCTCCGCCATCATTCGCGAGCGCGCCGAAAACCCGTTCACAAAGACCGATCATCTGGCCGACATTGTCGCCAAGGCAATTGGCGGCAAGCCCAGCCGCACCCATCCGGCAACGCGGGTCTTTCAAGCCATTCGCATCTTCATCAATGACGAGTTGGGGGAGTTGGTGCGGGCCTTGAGTGCGGCAGAGCAATTGCTTGCGCCGATGGGGCGTCTGGTAATTGTCACCTTTCATTCGCTGGAAGACCGCATCGTCAAGACCTTCTTGCGCGCGCGTGCCGGAATGAAAGCCGGCGGATCACGGCATATGCCGGAAGTCGAAGTCGGGCCGGAACCCTCCTTCCGCCTGCTGTCCCGCAAGGCCATCGAGGCCTCACCCGAAGAGATTAACGTTAACGCCCGAGCCCGCTCGGCCCGTCTTCGTGCGGCAATCCGTACCGAAGCACCGGCCTGGCCCATCGATATTTCGCTTTTTCCAAATGCACCGTCACTCACACGGCTGGAGGCTACATCATGATCCGTGCTCTGAACGTGCTCGCCTTCATCGTCGCATCCGTCCTTGCCGTCGCCCTGTATATCGCCAAGACCGAAGCTCAGGAAGCGCGGCAACGATTGACGGAAATGCGCGCCGATCTCGCCGAGGAGCGGCGCCAGATCAATGTGTTGAATGTTGATATCGCGCATCTGGAAGACCCCGATCGTCTGCGGGCCCTGGCGCGACAATATCTGGGCTTCGAACCGCTGGATCCACGCCGTGAAGTCGCGATGTCTGACCTTCCGCTTTTGATTGAGCCGCAAAACACGATTGCCGTTGGCGGACTGGAGGCAGAAGCGGCTGACATTCGCCCGGTCGGGGGGCAGTAATGATCAGCTTCTGGCGCAAGAAAAAACCGGCCCGGCGGCTGGAAACCTATGCGTCTAGCTCGCCCTTGCCGGAGGCAGCACCGGAAAATCTCACCCGCGTTCTTCGGATCGAAAATGAAGATGCCTCGATTGTAGAAGATGCGCGCCGTCGCATGGCCGTAATTGGTTTCACGCTTGTCTTCGCTTTCGGGGCGCTGGGCCTTCGCTCTATCGAGCTGGCTTTCTCGGGCGGCGAAGCCGTCGCGGCGATTCCAGTCATGGCTGAAACGCCCAGAGGTGATCTGGTCGACCGCAACGGCCAGGTGCTTGCGACCAGTCTGGAAACCTGGTCGCTTTTCGCGGATCCGCATCTGGTGTGGGATGCCCGCGAGACGGCTGAGGCGCTGGTTACCGTTTTGCCCGACCTGGACGTTGACGATCTGACCGCAGATTTGTCGTCGCGGCGCCGTTTTGTATGGGTTCAGCGCAATCTGACGCCGCGCCAGCGGCAGGCCGTGTTTTCGCTCGGCATGCCCGGGCTTGAATTTCGCACCGAGCCGCGACGCGTCTATCCGCGCGGTCGTCTGGCGGCGCATGCTGTGGGGCACACCAATCGCGACATGCTGGGGTTGGCAGGTGCGGAGCAGGCGTTCAATTCGGCCTTGGCCAATGATGGCGGCCGTCCCGTGGCGCTTTCGATAGACATGGGCGTCCAGTTTCATGTCGACGAGGTCTTGCGCCGGTATATGGCAGAATTTCAAGCGATTGCCGCAACCGGCATCGTTATGGATGTCAATACGGGAGAAGTGCTGAGCCTCGTCTCCTTGCCTGACTTCGATCCCAACCAGGCCGGGAGTGCCCATCCCGACGAGCGGCTCGATCGGGCATTGCAGGCCCGTTACGAAATGGGCTCGACCTTCAAGGCTTTCACCGTGGCCCTCGCATTGGAGACCGGCATTGCGTCTCCGGGTGAAACCTTTGATGCGACCGCTCCGCTCCAGATCGGCGGCTATACAATTGAGGATTTTCACGCCGAGAACCGCGCCCTGACTCTGGAAGAGATATTTACCCACTCGTCAAATATCGGTTCATCGCGGATCGCGCTTGAGGCCGGAGCTGACGCGCAACGTGATTTGTTGCAGCGCCTGAGACTGTTGGAGCGGGCGCCGATCGAACTTGCAGAAAGCGCCACGCCACTCCTCCCGCAAAGATGGGGCCCGACCGAAACGGCCACAATTTCCTATGGTCATGGCATTGCGGTAAGCCCGTTGGCCGTGGCGTCTGCGTTCGCAGCCATCGCGAACGGCGGCGTCTATGTGCGGCCAACATTGCGACCGGTGCGCCGGAGTGAAACCGTCACCGGCGAACGCGTTCTGGCGCCCGCAGTCGCGCAGGGCGTGCTCGATCTGATGCGC
>BQJI01000069.1 GCA_021604625.1 Hyphobacterium sp. | reverse complement strand
CGACAGCGATTCAACAAATGCGGCAGCCGAACGGCCCAGCGCTCCCATGTCGTAGCCGCCCTCCAGACAACACACAAGCCGTGATGACGCCGATTCCCGCGCTAATTCACACAGTTCTGAAGCCGCCCAGATATAATCACTTTCGTCTAGCCGGATATTGGCCAGCGGGTCTGCGACATGCCCGTCGAATCCGGCAGAAACGAATATGAATTGCGGTTTGAAGGCCGCAATAGCCGGTAGAAGTTCGCCGCTGACCCGGTCGCGCCATTCATGGCCGGTCGTGCCTGCATCCACCATGACATTGATGACATTGCCATTCAGACCGGTATCGCTCTCCATGCCGGTGCCCGGATACAGCGGCGATTCATGTATGGAACCGAACACCAGGCGCGGTTCCTGCTCGGCCATATCCTGCGACCCATTGCCGTGATGCACATCAATATCAATGATGGCCACACGTTCGAGCCCGTGCGCGTCCAGCGCGTGCATCGCCGCAATCGCGACATTGTTGAACAGGCAAAACCC
The DNA here is from genome assembly GCA_021604625.1 of Hyphobacterium sp. Classification (GTDB taxonomy): domain Bacteria; phylum Pseudomonadota; class Alphaproteobacteria; order Caulobacterales; family Maricaulaceae; genus Hyphobacterium. The sequence continues at coordinate 10,144 of BQJI01000069.1, read as the reverse complement.
CATCGGCCGATTGCGTTCGGCGTGATGTCCCGGCGGGCGTGTCGCACAGAACGCAGCCTCGGCCTCGTTTGCCATGATCAAATCAACCGCCTGCACAGCGGCGCCCGCCCCATAAAGCGCGGCATCCAGTGATCCGCGCGACATGAAGGTGTCGAAGTCAAATCCGTGAAAGGCTTCATGGTCAGCAGGTTCGCCGTTGAACACCGAATCGACGTGCGCGCCGGTGTGAACACGCGCAATCTCGTCGCAAGAGGCACGTCGCGCCTGAAGCCGTTCAACATTTACCAGAGACAACGTGTCCGCGAGCGCATCCATCACGGAACGCAATCGCGCCGGATGTTCGGCGTGCGGCGGCGGCACACGATGGTTGAACCCCGCATCGGCAGTCAGGATGATGGTTTTCATCCCTCTGCTCTAGCCGGTTCACGAAACCCCGGAAAGCCGTCAGGCGCTTTGCCGTTGAAAATCCTTCACCCGTGAAGGCAGAATCACCAGGCTCGGCATGAAGTCGCTGTAATTACAGGTCAGCTCTTCACCCCTGCGGATATTGCGCCGGGCGAAACCATCGCCATCCGCCCGAAATTCAATCGACGCATCATCGCTATGATTCAGGAAGCGGGAATGATCGCCATCGAGCAGGTAACCGCCCAGGCTTGAATCAAAATATGCGTACCGCTCGATGAAGCGTTGATAGACCGGGCTGGCCTGCTCCAATTCCAGTGGTGTCACAACGCGGTCGATTGATAGATCGATGGTCCAGACCCGAGCGCCTTTACGAACGGGCTCGGCGGCAAAGACCCCGACGCCCTCAATCAGGCTCGGTCCGGCAAAAGTATCAATGAGTAACATGGTTCAAAACGCCATATTGGCCTGCGTCGACAGGCCAGAATGACAAAGCGGGTATCCCGACCCGCAGAGTTCGACGCTCTGATCTCCATGTGGCGCTTTTTTCAGAAAACGCAAATCAATTTTTTGGCAAAGATCAATGCGAAAGGGAGACGTTCATAATGTTCACGCCTTCAGGCGCAGGCGGGCTTTCCGGAACAAAGAAATCGGGCAGCAATTCCTCGCCCGGCGATACCGAATACTGATCCAGATCAGTCACGCCTTCCGACACCAGAAAACTGTCATCAATCAGGAAATTACCGGTGAAGTCAGCGGCAGGTTTGGTCAGCACCCGATAGGCGGTTTCCGCCAGAATTTCCGGCTTGCGGCAATTCTTGAACGATTCCTTGCCACCCAGAACATTGGCGATGGCGGCTGTCGCCACGGCGGTTCTCGGCCAGATCGCATTTGCCGCAATCTTGCCCTTGAACTCGCCCGACCACCCAAGAATGCACAGGCTCATGCCATATTTTGCGCTGGTGTAGGCGACGTGTGGCGCAAACCATTTCGGGTCCATGTCCAGCGGCGGCGACAATGCCAGAATGTGCGGATTTTCCGACTTTTCCAGATGCGGCAGGCATTTCTGCGTGACCAGAAACGTCCCGCGCGCATTCACCTGATGCATCAGATCCCAGCGCTTGATCGGCGTGTCCGCCGTCGAACGCGGAAAAATCGCAGACGCATTATTGATAACCACATCGATGCCGCCAAAATGATCCACAGTCTTGGCGACAGCCTGCTCGACATTGGCCTCATCGCGAATATCCACAACCAGCGGCAAAGCCTTGCCACCCGCTTTTTCGATCGCCTCGGCGGCCGTGTAGATTGTACCGTCGAGCTTCGGATGCGGATCGGCGGTCTTGGCAGCCACAACAATGTTTGCGCCATCGCGCGCGCAACGCTCGGCGATAGACAAACCAATGCCGCGGCTCGCGCCGGTGATAAAAATCGTTTTGCCTTCAAGCGTCATGTCGCTCTCCCCGAGCCTAGTTTTGCAAGCCGCGCCAGACCCGACCGGTTGGACAATACAGCCCTTCCTGACGCGTGCAGCGCTTCAATGTGAACATCACCGTTTCGGCGCGGCCGACCACTTCGGTCAGATCGATATATCCCGGTGCCGAAAACCGGCTATCTGTCGAGCTGTCACGGTTATCACCCATAGCGAAAATATGATTGGCCGGCACCCGGTACGGTCCGACATCATCGACGCTCTCATAATCAGATCGTTCATAAATATAATGCTCGACGCCATTCGGCAGCGTCTCGGTATAGGCGGTTACCGTCGCGCGTTCATTGCGTTGATGCGGCACATAGGTTCGCTCTTCTATGGCATCTCGCTCGACAATCTCGCCGTTAATATAAAGGCGCCCACCCTGCATCATGATCACGTCACCCGGCAGACCAATGACCCGCTTGATCAGGTTGCGGCGCTGGTCCGGTGTGCGAAACACGACAACATCGCCCCGTTCCGGCGTTCGCGGAAAGATCCGGAAATCCCAGCTCTCGGGCAAATAATATCCCAGTCCAAGTGGCAGGGAATGGCGCGAATAGCCATACGCCCATTTCGACACCAGAACCCGGTCACCGACTTCCAGAGAGGGCTGCATGCTTTCCGACGGGATATGAAAGGGCGCAAACAGAAAGGTGATGATCGTCAACCAGACGCCCGCAACCCCGGCGAAAAACTTCACCGTATCCATGATTTCACCGGCAGCATTTCCGGCCAGTCGCTTGAAAATAGACATCACTTGAGTTTTACCGCCGTTCCATATGCGAGAATTTCCGAAGAGCCTTCCATAATCGTCGCTGTCGAAAAACGAAAGCTGATCACGGCGTCTGCGCCCATTTCTTGCGCATGTTTAATCATCCGCGCATACGCGACCTCGCGTGAATCTTCCAGTAATCGGGAATATTCATTGACTTCGCCGCCCAGAAAATTGCGAAACGCCGCAAATATATCGCGCACAAAAAACCGTGCCTTCACGACACTGCCGCGCGTAATTCCGATAATTTCTGCGACGTCGCGCCCCGGAATTTCATGCGCCATTGTTACGACTGGTATCATTCATCGTCTCCCGGTGTTTGCGGATCGCGCTCTTCAACGGCGGTCAGGAATACCAGGGCAATTCCGGCGGACGGCACCACGGCCAGAACCAGCCACAGCAACGACCATGGAAAACTCAACATCCAGTCAGACATTCCGGCGATCGCCAACGCAAATGCAAGCACAATTCCGCCGCCAAATACCAAACCGTAGCCGAGGCGCAATCGGGATTGAATTCGCTGCATAAAGCCGATCCTTTGCCTGACCTTTTCTGGCCATACTTGTATGGTGCGTTGCTCGACGCCAGACAACAAGCCTTTAGCGGCAGATAACCCGATCGAGACTCATATGAAGAACGTCACACCCAATGCCAGCACGACCGACGAATCCAGCGAAAGACTGATTGCCGGAATCAGCTATGTCCTGTTTCTGATCGGCCCGACCAACGGTCTCACCATGCTGATCGCCGCGATAATTGCCTATATGCGAAAAGACCAGGCCCCCGCTTGGATCGCATCGCATTACGAGTTTCAGCTTCGCACCGTCATCTATGCGCTAGCGCTTCTGGTCGTCGCGATCGTATGCGCTGTCACGATTGTCCTGATACCGGTTGCTGTGCTGATTTGGTTGCTCTGGTCGTTATGGGTGATCATTCGCGTCGTCGTCGGCATCATCCGGCTGGTAGATGGCCGGGCCAATCCCGACCCGTCCACCTTCTTTGTCTAGAGGCCCAAAGCCGCATCATCCGCCAGCACATCTGCACCCGCCTGAATGCCGGCCAGTGCTGCAGGCACGGTCGTCAGCACGGTTTCCGCAAAATGCCGGGCCAGCGTGATCTTGCCGTGCGCGAAGGCGGGGTCACCCTCGCCATTCTTGAGCCGTCGCTGGGCCGAGACGGCACCCACGCATAACAACCAGCCGCCCGTGACATCACCGGTGAGTTTCAGAAACGCTGTGGCACCCGCGAGCATCGATTCCCGGTCGCGGCCCGCCGCTGTCATCCACGCAGTGGCCGCTTCCAGAGCATCTGCAGCAGGCGCCAGGCGCTTGGCCAGCTTCGGCAGTTCGGGATTGGATGACGTGGCGCAATCATCGCTGGTCTGCCGAATATCCTCCAGCAATTCCCGCATGAGCGCGCCGCCATTCATGGATAGTTTCCGCCCCACAAGGTCAATCGCCTGAATGCCGTTTGTGCCTTCATAAATCGGTGTGATCCGGGCGTCGCGATAATGCTGGGCCGCACCGGTTTCCTCGATAAAGCCCATGCCGCCATGCACCTGGATACCCAGCGATGTCACTTCAACACCGACATCGGTCGCCCAGGCCTTTGCGATTGGTGTCAGTAATTCCTCGCGGCGCTTGGAGTAGGCGCGATCTTCTTCGTCGGGCTCGCATGCCGCCTCGTCGGCCGACACGGCACAATTATAGCAGATTGCCCGCGCCGCCTCGATTTTCGCTTTCATCGTGGTCAGCATCTGGCGAACATCGGGATGATGAATAATGGCGTGCGGGGCGTCGCCTTCACCGCCGGGCGCCCGGCCCTGCTTGCGGTCCGTCGCATAGTTCAAAGCCTGTTGGTAAGCTCGTTCGGCAATGCCAACGCCTTGAACCCCGACCGCGAGACGTGCTGCATTCATCATGATGAACATCGCGGCCATGCCGCCAAACTCTTCACCGACAAGCCAGCCTGTTGCCTTGTCCATTTCCATCACGCAGGTCGGGCTGCCATGAATGCCCAGCTTGTGTTCGAGACCAATCGCCTGAATGGAATTCCTGTCCCCGAGCGATCCATCCTCATTCACCAGAAATTTGGGGATCAAGAAAAGCGAAATACCTTTCGTCCCGGCTGGTCCGTCGGGTGTTCTGGCCAATACGGTATGGACAATATTCTCGGCACAATCGTGCTCGCCCCAGGTGATGAAAATTTTCTGTCCGGAGATGGCCCAGCTTCCGTCGCCATTCGGCTCGGCTTTTGTACGCAGCGCGCCGACATCCGATCCTGCTTGCGGTTCGGTCAATTGCATGGAGGCCGACCATTCACCGGTCATCAGGCGCGGCAAATACATTGCTTTTTGCGCGTCAGACCCTTTCGCAATCAACGCTTCAATCGCGCCGAATGTCAGCATCGGCCCGAGGCTGAAGGACATGTTTGCAGACTGCAGGGTTTCCATAACAGCGGCGCCCAGCACGCGCGGCAAGCCCATCCCGCCATATTCGGCAGGAAACTGAAGCCCCTGCCAACCGCCCTCGACAAATTTGGCGTAAGCCGCCTTGAAACCGGCAGGCGTTGTCACTGCGCCATCGGCGAGTTTGCACCCTTCCAGATCACCGGATCGATTCAGCGGCGCAAGGACATCATTGGACAGCTTCGCAGCTTCTTCCAGAATCGCTGCCGCGAGATCGGACGATAATTCAGGAAAACCACCTGTCGCTTTCAACCCGTCAATGACCGCGATTTCTTCCAGCGTGAAACGAATATCTTCGATTGGCGCGCGATACATGCAATGTCCCTTCATATCGTCGCAGGCAGAATAGCGCAGGAAAACGCGCCGTCGACCGTTGGGAGATGTAGAAAACTGGTCTAATTCATACGGAATGCAATGGTTTCTAATTATCGGCGCCTTATTTTTGTCCGGGTGTGTGAGTGCGCCAACACGTGACCCGGTAGAATTGCCCCCTGGCAATTGGCAACTCGATCCACTCCATAGTTCGATAATCTGGCGGTCCCGCCATTTCGGACTGTCCTGGTATACAGCTCGATTTGATACGCTCGGCGCCAGCCTGACTTTCGATCCGGATCAGCCCGAAGCCGCTCAACTCACGGCGATCATCGACGCTGGCTCGATCTCCACCGGCAATCCGGAATTTGACGAACAACTGCGTGGCCCCAACTGGTTTTCAGCAGAACGTCACCCACAGATCATTTTCGAGACCACACGCATCGACTTGGGCGAAGACGGTAACGGTCAGGCATTCGGTGATCTGACCATCAGAGGGATAACCCGGCCGACTGTTCTGGACATTCATTTTTATGGTGGCACTTACAATTTTCTCGAAAATAACGACATGATTGGCTTCGGAGCGGATATGATCCTGTCGCGGCGTGAATTCGGAATTGGCAGTTTCATACCCTCAGCGATCGCGAGCGATGAAGTGCGCATTCGAATCGAAGCTGAATTTCTTCTTGAGGAGTAAGTTATGGCCAATGACCGGAAATACACCGCCGTCGCAATCGCTCTGCACTGGATCATTGCCATTCTCATCATCGTGATGATCTTCGCCGGTTGGCAGACTGACGATATGCGTCAGGCCATGCTGGAAGGCGACACGTCGATTGACCCGGCAAATGTCGCCATGCTGTTCAACTGGCATAAGACGACCGGCCTTTTGATTCTGGTTCTGAGCCTGATCCGTCTGGGCTGGCGCCTTAGCCACAAAGTGCCGCCCCTGCCTGATGGCATGAATGCTTTTGAGCGTTTTGCCGCCACGGCCACCCATTGGGGGTTCTACGCCCTGATGATCGGCATGCCGCTGGGCGGATGGATTACGGCATCGGCCTCCGGATTTCCAAGCTTTCTGTTCAATGCCGAATTTCTGCCCCTGCCATCACTGGTCGACGAAAACGAAGCCGTCTACGAGATCGTCGGAGAAGTGCATTCGAAAGGCGCCTGGGCCATACTTGTGCTGCTGGGTCTCCACATTGGCGCCGCATTGAAACATCACTTTGTAGATCGAGACGATGTGTTGACCCGAATGGTCACTTTCCTGAAACCAAAAGGCTGAAACGATGCGAATTCTCCCCCTGGCAATTATCTTGTTGAGTGCTGGGCCTGCAGCTGCAAGCGACTGGGCGCTCGATGACTCCACCAGCTCAATCAGCATCGAGACGACCGCTTTTGGACGACCCCTCACCGGCGTTTTCACCGAATTCGATGCCGCGATAACACTCGACCCGGACAATCTGGCCGAAGGCAGGATCGAGGGCTCGGTCAGCGTTGACAGCGGCGATACGGATAATCCGCAATATAATACCGAGATGAAAGGTCGCCGCGGACTGGACGCCGACACTCACCCACTGGCGACTTTTGCTTCAACCACAATAACGCCCGGCGATTCCTGTGCCGAGGGAAACGGCGTGTGCCTGCAAGCCGAAGGTCGTCTGACATTGGCCGGAAATGAACAAGCCGCAACCCTGAATTTTCGACTGAATATTGCCGGCGAACGCGCCGTGGCCGACGGCACGATCACAATTGATCGGAGTGATTTCGGGATTGGCGGTAGCAATTGGGGCGACGCAGCGGAATCGGTTCTGGTCCGCCTGCATATGGAAGCCACCCGCTAGTCAGACTTGATCCTGAAAGCAAGCCGACGCTAGCTGCGCCCATGAATGCACCTGTTCTATCCGCCAACAATCCGTCCGCAATCAATCGCGGTGTTGCGGTCTTGCGCGCAGGCGGACTGGTCGCCATGCCGACGGAGACCGTCTACGGCCTCGCAGCGGACGCAACCAATGGCGAGGCGGTCGCCGGTATTTACGCCGCAAAGCAGCGTCCCGCCTTCAATCCGTTGATCGCGCACATCGCCAGTCTGGCAATGGCTGAAACGCTGGTCGCATTCAATCCGGTCGCGCGAAAACTGGCCGCGGCGTTCTGGCCGGGCCCACTTACGCTTGTTTTGCCTCGATTGCCCGACTGCCAGGTCAGCGAACTGGCCAGCGCCGGGCTCGACACCCTTGGCATTCGGCTGCCAGGCCATCCGGTAGCGCGAGAATTGATCGAAGAATTTGGTGGCCCCTTGGTTGCCCCCAGCGCCAATCCATCCGGCGGCGTCAGCCCGACGACGGCCGCACATGTCGCGAGCGGCCTCGGCGACCGCATCGATCTCGTACTTGATGGCGGTGCGGCAATTGTCGGGCTCGAATCCACCGTGATCGGATTTGAGTGTCAGACACCGGTATTGTTGCGCAAAGGCGGGCTGCCGCGCAGCGACATCGAAGCCATTGCCGGGCCGCTGGTCGAAGCACAACCTGGCGCGGCAACATCATCTCCCGGCATGCTGGCCAGCCATTATGCCCCGTCCGTCCGCTTGCGCCTGAATGCGCGGCAAGCCGAGGCGGGTGAGGAATTGCTTGGATTCGGACCCGTTGCGGGGACCCGCCTCAACCTTTCGCCAACCGGAAACCTCGCCGAAGCGGCGGCAAACCTCTTCGCATATCTCAGGGAATTGGACGCAAGTGGTGCGCCGGGTATTGCTGTCGCGCCGATTCCCGATGAAGGTCTCGGCGAAGCCATTAATGACCGATTGATCCGTGCAGCCGCACCAAGGAATACCAACTGATGTCGCCCGAAACACTATCCGAACTCAAGGCGGTTCTCGGGCCGAAAGGCTGGAGCGAGGATGCGGAGGAAATCGCCGTCAAAAGCCGCGACTGGCGCGGGCGTTGGCAGGGCGAAACGCCCATCCTGTTGAAGCCGTCATCGACGCAAGACGTGTCCGACGCAGTCGCGATCTGCGTCAAAGCAGGCATCGCCATCACACCGCAAGGCGGAAATACCGGCCTGGTCGGCGGCGCGGTTCCGCGAGGCGAGGTTTTGCTGTCGCTGTCGCGGATGAACGGGGTGCGGGATATCGATACCGCGAACGATTCCATCACAATCGAAGCCGGATGCATTCTCGAAAACATCCAGAACATCGCCGCTGAACAAAACCGCCTGTTCCCGCTTAGCCTGGGCTCGCAAGGCTCGGCCAGCATAGGCGGATTGATATCCACCAATGCCGGCGGTGTTCATGTCCTGCGATACGGCATGATGCGCGATCTGGTGCTGGGCCTTGAAGCGGTGCTGCCGGATGGCCGGATCTGGAATGGATTGCGCGGCCTGCGAAAAGACAATTCCGGATATGACCTCAAACAATTATTGATCGGCGCAGAAGGCACGCTCGGCATTGTGACGGCCGCGACCCTGAAGCTATTCCCCCGGCCTGCCGAAACCTGTGTCGCATTTGCCGGACTCCCATCGCCCGCAGCGGCCGTCGAATTGCTGGGCCTCGCAAAATCAACCTCCGGTGGCGCACTGTCAGCGCTTGAGCTTATTCCGCGAAACGCCATGCAAATGGTTCTGGATCATATTCCGGGGGCACGCGATCCACTGACCGCGCCACATCCCTGGTATGCGCTGCTGGAAATTGGCGCTGGACGTATCGGCGAAGGCCGCCTTGCGATGGAATCCGCACTCGAAACCGCTTTCGAGCGCAATCTCGTACAAGACGCAACAATAGCGGAAAACGAAACACAAGCGTTGGCCTTGTGGCAATTGCGCGAACCGATCGCCGAAGCCGAAAAGGCGCATGGCAAAGCGGCGAAACACGACGTGTCCATTCCGGTATCCAAAATCGCCGCCTTTATCGCCGAAGGCACAGCACTGGCTGAAAAAATGGTGCCGGGCGCAAATGTGATAGCTTTCGGCCATGTCGGCGACGGCAATGTCCACTTCAATGTGGCGCACAAAGACCCCGGCGCGGGCGATGGTTTCCTGTCATCCTGCGCCGCAGCGACCGACGCCATTTACGACCTCGTCCAGTCCTATGGCGGGTCTATAGCGGCCGAACACGGCGTGGGAACTCTAAAGGCCGCCGAACTGGCAGCCAGACGTCCGCTGGAAGTGGAATTGATGCGCACCATCAAGGCCGCGTTGGACCCGCACGGCATCATGAATCCGCGTGTCCTGATTCCGCGACACTGAACGCGCCCTCTTTAATCTCGTGGCGACGCGGCCTAGATCAGACGTCAGGAGGTTGCCATGATCGTTCTATTATCGCCTGCCAAGCTGATGAATTTCGAAGACGCGCCGAGCCCTGCGCCCACGCAGCCGGAATTACTGGCGCGCGCAGCAATTCTGTCCAAAACGACGCGCAACCTGACCCGCGCCAAAATCAAGCAGATGATGGGTTTGTCGGACGATTTGGCCCAGCTCAATTATGAGCGCTTTCGCGCATTTGACCCAGAGAACACCGCTGGAAATCCTGCGCTTCTGACTTTCTCGGGTGAGGTCTATCGCGGCCTGGATGCCAGAACGCTCGATCCCGACAGCCTGACATGGACGCAGGATCATTTACGGATACTCTCGGGGCTTTATGGACTCTTGCGTCCGCTCGACCGGATTCAACCCTATCGCCTTGAAATGGGCACGCGGATCAAGACCCGCAGAGGCGAGACGC
>BQJI01000068.1 GCA_021604625.1 Hyphobacterium sp. | reverse complement strand
GGCTCGCCCTCGCCCGCCGCGCGTAACGTGACCGAAGCGCCAAGACCGCGTAGTGGGCCAGAGATTTCATCAAGCGCATCCTGAAAGGCCATGCGGTCGTGCATTTTGTCATGGGCTTCGCGCTGAACCGACAGGCGCTGGAGAATGTCGCGGCAGCGCTTGGCCTGCGACACCAGCAATTCGGCATCTTCTTTCAGCACGTCATCTTTTGCTTCGCGGGCAATTTCCCTGGCGGTCAACTGGATCGTCGCAAGCGGCGTCCCCAATTCATGTGCAGCGGCGGCTGCGAGGGAGCCAACCGCCGATAATTTCTGTTCACGCGAGAGGATGGATTGTGCGGTTGCGAGCGCGGCACCCATACGTTTGGCCTCGCGTCCGATGCGCCAGGCATAGGCGGCGGTAAAGCCCACAGCGATGACGAACGCGACAGCCAGTCCGGCGACATAGAGCGGCGGCAGGTGTAGCGCTTCGCCGCGAACCCACGGCAAGGGCAGGGCGATGAGGGACATGGCCCCGAGACTGACAAGCGCCGTCGCCGCCAATCCCAATGCATAGCGCGGCGGCAGAGCAGCAACGCCAATTGTGACCGGCGCGACAAGCATTACCACAAAGGGGTTTTGCAGCCCTCCTGTGAGCAGGAGCAGCAAGGCCAGTTGCAGGACATCGAAACCCAGCTGGATAAAGGCTTCCCCATGGGACATCAGGCGTTGAATATCGCGCGAGACGATGAGGCCGAGATTGAGGGTGGCGCTGGCGGCGACAACGGCGCCGCAAAGCGCCAGCGGCACGTCAAATTCCAGAACCAGGCTGACAAATAGCAAGGTCGCAGCCTGTCCGAAGACGGCCAGCCAGCGCAGGACAATCAGCGTCCGCAACCGGACGCGGCCAAAGAAGGGCGCGACGCCGGGCGGCGGCGTATCTTCGGTGAGATCATAGGTCGTCGGCATGGCTCCAGTCTATATCGCGCGGCGCACCGACACGCCACATGGATTACACATTGTTGCATTGCACAATCTGTCTGACGGGTTCATCTTCCCTGTCCGGAAATCAGGAGCAGGCGTGAAGCAAGGTTCAGGCATCCCTATCTGGTTGATTCCGCTGGCCGCGGGACTTGGCGCACTGATTCTGGTGTTTGCGGTGCTGATGGCGCTGGATGCGCGCCCGCAAGCCCGATCAGGCGACGTGACCTCGACCGGGCGGGCCGATATCGGCGGGCCGTTCACGCTGATGGATCATAATGGTGCGACCGTCACCGACGCTGATTTTGCCGGTCGGCCCATGCTGATTTATTTCGGCTTCACCTATTGTCCGGATATCTGCCCGTTCTCGCTGCAGATCATGGCTTCGGCGCTGGATCAATTGACTGATGCGCAGCGCAATGAATTCCAGACCGTTTTGATTACCGTCGATCCGGAACGCGATACGCCGGAGCAACTGGCCCAATATGTGGCCAGTCAGGCCTTTCCCGAAGGCCTGACCGGTCTGACCGGAACGCCGGAACAGATTGCCGATGTCGCGTCGGCCTATCGGGTGGTTTATCGCCGCGCACTCGAAGAAGGCGCGCCGGAAGACAGCTATACTATGGACCACTCCTCTATCATCTACCTGATGGACCGAAGCGGTGAATTTCACAGTGTTTTTGCGCACGGTACATCACCGGACCGGATGGCGTCGGCGCTACAAGACTTCCTTGAGGAAAACCCGCGATAATTTTTGCGCGGACGTAAAGAGGTATCCCCATGCTCTACAGCATGTTCGAGTTCAGCAAACTGGCGATGGGCCCCTGGCGCGCCGCCGCAAATGCAACGCGACGAACCCTGCGTGCACCCTGGAATCCAATGGGTGACACGCTGGCCGGGAGAACCACTGCGGCCGCTGCCGATCTGTTCGAATCGATGACCCGCAATTACGGCAAGCCGGACTGGGAATTGCCGACCACCGAAATCGATGGAAAGACGGTGGCGGTGACGCCGGAGACTGTCTGGTCGTCGCCCTGGTGCAATCTGGTGCATTTCAAGCGCGAGAACGCGCCGAAAAACCAGCCCAAAGTGTTGCTGGTATCGCCCATGTCCGGACACTTTGCGACGCTTCTGCGCGGAACGGTAAAAACCTTCCTGCCGGACAGCGAGGTCTATATCACCGACTGGGTTGATGCCGCCATGGTGCCGATTTCGGACGGCCGGTTTGACCTCAATCATTTTGTTGATCACGTGGCCGACATGATCCGCGCGGCTGGCGAGAGCGTGCATGTCGTGGCTGTTTGCCAGCCGGGTCCGCCGACGCTCGCCGCCATATCCCTGATGGCAGAGGATGGGGACGAGCTGCGCCCGGCATCCATGACGTTCATGGGATCGCCAATTGATGCGCGGCTGTCGCCGACCGTACCCAACAAGCTGGCCGAAGAAAAACCTTTTGAATGGTTCGAGCAGAATGCGGTTCATACTGTTCCGGCAAATTTTCCGGGTGCGATGCGCCGCGTCTATCCGGGTTTTTTACAACTTTCCGGCTTCATGCAGATGAATTGGGAGCGGCATGTCGATGCCCACTGGCAATTCTTTAACCATATGGTCGAGGAAGATGGCGACAGCGCCGACAAGCACCGCCAATTCTATGATGAATATCTGGCGGTGATGGATCTGACCGAGGAATTCTACCTGCAAACGATCAAGGATGTTTTCCAGGAGCATAAATTGCCGCGCGGCGCGTTTGAACACAATGGCCGTATCGTTGACCCGTCCAAAATCACGGATATCGCTCTAATGACGGTCGAGGGCGAAAATGACGATATTTCGGGCATCGGCCAGACACAGGCCGCGCATGATCTTTGCTCCAACATTCCGGAATCAATCCGCATTGACTGGGTGCAGCCGAAAGTCGGGCATTACGGGGTCTTCAATGGCAGCCGGTTTGAAAAGGAAATCGCGCCACGCATGAAGACATTCATGAAAGAGAAGGGCCGGAAGGCCTAGCGCCGCCGGGGCGCAAGCTTGGCAAAAACCAACCCGCCTGCTGCACCACCAATGCCGATAATGAGCAAGCCCCAGAAGTCACGCCCGGAGCCGATGGGCGTGATCGTCGAGGCCAGGATGGCCTGGTAAAAAACCTCGATGGCGTGAATCATCACCATGATGGTGACATAGCCGGAAGCAGCGTATCCGAACGTTCGGAGGCCCCCAATCCAGCGCGAGATGAGGCCGGCAAGGGGCAAGGCGATCAGATAACCGATGGCAGTCAGTGCAATCAGGGTCGGTGCAAAACCGGTCAGATCGGCCAATGTCGCGTCCAGACGCGCCCCAAATGGCATGTTTGCACCGGCATTCACCAGATATTGCAAGACGACCTGTGTGGAGAGAATCGTCGTCAGCAGACCGCCCGCCAGTACGGCGGCGATATAGGCCAACATTATTCTGATCCAGCCGGGCATGTTCAAATCCGTTTCAGACGTTATCGTTGGTGCAGACTCTAACGCATGCCTTCAAGGGTGACACTATGTGGTTTCGTTCTGTTTTTGCGGCTCTGATTCTGACGGCGTCTGCGGCGGCGCAGGATCGCTTGCCCAATACGGTGTTCGACGGCGAGATCGACGTCGTCGCATCAGGTCTGGAACATCCGTGGTCGCTGGCCTTTCTGCCAAATGGTGATCTTCTGGTGACCGAACGGGCCGGGCGATTGCGCCTGATCACCGAAGACGGGCTGCAGACTGCACCGGTCTCGGGCACGCCGGAGGCCTATGTGGCGGGTCAGGGCGGATTGCTCGATGTCGTTCTTCACCCGGAGTTTGCGACCCATCCCTGGGTCTATCTGACCTATGCCACAGGGTATCGCCGGGCGAATGCGCTGGCGATTGCACGGGGTCGCTATGTCGATGGCGCCCTGTCGGTTGTCGAAACGATTTTTGAAGCCAATATCAACAAGGCCACCGATGCGCATTATGCCGGTCGGATGGCCTTTCTGCCGGATGGAACCTTTGTTGTAACCATTGGCGAAGGGTTCGACTATCGCGAAGAGGCGCAAGATCCGTCCAATCATCTGGGCATGATTGTCCGGCTGAATGATGACGGCGCACTGCCGGATGATAATCCGGTCATCGAAAATGGCGCGCCGGGCGTCTATTCCTACGGGCATCGCAATCCGCAAGCCATTCTGTATGACGCGGAGGCCGGCCGGATCATCTCCCACGAGCACGGCCCGCGCGGCGGCGACGAAATCAATATCATAGAACCGGGCGTCAATTATGGATGGCCGATTGCGACGTTCGGAATTGATTATTCCGGCGCGATTATCAGCCCGTACGATACCTATCCCGGCATGCGTGATCCGGTTCTGGTGTGGACACCCTCCATCGCACCGGCGGGTATGACGCTTTATCGCGGCGAGATGTTTTCCGAATGGGAAGGAAATTTGCTGGTGGCGACCCTGCAGCCCGGCGATGCCGATACGCCGTCCGGCCATGTCCGCATCGTGTCGTTAAATGAAAACGGCCTGCCCGGGGGGCAGACCGTAATTCTGGGAGAACTGAACGCCCGGATGCGGGATGTTCGCACCGCACCGGATGGCAGCGTCTATGTGCTGACCGATGCCTATGACGGCTCGGTTTTGCGCCTGTCGCGCTAGTCGTCGCCTTCCGGCGCAATCGCGGTGACAGAAATGCCCAGCGCCTCGACATCCACCGTGCCGGCTTCGGCCTGTGCGATGATTTCCCCGACGCTGACCGGTGTCTCCGGCTCGATCCGGAATTCCACCGTGCCACCGTTGGCAACAAAGCTGGTCATGGCGGTTGAAAACTGGGTGACTAGCGCGCGCGGGATTTCAGCCGGAGCGGCCATTGTGCCGAGCGTGATCATTGCGCCGGCCTGTTGGCGTAATTGCTCCTTGGGCATGCCTTGTGCGGCTGACGCAGCTGTCAGGGCGCGGTCCAGAAGCGACATATCCTCAAGGCGGAACACGAAGCTGTTCAGCACCAGAGGCTCCAGCATGGCGAAGATTTGCTCGGGGTCGGGCTCATCCATCGTATAGCCCATTTCAAGCGCTGCCATGGAATAGGCGATCAGGCCTGAGACATCGCTCTCGACCTCGACCCGGAATCCATCCCGCAATTCGAGATAATTCTCTTCAGTCGTGAAGGCGCGGTCGGCATCGCGTTCGTAAACTGACGCACCGCCGGAAACGATCTCAAGCTGTTGATAGCCAAGCATACCAAGGCCCATCGCCATCTGTGCGCCGAGCGGATAATTGGTGTCCGGCGCGATAATCAACGGCGTCATTGTGCTGGCATAGCGCACTTCATTGCCGTCATTCTCGACATCGGCCGTCAGGGATTCCATCGTCACCGTGACGCCGCCAACATTGACATCAAGCCCGCGAATGGCCGCGTGCTCATAGGCATTCAGCGGATCGAAATCTTCCGGAACTTCAGGCATTTCGGAGGTGATGTCCTCATCCGGTGTATCGTCGTCCAGAACAGCATTCATTATCGCGAACTGGGCGGCGAACGGATAGGTCAGAGCCTCGCCAATCCCGTCGGCCGACATTTCGTCAAGACGGATATCGATTATACCGATCTCGTCATCCGTGCCTTCGATGACCAGATTGCTGAGCTCGAAGCGACCAATAGAGTGTTGGGCCACTTCGGACAACGACAACAGATCGAGCGCTGCGGTGAATGTGTTGCCATCCTCGCTGCCACTGATGGAGAGGCCTTCGATTGCCAGCAGACCGTAGGTCCAGTCATTCTCATTCATGTCGTCATCGTCGACATTTTCACCGGAAAACCCGTCCGCAATAGCTGCGGCCATGACGGCGTTGGGGGATTCGACAACAAAACGGCCAATCGTGCCGCTGACCTCGTCGTCGCTATCGGCAAGGCCGATGCCGACGATTGACAGCTGGTCAAAAATGACATTTCCGTCGGCGTCAAAGCGCGGTCCGGCGAGAATCATGGTCTCGGCGTTGACGGTATCGACCGCGTCGTTCGAAATTTCGGCTTCACCGGTCTCGTCATTCTTTACAACGCCGTCATCGTCCTCGTCTTCATCGTCTCCATCATCGGGAAATTCGAACGAGACGCCGGTGAAGGTATAGATTCCATCGTCAAAGGTCCGCGATTGCCAGCTGACGGCCCCATCGCCGGAACTGGCAAGGTGAAGCGCGTCCAGCGCGCTGGAGGCTGTGGCCTCATCGACCTCGGTAATCTGTGTGCCGTTTTCCGTAGCGGATTCGCCACCGCAGGCGGCGAGCGCGAGTGCGGATACGGAAATAATCAGTGCGTTTTTCATAAAAGGTCCCCGAAAATGAGTTGGCGTGCGGCGTTTCTGTGCCGTTTGATGCCGACAATAGCGATAAAAATGACGATGATAAGGCTATCCGCCGACGCCTATGCGCGACAAGAGGGACGAGATCGGATCGCGTTCCTCTTCTTCTTCCACCGGCTCTGGTTCGACATAGCGTGCGGGGATGGCAGCTTCCGACGGTGCGGTGCCCATAAAAGCGCGAAAAATAGCGGCAGGCGGGCCGGAACCGGCGGCATGATCGGTGGGCGTGAAGTCGTCATTGCCGACCCAGACAGCGGCGGTCAATCCGCCGGTATATCCGGCAATCCAGGCGTCACGATTATCATTTGTGGTGCCGGTCTTGGCGCCGGTGATGGTGCCGGGCGTTGCGGCAAAACGCGCTGTGCCTGACCGGGCCGTGGTTTCGAGCAATTGGCGCATCCACGACAGGGTGCGCTGGTCCATTACCGTTTCCACAGGCGGCGCGTCGCGTTGCCACAACACTTCGCCCTCGACGGTCTCGATCCGTTCGATGGCGTGCGAATGGGCACGGCGGCCACCATTGGCGAACGCGGTATAGGCCGTTGCCAGCTCGATCGGCGTGACTTCAAATGAACCGAGCGCCATGGAGCGGTCGACGCGGATCTCGCTTTCAATGCCCAGACGCCGGGCCAGTTGGGCAATAAAACCATGCCCGGTTTCCTCGGCGACGCGCGCAGCGACCACGTTCGAGGATCGGGAAAAGGCAGTTTCCAGCGTCATCGGTCCGGAATAGCGGCCATTATAGTTTTCCGGCGACCAGTTTCCCCACGAAACCGGCATGTCATCGCGGACATCGCCGGGTCGTAACCCCCCTTCAAAAGCGGCGGCATAGACAAAGGCCTTGAAGGCCGAGCCGGGTTGTCGGCGGGCGAGAATAGCGCGGTTATAGGGGCTGGTCGCATAATCGATACCGCCGACCATGGCGCGGATTTCCCCATCGCCCGACAACGCCACAAGTGCGGCCTGATCCGCGCCGCGCGCGGTTTCCGGATTGGTCATAACGGTGCGGACTGCGTCCTCCGCAGCGCGCTGGGCATCGATATCCAGCGTTGTGAAGACGACAATATCCAGTTCGCGATCCCCGGCGCGTTCGCGGGCTTCGGATTCGATCCAGTCGATGAAATAGCCAGAGCCGGGTGTGGATGCGGCGCGGGCGACGCGAATGGGGGTTTGGGCCGCCTCGATGCGTTCATCCTCGGTGATACGCCCGGTTTCGAACATCAGATCGAGCACGACGGTGGCCCGCGCGGCGGCGCGTTCCAGATCATTGGCGGGTGAATAGCGCGACGGGGCTTTCAGCAATCCAGCGAGAAGTGCGGCTTCGCCCAGCTCGACATGGCGGGCAGAGCTGCCGAAATAGCGCTGGGCGGCGGCTTCGACGCCATATGCGCCTGCGCCGAAATAGACCCGGTCGAGATAGAGGGCGAGAATTTCGTCCTTGGAAAAACGTTGTTCCAATTGCCAGGCGAGCACCATTTCCTGGATTTTGCGGACAAATGTCCGGTCCGAGGTCAAAAACAGATTCTTGGCGAGCTGCTGGGTGATGGTCGAGCCACCCTGCACGACACGGCCGGCACGCACATTGGCCAGCATGGCACGGGCGATACCGCGAAGATCGACCCCGGAATGGTTGTAGAAACGCCGATCCTCGACGCTCAACACGGCATCGACCAGATAATCCGGCAATTCGGATACGCTCAGCGAGGCGCCGCGGCTGGCACCCCTGCGGGCGATCACCTGCCCGTCGCGATCGAGATAAACCTCGCCGCCAAGCCGGGGCTGGGCCAGAACGATATCCGAGACATTCGGCAGATCGCGGGTGATGGCAACGACAAAGGCGGCTGCCGCCATGAAGCCAATGACGCCAACCGAAAATATCAGGCGCATCCAGCTGAAACCGGATCCGTTTTTCCGGGCCGGGCGGCGCGAAGGCGTCTGGCGACGACGCCAGGGCGCGGGGGGTTTGCGATTGCCGCTCAAATGCCCGTCTCTCCAATTGGGTTGGAGGTTTACTAACCTCAGAAGCTTGATCGCCTGACGGCGTTAAGGCGGCGTGAATGTGGCGAAATTTATGAAGCTGCCCTTGCGCCGCCGCAAACCCTGTCGCACCATGGATTTGCCTCGCCAGCCGGGGCCGAGAGGGGATCTCATGTTGAAGCGTATCAGCGTTATTATTCTGGCGACCGCCGGGGCGCTCGCCCTGTCGGGATGCATCACGCCATATGAAGGCCGACCATCGACGTGTGAAGGCAATGGTCCGGGCGATCCGAACTGGCCCTATTGCTCCGGTTCTCCGCCCGGCGGTAATTTCGTCGACCCGGACTAGCGCTATATGAATGCCGGATGAGTGCGGGTTTCAGCTTGCGCTCAGCAGGTCGGGTGTTTTCTGCCATCTCCAACAGGGGAGGTTGAAATGGATTATCTACCAACGCAAATGGACGTCGTGTTCGTCTCCGCCGGTGCGGCCTTGATTATAGGCGGTGCGGTGCGGGCTTTCGGATCAAAATGGCTGTTTACCGGCCTGCGCCATGTCGCCGGATTCGTGATGCGCCGTCGCGGTGTCTCGACGGCCATTCTGGGCACTGCCGCGTCGACGGGTCTGGCCGCTGCCAGCGCGCTTGGCCTCCAGCCGCTGGAAATGGGCGATGCCGTCAGCTGGTTCCAGTCGCAATTTTCAGATGTCACGCAAGCGATGGAATTGATTGAAGCGATGTCAGATTAGCCATCGCCATTGTCGGAATGGGTGAATTCAAACCCCATCGGCCCGCCGCCATAGCTGCCATTGGCATAGTGATTGGCCTGATCATCAAACCAGTCGGTAAGGTATTTGAACAATATGGCGTAGAATTCCTGCAGCCGATCTTCGGTGATCGGCAGGCGGAAAGCAAAATTCTCGCCGCCGAGAATGGCGACATCGAGATCCGGACCTTCCTTCTCCGCCGACATGACGATGCGAATCCAGTCGCCGGTTTCCGATACCCGGACCGCCAGTCCGAAGCGGATGGCCCCGAGTGGCAAAAACCCTTTTCCCGAGACCGAAAACGCGCCCGAGCCATGATCCATGGGCGTGAACGGCCCTTCTGGCGGGACCAGATGCACGCATTTCTTGTCATCGCCGAGATATTTGCAAAATCCGGAGCCGATGCGTTCGGCGAGTGACCGTACCAGCGCGTAATTATCGAGGCTGGCTTCGCCATACCGACCGGCGGCCAACGCCAATCTGTCAAAACGTGTGGGTTCGCTCATTCCTATTCCCCTTTTGCACCAAGACGGGCTATTCTGCCTCACAGGTATAGGGGACATATGAGATGCGCGCAGTGTTATTGCTAGTCGGTCTGAGCGTGATGGCGTGTTCGGCACCGGTCGATGAGGTGTCGTGGAACACACGGGATGGCAATCCTCCTCTGGTCATTGCGCATCGCGGAGCCAGCGGTGACAGGCCTGAACACACGCTGGAAGCCTATGCGCTTGCGATCGAGCAAGGCGCGGATGTTTTCGAGCCCGATCTGGTGGTCACGGCAGATGGCGTGCTGGTGGCGCGCCATGACGGTTATCTCTCGACGACGACCAATGTCGCCGACCATCCCGAATTTGCGGATCGGCAACGCGAATTTCTGGGCCGCACGGATTGGTGGGTCTTTGATTTCACGCTGGAGGAATTGCGCACATTGCGGGCTGTGCAGCCGCAGCCGGGCCGGGATACCGCCTTTGACGGGCAATTCGACATTCCCACTTTCGAGGAAATACTGAACCTGATTGATGAGGCCGAGGTGGATTGTGCCTGCGTGATTGGCGTCGAACCGGAAGTGAAACACCCCGAGGAATTCGCCGCAGCCGGGCTCGACCCTTTGCCATTGCTCAATCAGGCCCTGCTTGATCACGATCTGTTTTCAGCGGACGCAGCTGTCGTCGTTCAATCCTTTGATGCCGGATTTCTGATCCGCATGAATGCCGTGGCGCCGGTCAGACTGGCCATGCTGTATTCCTCTCCGGATGAACCGGGCGGCGATATGAATGGTTATCCGCTGGAGGTGGTGGCGCAATTTGCCGACGGGCTGGGCGCGAACAAGGCATTGCTTTTAAATCCGGATGGATCGTCGACCGGATTGCTGGAAGCTGCGCATGCTCTGGATCTGGATATTCATGTCTGGACGGTGCGCGATGATCGCGAGCCGCTGGTGGGCGAAACGGTCGAGGACGAGCTTCGCGCGCTGTATGCGTTAGGTGTGGATGCGGTTTTCACCGATTTTCCGGCCACGGCGGTGCGGGTTCGCTCGGAGATGGCGGGCGAATAGAGCCCAAAAGAAAACGGCCGCCGGATGATCCGACGGCCGTTTGCCTGTCCTGAAGTCAGAACAAAGACGTGACTATTCTGCGTA
>BQJI01000067.1 GCA_021604625.1 Hyphobacterium sp. | reverse complement strand
GATCAGCGTTCGAAGTTCCGCATCCGTCATCCCGCTCAGAAAGCTGTTTTGCCTCGCGCGCGGCGCGGAGACGATCAAATCTGCGTTCGATCTCGGCCCTGACGTCTGCAATATCCTCAGCCTCCGACACAGGCGTATGCTCGGGGCGTGAGGCCCGCTGCAGTTCTTTTTCCAGTTTCACCAGCATGTTCAGTGCCCGCATCTGTTTGACGGCCTTGTCGCCATTGCCGTTCAGCAATTCAGCCTCGGCCCGGATCAATTCCCGTCGCAGCGCCTCCATGTGATGGTGCGCCCGCAGTGCAGGCTCGTCTTTCGCATGTTTCCAGAGTTTATGTCGTACCCAACTTTCCGTCAGCCCGGTTGCGAGGGCGATATCGCCTACACAATTTCCGGCCTCATATTGCCGGAGCAACATTTCCCAGTCCGCGCGGCTCAACCGCCGCGCCTTCACTTTTCCGACCATGTCGATTTATAGCCCGGCACCGCGCGCTCCGGATCGTTTTTCCGACAAATTATATAAACATTTGAATTTGAGAGATTTATAACATTTTCAAATATAGATAGACGCTCACCTATCCCCGTTTTCACCCGGCCAGTCGCGGATGAAGCGTTCAAAATCGTCGTCTTCGACGCGCAACTCGCTGGTCACCTGACCGCGCACCGACATATTGGCCTTGAAAGTTGATTGCGGATCGCCCGTCACCAGAGGGTGCCAATCGGGCAATTCCCCGCCTTCGTGAACCAACCTGTAGGCACAGGTGCGCGGCATCCATTCCAGTTGACCTACATTGTCCGGCGTCAACACAACACAGTCCGGCACCCGCACGGACCGGTTTTTATAATCGCGGCATTTTCCGCTCGCACCGTCATAGAGCTTGCACGAAAGCGAGGTAAAAACACGATCACCATCTTCATCCTGCAATTGAATGAGGCAGCATTTTCCGCAACCATCACACAGCGATTCCCATTCTTCACGGGTCATCTCTTTCAGAGTTTTCACTTTCCAGAACGGGGCTTTGGACATTAGGCCTGAAACTCGCCACTTTATGCGGGCAAATGCGCGCAGGACGCCGACATGACGCCATTCAGAGCCGACCTTCTAGCCGAGAAACGGCGCCGCCGCGAACGCATAGCGTGGTTCGCAACAATCGCGCTTGCTGTAACGGTGGTTCTGGGCGGCATTGTTGGTGGCACATTCTGGCGATGGGCCTTTTCGGATATGCCGGAATTGCCCGAAAACCTGGCCGAATTATGGGATGTCCGGCGCGAACATTCCGTCACATTGCTGGACCGGCACGGTGCGCTGATTGATGTGCGCGGCCCGCTTTATGGTGCCCCGGTTCGCCTCGACGAATTGCCGCCACACATTGCACAGGCTTTCATCGCCATCGAGGATCGCCGCTTTTACGAACATTCCGGTGTTGATGTGCAAGGCGCAGCCCGCGCCGTCATGGCTAATCTCCGCGCCGGAGCCACGGTTCAGGGCGGGTCCACAATTACCATGCAGCTGGTCAAGAATCTGGTGCTGACGCCGCAACGCTCCATGCGTCGCAAGATCCAGGAAATGCGCCTCGCCTTGCAATTGGAGCGGCTCCTGTCCAAGGACGAAATTCTTCAACTTTACCTCAATCGCATTTATTTCGGTGCCAGTGCCTATGGTGTCGAAGCCGCCGCGCTCCGTTATTTCCAGAAATCCGCCGCCGAATTGACCTTGGCAGAAGCGGCAATGCTGGCGGCGCTTCCAAAAGCGCCAAGTCGCCTTGACCCGACCAGCAATCTGATCGCGGCGCAAGCGCGCGCGCAAATCGTATTGTATGCCATGGAAGAAGCCGGCTTCATCTCGACAGAACAACGCGACGAAGCCATTGCAGACCCGGCCATTCCTGTGACACTTGAACCAGAAGAACGTCGCGATCCGGTTATTTACGGCCACGTATTTGATCTCGCTGTGCAGGAGGCGCGGGAAGCGATCTGCGAATTACCATCCGACGTCATCCTGCAGGTCTCTATTGATCCGGAATTGCAGGAAATCGCCTATCAGACGGTGACAGCACGAATGGACGCCGAAGGTGAAGCCGAAAATGCCGGCGAAGCCGCGCTTGTCGCACTGGCCCCGGATGGCGGCGTACGCGCCATGGTCGGCGGACGGAATTATCTCGAAAGCCAGTTTAATCGTGCCGCTCAAGCGCACCGGCAACCCGGGTCCGCTTTCAAACCGATTGTGTTTCTGGCAGCGCTCGAATCGGGTGCCTCACCTTACACCCCCTATCAGGACGAGCCGGTGGATCTGGAGGGCTGGCAGCCCCGCAATTTTGGCGGCAATTACCGCGGACGCGTGTCCATGCAGGAGGCTTTACGCCGCTCGATCAACACCGTCGCCGCCCAGATCGGCGCCGATGTCGGTCCCGAAGCCCTGGTCGACATGGCCGGGCGCCTGGGAATTGAAACCGAGCTCCCTCCCCTGCCAGCGCTGGCGCTAGGCGCCGTCGAGGTCACGCTGCTCGAACTGACCTCGGCCTATGCCACAATTGCCAATAGCGGCATGCGTAACCGGCCGGTCTTGCTGATGCGTATCACCAATTCACGCAGCGAAATTTTGTGGGAGAATCCGGATATCGAATCTGAACGCACCGTCGAGGAAGGCAATGTACTGACACTGTCCACCATGCTTCAGGATGTCGTCCAGAACGGTACCGGCGCCAATGCGCGCCTTCCTGATCGCCCGGCGGGAGGCAAAACCGGCACAAGTCAGTCTTTCCGCGATGCCTGGTTCATGGGCTACACGGCCGATTATGTCGCTGGCGTCTGGGTGGGTAATGACGACGATACGCCGACGCGCAACGTCACTGGCGGCGGTTTGCCCGCACGCATCTGGCGCGATTTCATGCTGGCTGCGCATGAAGACCTGCCTATCCGTCTACTCTCGGCGCCCGCGCCCCGGGAAAGGAGCGAGCATGAGGAAAGACTGGCGGCCTTCTATTCCGATCTCCGCAATGCATTCGATGCGGAAGTCGACGCCATTCCCTAGGACTTGATCTCGGCCCGGAGGGCCTGCAACTCCGCGCGGATAGCCGCCAGTTCAGCTTGCAACAAATCCCGGTCCGACTGGGCTTCGGCTTCTGATTTGGCAGCCCGCTCTTCCTCGTCGTCAAAATGTTTGGATTGCAGCGAATCCACAATCACGGCGATGAACATGTTGAGCACCGCGAAGCTCGTCAGCACGATGAAAATCAGGAAGAAAAGCCAGGCAAAGGGCTGGGTTTCCATGGTCGGGCGGGCAACATCCATGGCCCAGCCTTCCAATGTCATGACCTGGAAAAGGGTGAAGGCTGACGCACCGAGCGTTTCAAATAGCGGCTCCGCTCCGCCAAACAGCTTGGTCGCCATGACAGCCGATACGTAGAACATCAGGGCCAGCACGGCGAGAATGGCGCCCATGCCGGGAATGGCTTTCATCAAGGCCTCGATGACCTTGCGCATGTCGGGTATGACGGAAAAAAGGCGGAATACCCGCAGAATACGCATGGCCCGCAAGACGGTGAACGCTCCGGCGTCGGGAAAGAGCGACACGCCGACAATAATCAAATCGAACCAATTCCAGCCGGATTTGAAAAACCGGGGTCCGTAAGCGATAATTTTCAGGGTCAGTTCAATAACGAAGATCGAGACGATCACGGCATCGGCGATCGGGATCAGCCGCGCCAGCCAATCCGCTTCGACCGGATAGGTTTCGAGCCCCAGCGTAATGGCATTCAACAGAATGATGGTCGTCACAAAATGGCGAAAAACCGGTGTTTCAACAAACCCGACCAGCGTTTCTCGCCAGTTTTTGCTGGAGTCATCATTCATGTCTCACCTCCCCCATACCGAGTGGCCACTGCCTATCGCCGTAGCTGCGCCTGCGCAATGCCGGATTCGCGTCAGGTTTTAACCAAAAGCGGCCACCGTTTCTTTACCCCTTTCCGATATCTGTAACAGACAGACAGGTGCGGTGGGCTTCATGGCGGTACAATCCAATCTTCACAAGCTGGTTGATCTCGCGAAAGAAAAGTCGAGCGAGCGACGCCGTGAACTCTTGCGCGACGTCACTGACCTCTTTTTTGACGATGTACCCGAACAAAGCTCTGCGGAATTCAGCCAATACGATCATGTGCTCTCGCGCCTGGCCGAAGACACGGCTGTTGATGCCCGCGAAGAACTGGCCGAACGGTTTGCCGATATTCCGGGCGCACCCCGGGGGCTGGTCCTGCAACTGGCTAGGGATGTGATCGAGGTCGCCGGGCCTATTCTGAAAAAATCCCAGGCCCTTTCCGAAGCCGATCTGGTCGCCATTGCAGAAAACCAGAGTCAGGCGCATTTGAAAATGCTGACTCAACGCCCGTCTGTGCCTGAAAGTGTTTCTGAATCGATTGTGCGTCGCGGTGATGATGAAACCGTGGTTTCGCTGGTCAAAAATTCCGGCGCGAAAATTTCCCGCTCCGCTTTTGAAACCATCACCGAGCGGGCCGAAACCAATGCGGAATTGCATGCGCCCCTCGTCAGCCGAAAAGAAACGCCAACCGATTTGCTGAACGATTTGATGACGGTCGTTGAAACCCGGTTGCGTGATCGCATTCTTGAAAAATTTGACGGCATTGACCCGGACGAATTGCAAAAAGCCATCGATGCGTCCCACAAGCGGCTGGAAGCCCGGCTTTCAAATGACAAGGACGCCGACGAGGCCAAGCGCTACATCAGCGGCATGAAGCTTCGTCGCCAGCTTGACGACGCCCTGTTGATTCAGCTGATGCGACAAAACCAGATCATGCGATGCGCAGCCGGACTGGCTGAATTGACCGACACTGACTTCGGCACCGCCCTGCGGGCATTGAATAGCCCGAGCATTGACCCGTTATGCTTGCTCTGCAAAGCCAATGGCTTGGAACGCGCCCTTTTCGTGACGCTTTGTGTGATGCGTAATGCCGGCAAAGGCGATGCGTTACGCGATGCGCGCGAATACGGCCGCATATTCGACGATCTCTCCAACCGCGAAGCCCAGCGCGCCCTGCGTTTCATGATGATGCGGAAAAACGCGGAAGCTGCCTAACTTTCGCCGCCCGCATTTTCCGGTTGTTGAAGCTTGGCTTTACTGGCTGTCATTTCAGGTGGCAGAAACACTTCCGAACCATCGTCCATATAGAGTGTTTGGGACGGGAAGGCGAAACCGGTACCGGCATCCTGCACAATTTTCTTCAATTCGAACGCCAGCGCTTCCTTGATCCGCAACCATTCTGTCCAGTTGGTCGTGACCGTGAAGGCGTAGAGTTTGAAATCAATCGACGATGGGCCGAAAGCGTCAACTCGCATGAAGGTGGTAACCTCGGGCGGCTTGGCAAATTCAGGATGATTGAGAACGTATTCGAGCGTCTTGTCGCGAATATAGGCCAGTTGCTCTGTCGTTGACTTGTATTCTACGCCGATTACCCAGCTGATCCGGCGATGGGTCATGCGAGAGAAATTCGTCACCGCATTATCCGACAGTTTCGAATTCGGCACATAGACCGGACCCTTGTCGAAGCGGCGAACAACGGTCGACCGGAAATTGATTTTCTCGACTGTACCTTCAACCACGCCGTCAACCTTGACCCAATCGCCCGGCAAAAACCGGCGCTCTGTCAGTATGAGGACGCCCGCAATCAGGTTTTTGAAAAGATCCTGTGCGCCCAGTCCAACTGCAACCCCAAACAGGCCGAGACCTGCAACGATCGGTCCGACCGGAATCGACCAGATTTCAAGCACGGCTGCAGCGCCGACGATGACAAAGAGAATGCGCAAGGCTTTCGTCATCCAGTCGATCATAACCGGTGTGAAAGCCTGCCGCATGAAGTCAAACCCGTGTGCCACCGGCGTAACTGCATTGTGTAACGCCCAGAAAATCGTGATGGCGATCAATGACTGGATCAGGCGCGCGCTGACCGTGTCCGCCCCGCCATATCCGAGAATCGACGCCGCAATAAAAAGACCGATGATGATCGGCACAAGCTGTAGCGGTGCCGCCAATGCTTCGACCACCGCATCATCGAATCCATTGGATGTCTTTTCCGCCAGCTTTCGCAGCGCGGACACAATCCAGCGGGAAATCAGACCACGCAGCATCAAGGCTGCGGCGATGGCGAGCATGGCGATCAGGCCCTGACCGACGCTGGCCCCGAGAAAGCTGGTATTCCAGACACCCACAACCAGTGCCCAGAACTCATTCGCCTGAGATGATACCGTTGCGACGACGCCATCGTTTTGCGCACTCATCGATTACGCTCCTTGGCTTTTACAAATTTGATATCCGGCCATTTTTCTTCAGAATAACTGACTTCCCAGGTCGATTTGGCCAGGAAAACCGGATCGCCATCTATGTCCGCCGCGATGGCGCTTTTATGCCGGTCCGCAAATCGTTCGATCTCGGCCTCCTCGCCCAGCATCCAGCGCGCTGTTTCGTACGGTGCCGCTTCGAAGGTAACGTCCAGCCCGTATTCCGCCGAAACCCGTTCCGCCATGACTTCAATCTGCAACTGGCCGACAGCGCCGACGATGAAATCGCCACCTATGACCGGCCGGAACAACTGGGTGACGCCTTCTTCGGCAAGGGATTCCAGTGCTTTTTTCAAGTGCTTGGCTTTCAATGGGTCAGCCAGTCTGGCCCGACGCAGAATTTCAGGTGCAAAATTCGGAATGCCCGCGAACAGAATATCACCGCTCTCGCTGAGACTGTCTCCCACGCGCAACAAGCCATGATTGGGAATGCCAATGACATCACCGGCAAAGGCGACATCGGCGATTTCGCGATCCTGCGCAAAAAACATGATTGGCGACGAGACGGTCAGGGATTTACCCTTGTCAGTCTTCAGCTTCATCCCACGTTTGAATTTCCCGGATGCGAGACGCAGGAAAGCCACGCGGTCTCTGTGGTTCGGGTCCATATTCGCCTGAACCTTGAACACGAAACCGGAAACTTCCTTGCCATCCGGCGTCACTTCGCTCTCGGCTTTCTTGATGATGGCTTTTTCGGTTTGCGGGCCGGGAACAATATCCGCCAGTGCATCCAGCAATTCGATAATGCCATAACGCCGTAGGGCCGAACCGAAATAGACCGGCGTCATATGGCCTTCCAGAAAGGACTGGGGCTTGAATTCCGGGCACAGAAGACGCGCCATTTCCGTGCCTTCCTGAAGCTCGGCAAACACGTCCGGAGAGAGTGTTTTTTCAACTGCATCCGCCGGAATTCGTGTTCCGGAGGCCAGTTCGCCGTCTTCAGGTTTGAACGGAATGAATTCATCGGTCTGCAAATCCATGACACCGCCAAACCGTTTTCCCGACGCGGCGGGCCATTGCATTGGCGCGGTATCCAGCGCCAGCTTGTCCTGAATGTCGTCGAGCAATTCTTCCGGCGCCAGAGCTTCGCGGTCCAGCTTGTTGATGAAGGTCAGGATAGGAATGTCGCGAAGACGGCAGACTTCGACCAGCTTGAGCGTACGCGGCTCCACGCCTTTGGCAGCATCCAGCACCATGATTGCGCTGTCAGCTGCAGTGAGTGTCCGATAAGTGTCTTCGGAGAAGTCTTCGTGGCCCGGCGTATCAAGCAGATTGAAAATCAATCCCTTATGCTCATAGGTCATCACCGAAGCGGAAACCGAAATACCCCGGTCCTGCTCGATCTTCATCCAGTCGGAATGTGTCCGGCGGTTCTCGCCGCGCGCCCGCACCTGCCCGGCCATGCGGATGGAACCCGCCGCAAACAGCAGGTTTTCCGTCAATGTCGTTTTACCGGCATCCGGGTGAGAGATAATGGCGTAGGTGCGCCGGTTGGCCCATTCGCCGCCAGAAGATGTCGCGCTCATATCAGATCTTTTTCAGTGCTGTGTTGAGCGGACCTAATGGGCCACGATCCAGCATGCAAGCCTCAACTCAGTTTTCGACCGGTTCAGTCAGAAAATGCCGGCCCGCACGATCCTCGATTTCCACCAACCACAGGTCCGGGTCATCGTCGAGGCGACGGGCGCAATATGTCCGGATTTGTGCGTCGTCGGTCGGTTCAACACCCAGCGGACGTGTCCAGACCCGCTGTCCGTCCATATCCGTAGCGGGGGCGTAAAAATCGGCGCGCCCATCAAGGTGTGACACCTGCAACAAGACCGCACCGGCATCAATATCGCCTTTTCGCACCACCAAACCCATCGCGCCCTCAACCTGTGCGCGTCTCAACAACGCTTGCACCCATATTTCTGTTCGAATCTGACTCATTTTGATTGATGGCGCGCCAATTGCTTAATAAAGTGTAAATGGGTGGGGAGCGTATCATGATAGTACGTGTAGTGCGTTGGGTTTTCGCGATAGCCGTTGGCCTGAATACAGCTATGGCTGTGGCAGATGAGCCTGCGACAGCACTCGTGCAGGAAAACCCCCTTTCCAATTTAATTCATGAAATCGGGACTCTGCCAATATCACCGGAAGGCGAAGATGGTCTCGTGCAATTCTCGCTGGCCCCGTCCGTCAGCGCCCATGAAGGTCGACTTTTTCTGGGCCTGACAGCGATCGGTGATGACGCACCGGCCCTGATAGTTGTTGTGAACAATAGCCGCGCTGTGCGCATCGAGCCGGCGGATATGCCGATCACCGCCGAAATTGATCTTCCCGGCCATATTCTACGCAGCGGCACAAATATCGTCAGCCTGGCACTGGAACATGATCAGGGCGGAAGCTGGCAACTGGACGGCGCACATTCGCGCCTGCGCGTCAGTTATGACGATGCCTATGCGTTGAATTCTCTGGGTGAAGTTGAAGCCGCGCTGGCATCGGACATTCCAGCGATCAGTAATGTATTTATCGCCGATCGGCCGAACGACATCATGGTCGAAGCCGTGGTCGCGCAAGGCGTCGCCATGCGAATGGGACGAGCCCCGCAATTTGTGGCCTCGCCGGAAAATGCGGATATTCGCGTCTTCTACGATCTGGATCCATCGCTCGCAGGCCCTGAAATTCGTTTTGGTGGCGAAGACGGGCGCGATTTGACTATATCCGGTCGCCATCAACAGGACTTGGAATCCGGAGCCCGCCTATTCGCGAGCCGTTCTGTACGCCAGGCCGATCAGGTATTTCGGGTGGCTGATGCGCTTACGGCCGCCGCCATCGGCACAGAACACACACGTATTCAGCCGGAAGGGGCGACACTTCGGGAATTCTCCCAGGCGCGCTTGCCCTTTGGAGATGGCAGGGGGTCGCAAACAGCCGTTGTGGTGACCGAGGCCGATGGTGATGGCCGGCTGGCAGCACTGTCGATCATGGCGCGGACTTCAATCGCGCATGACACGGCATGGATCTATTCCTGGTATGGCTCCGACAGTCAACGCGCACCGGAAAACCGGCATCTCGTCTTTATCGGCACCGGTGTCTTGTCCGATCGCAGCCTTGTTGATTCGGCACCGGTAGAATTCCGAACGGCTCTTCGAGCAGCGGCAGAGCAGCCCGGTCAACGCTCCGGACTACGATTATCCTCGGCCGCCTATGCAGAAGGTGAATGGGCACTTTCGGGTGTCGCGACGGTATTCACTGACCCACAAAACCCGACCCGCTGGATCGCTGGCTTCACCTCACCCCAGGAAACCGGTTTTAATCGCGCTTCGGAAATATTATCGCGATCGGCCCATTGGTCGGCGCTCGCCGGGCGAGCTGCGCTCTGGGATGCCGACGGCGTCACCAGCTATGATTATTCGGTCGATGGAACGCCGACATTGGCGGCCCGGTATGGCTTGCCAGAAATCTCGTTGCGCGAACTGGCAGCGATTCTCTTCATTCTGACATTGCTGTTCGTATTACGTGGCGTATGGCGTGGACGCCGCGTTCACGACAAATCAAGAGGTTGGAAGTAAGGTTCGCCCGGATTTACGCCGGAGAACACAATGCGGGCCCTTCTGGCGGTCCTGGTCCTGACCAGCGCCGCAGCCAACGCTCAGACAGAACGCGACGTCTTTGCCCAACGCGCCCTCGCCCGCGCGCTTGATGATCGCTGTGAGCTTTTTTCTGAAACCGAGCGACTGGCGCTGGACGGCGCTTATCTGCAGGCCCGCGGCGATTTGTTGCGAAGCGGCATCATGCCCGCCGTGATGGATATCACCTACGAACAGATTTCTCGCAACGCCGCCAATCAGCCCTGCACCAGCGACGCAACGCTCGCGGTCGCCAACGAAATCAAATTCGCATTCCTCGCCTGGCAACGCGAACGGTTTCAGGAATTTGTCGGCGCGCCCTCCGCCTGGAGCGCGACCCGCCCCTTTGCTTATGATAGCTGGGTTATCCATCAGCAAACGCCGGACACCCGCCTTTCAATTCGTTTCGGCGTCTACAATCGCGAACACAATCGCGCTTTGGCGGTCTCTGTACCCCATGCTGCCAATATCGCAGCGCTGGCCATCACCATGCGTAACCCGGAAATCGCGCCTGACCTGCATGACCCAAGTCTCGGCGGCCTTCTGGACGTCGAGAACATGCCGGAATGGACCGTCTATTTGCCGCCGGAAAGTCGGGCACACCGGTTTGTTCCCGCGGTACGTAGAAGTCAGGACGATCTGGATTATTTCGAATTCGGAGCCAACGCCTTGTCTGCATTCGCGTCACTGGACCCGAGAGAAGCCGTGCTCGTTGAGGCGTTCGACCGTCAGGGTCGGCGTCTCTCATCTCAATATGTCGGGGTCGGCGATTTCGCTGCGGCACTGGCATTTGTCAGGTCATCGCCCGACATGTCGTCAGCCGGATGAGGCGAGAGATCGGCTAGCCGCCTGTGCACGTTCAATGCGGGCATGAATCTCAAGCGTTTCATCACCCGGCGCATCTGTATCC
>BQJI01000066.1 GCA_021604625.1 Hyphobacterium sp. | reverse complement strand
CGCCATGCGATCACCGCGTTTCACCGCCTTGCCTTCGTCAAAGTGAAGCTTGGCGCCATAAGTCAGTTTGTGCGACTCCAGAACCTTGCCGCTTTTGTCGACGATGGTCAGCATCATATTCCGCGCCATGACGATGAAGGCACCGTCATCATTTTTCACGGTTGCCCGGTTTTCGAAGGCAATTTTGCCCTCATGGGTCGCTTCAATGAAGGACTGTTCAGACACCTGGGCCGTACCACCAATGTGGAAGGTCCGCATGGTCAGCTGCGTACCTGGCTCGCCAATTGACTGCGCCGCGATGACACCGACAGCTTCACCCATATTCACAGGAGTGCCGCGGGCCAGATCCCGGCCATAGCAGGTTCCGCAAATGCCAATGCGGGTCTCACACGTCAGCGGGGACCGCACTTTGATCGACTGGACGCCGGCGGCTTCGAGCTCGATAATTTTCTCTTCATCGAAGAAATCACCTGCTTTGACCGCAACTTCGCCGTCCTCGCCCTTGGCGTCTTCGGCTGCATAACGACCCAGAACACGCTGCCCAAGCGATACGACAACATCACCGCCGTCGATAACGGCTTCGATATTGATACCCTCGCTGGTTTTGCAATCCTTCTCGGACACGATGCAATCTTGAGCCACATCGACGAGACGACGGGTCAAATAACCGGAGTTAGCGGTTTTGAGCGCCGTATCGGCCAGACCCTTACGGGCTCCGTGAGTCGAGTTGAAGTATTCAAGAACGGTGAGGCCTTCCTTGAAGTTCGACACGATCGGCGTTTCAATAATTTCACCAGACGGTTTCGCCATCAGGCCGCGCATTCCGGCCAGCTGCTTCATCTGGTTTTTCGATCCACGCGCGCCAGAGTGAGCCATCATGTAGACGGAGTTCACTTCAGACTTGCCCTCGAATTCGTAGGGTTGCGCAATTTCATCCATCATGGCGTCAGCAACGCGATCGGTACATTTCGCCCACGCATCAACGACCTTGTTGTATTTCTCGCCGCGCGTGATGAGCCCATCTACATATTGCTGCTCGTATTCGCCCACGAGTGTGCGGGTTTCATTGACGAGTGTCTTCTTCGCCTCGGGAATGAGCATGTCATCCTTGCCGAAGGAAATACCCGCCTTGCAGGCTTCGCGGAAGCCAAGGGCCATGATCTGGTCAGCAAAAATCACCGTCGCTTTCTGACCGCAGTGACGGTAGACTTCATCAATCACCGTACCGATGGCCTTCTTGGTCATCAGTTCATTGGCCACGGTCCAGGGCACGCGAGCATGCTTGGGCAGCTTGTCGATGATCATCATCCGACCCGGTGTGGTTTCCACACGCAAGCGGACGTCCTCGCCATTCTCATCCACTGTGTCGTAGCGCATCGAGATTTTCGAGTGCAGCGTGACAACACCGGCTTCCAGCGCGGCTTCCATTTCTGCCATCGTGGCAAAAGCGGTACCTTTGCCAGGCTCGTCATCCTTGTCGACAGACAAGTAATAGAGCCCCAGCACGATATCCTGAGACGGAACAATAATCGGCTTGCCATTGGCGGGCGACAGAATGTTGTTCGTCGACATCATCAGTACGCGCGCTTCAAGCTGGGCTTCCAGCGAAAGCGGAACGTGAACGGCCATCTGGTCGCCATCGAAGTCGGCATTGAACGCGGCACAAACCAGCGGGTGGAGCTGGATCGCCTTGCCTTCAATCAGCTTCGGTTCGAAGGCCTGAATACCCAGGCGGTGAAGCGTCGGCGCACGGTTCAGCAGCACGGGGTGCTCGCGAATGACTTCGTCGAGCACGTCCCAGACTTCCGGTCGTTCTTTCTCGACCAGCTTCTTGGATTGCTTGACTGTGCCCGATAGCCCCTTTGCATCAAGCCGCGCATAAATGAACGGCTTGAATAGCTCAAGCGCCATTTTCTTTGGCAGGCCGCATTGGTGCAGTTTCAATTCCGGACCCACAACGATCACGGAACGGCCGGAATAATCGACCCGCTTGCCGAGAAGGTTTTGACGGAAACGCCCCTGCTTGCCCTTGAGCATGTCAGAGAGCGACTTCAATGGTCGCTTGTTCGTTCCGGTAATGACGCGGCCACGACGGCCATTGTCGAACAAGGCGTCGACAGATTCCTGCAGCATCCGCTTTTCATTGCGAATAATGATGTCCGGCGCGCGCAACTCGATCAGGCGCTTCAGGCGGTTATTCCGGTTGATCACGCGGCGATAGAGATCATTCAGATCGGACGTCGCGAACCGGCCACCATCGAGCGGGACCAGAGGACGAAGCTCTGGCGGAATGACCGGAACGACCGTCATGATCATCCACTCCGGGCGATTGCCCGATGCCATGAAATTCTCGATCAGCTTCAGGCGCTTCGAGAATTTCTTCAGTTTCAGTTCCGAGCCGGTTTCCTTGATGTCTTCACGAATCTGGGCTGCAACGGCTTCCAGATCCATGTTCATCAGAACGTCGCGGATCGCTTCCGCGCCGATGCCGGCGGTAAACGCATCTTCGCCATACTCGTCCTGCGCATCCATGAATTCTTCTTCAGTCAGAAGCTGGAAAGGCTGCAGCGGCGTAAGGCCCGGTTCGGTCACCAGGAATTGTTCAAAATAGAGGACGCGCTCCACATCCTTCAACGCCATGTCGAGGATCATGGAAATCCGGGACGGAAGCGATTTCAGGAACCAGATATGCGCAACTGGCGCGGCCAGTTCAATATGGCCCATGCGCTCGCGGCGAACCCGCGCGAGCGTAACTTCAACACCACATTTTTCGCAGGTGATGCCTTTGAATTTGATGCGCTTGTATTTACCGCAGAGGCATTCGTAATCCTTGGTTGGCCCAAAGATACGTGCGCAGAACAAGCCATCACGTTCAGGCTTGAATGTGCGGTAATTAATGGTCTCGGGCTTCTTCACTTCGCCAAAGGACCAGGACCGGATTTTCTCCGGGCTGGCGAGCGAAATCCGGATTCTGTCGAAGGACGGGCCTTCGGCTGCCGGGTTGAAGATGTTCATGACCTCATGGTTCATGGTGCCGTCTCCTCAGAGGGGAGTGAACGGCGGAGCCTGGCAGGCTCCGCCGCGATAGGATTGGTTACTCGTTCTTCAGTTCGACGTTCAGTCCAAGCGAACGCATCTCTTTGACAAGCACGTTGAAGCTTTCCGGTACGCCGGCTTCAAACGTGTCATCTCCGCGAACAATCGCTTCATAGACCTTGGTCCGCCCCGCTACGTCATCCGACTTGACCGTCAGCATTTCCTGCAGGGTGTAGGCAGCGCCATACGCTTCCAGCGCCCAGACTTCCATTTCGCCGAAGCGCTGACCACCGAACTGCGCTTTACCACCCAAGGGCTGCTGGGTGACGAGGCTGTATGGTCCGATCGAACGCGCGTGAATCTTGTCGTCGACCAGGTGGTGCAGTTTCAGCAAATGCTTGATGCCGACGGTGACGCGGCGGCGGAACATTTCACCAGTCCGGCCATCGTACAATTTGGATTGCCCTGACGCGTCAAGACCGGCCATGTTGAGATGATCAACAATATCGGGCTCGCGCGCGCCATCAAACACCGGTGTGGCAATCGGAACGCCATTGGCAAGGTTTCGGCCCAATTCGGCCAATTCCTCATCCGACTTCGGCAACTCCTGGTCC
The DNA here is from genome assembly GCA_021604625.1 of Hyphobacterium sp. Taxonomy (GTDB): domain Bacteria; phylum Pseudomonadota; class Alphaproteobacteria; order Caulobacterales; family Maricaulaceae; genus Hyphobacterium. Next base: position 7,308 of record BQJI01000066.1, on the reverse strand, counting down.
TTGCCATAAACTTCAGCCAACTTGGCTTTCATTTCCTTGATCTTGCCATCGCGCTTATAGCCTTCATAAAGCTCGCCAATCTGACGACCCAGGCCCTTACACGCAAAACCGAGATGGGTTTCCAGAATCTGTCCGACATTCATCCGCGACGGCACGCCGAGCGGGTTCAGCACCAGATCAACCGGTGTGCCATCTTCCAGATACGGCATGTCTTCCAGCGGCGCGATTTTCGAAATCACACCTTTGTTGCCGTGACGACCGGCCATTTTATCACCGGGCTGAAGCTTGCGCTTCACGGCCACGAAGACCTTGACCATTTTCATCACGCCTGGCGGCATTTCATCGCCGCGCTGAAGCTTGTCGACCTTGTCTTCGAACCGGCGATCAAGGCGCGCCTTTGAATCGTCGTATTGCTTTTTCAGCGCTTCGACTTCGCCCATGGCCTTCTCATCACCAACAGCAATTTTCCACCATTGGCTTTGCGGTTGCTCTTCCAGGGCTTCGGCAGTGATTTCGCCTTTCTTGAAGCCCTTTGGTCCGGACGTCGCCTTGCTGCCAACCAGCAGATCACCCAGACGCGAATAGATATTGCGCTCAAGAATGGTCAGCTCGTCATCACGGTCTTTCCCGAGACGTTCGATCTCTTCCCGCTCGATTGAAATCGCACGTTGATCCTTGTCAACACCATGACGGTTGAAGACCCGAACCTCCACGACGGTTCCGGTCGTGCCCGGCGGTAGCCGCAGGGACGTATCGCGGACATCGGATGCTTTTTCACCGAAGATGGCGCGCAGAAGTTTTTCTTCCGGCGTCATCGGGCTTTCACCCTTTGGCGTTACCTTGCCAACCATGATATCGCCGGAAACAACCTCGGCACCGACCGAAACAATGCCGGCCTCGTCAAGATTGCGGAGTGCTTCTTCACCGACATTCGGAATGTCACGTGTGATCTCTTCCGGCCCCAGCTTCGTATCCCGGGCCATGATTTCGAATTCCTCCAGGTGAATGGACGTGAACACATCGTCACGCACAATCCGCTCGGAAATCAGAATCGAATCCTCGAAATTATAACCGTTCCACGGCATGAATGCGACGAGCACATTCTTGCCAAGCGCCAATTCGCCGAGATCGGTTGAGGGACCGTCAGCAATAATGTCACCGGCCTTCACTTCATCGCCAACTTTTACGATCGGCCGCTGATTAATGCAGGTCGACTGATTGGAACGCTGGAATTTTGACAGACGGTAAATGTCAACGCCGGACTGGGCTGCGCCCACATCACCGGTCGCGCGAACAACCAGACGCGTTGCATCTACCTGCTCAACAACACCATCCCGGCGAGCGGCAATTGCGGCTCCGGAATCCCGTGCAACCACCTCTTCCATGCCGGTCCCGACCAGCGGCGCCTCTGCTTGCAGAAGCGGCACGGCCTGACGCTGCATGTTCGAGCCCATGAGCGCCCGATTGGCATCATCGTTTTCAAGGAATGGAATCAGCGCTGCAGCAACCGAAACAACCTGTTTCGGAGACACGTCGATATAGTCCACATCCTCGCGCGGGATCAGGGTCGCATCGCGGCCCGGTCCAACGCGGCAGTTGACGAATTCATTGTCCAGAACGCCTTTGTCGCTGACCGTTGCATTGGCCTGAGCGATATTGAAGCGGGCTTCCTGCATCGCCGACAAATAATGCACATCGTCAACCAGCTTACCGTTTTCAACTTTACGATACGGGCTCTCAATGAAGCCGTACTTGTTGACCCGTGCATAGGTCGACAGCGAGTTGATCAGGCCGATATTCGGGCCTTCCGGCGTTTCAATCGGACAAATCCGGCCATAGTGGGTCGGGTGAACGTCGCGGACTTCGAAACCCGCACGCTCACGCGTCAAACCACCCGGCCCAAGCGCCGACAGGCGGCGCTTGTGGGTCACTTCGGACAACGGGTTGGTCTGGTCCATGAATTGTGAAAGCTGCGATGATCCGAAGAATTCACGCACGGCGGCCGCAGCCGGCTTGGCGTTGACCAGATCGTGCGGCATCACGGTTTCAATATCGACCGAGCTCATCCGTTCCTTGATGGCACGTTCCATCCGCAACAATCCGATGCGGTACTGGTTTTCCATCAACTCGCCCACAGACCGCAGGCGACGATTGCCGAGATTATCGATATCATCGATTTCACCGCGGCCGTCGCGCAGACCGACCAGCGTTTTCAGCACCGCCAGAATGTCTTCCTTGCGCAGGACACGCATGTCATCCGGTGCATCCAGATCGAGACGCATATTCATTTTTACGCGACCGACAGCCGACAGATCATAGCGCTCTGAATCAAAGAACAGACCCTGGAACATGGCTTCCGCTGTTTCCGGCGTTGGCGGCTCACCCGGACGCATCACGCGGTAAATATCAACCAGCGCCTGGTCGCGGGTATCATTCTTGTCCGCAGCAAGAGTCTGCTGCATGTACGGGCCACGCGTCTGGTTATCGATGTCCAGAATGTTGAGCGCTTTGATTTTCTGTTCGTGCAGCGCTTCGATCACCTCTTCGGTAATTTCGTCGCCGGCTTCTGCGTAGATTTCGCCGGTCTTCATGTTGACGAGATCTTCCGAAACGAAGCGGCCCATCAGACCTTCATCGCTCAGCAGAATGTCTTTCAGACCGTCTTCGGCCAGCTTGTTGGCTGCGCGGGCCGCAATTTTTTTGCCTGCAGGCGCAACCAGATCGCCGGTCTTCGCATTGATCAGATCAAAGGAAGGCTTTGCACCTCTCCAGCGTTCTTTCTCGAACGGAACCGCCCAGCCGCCTTTGACAGCCTTAACGCCAATCGTGTCATAGAAAGTCGACAGAATTTCTTCTCGGCTCATGCCAAGGGCATACATAAGCGTCGTCGCCGGCAATTTGCGGCGACGATCCAGACGCATGTGAACCACGTCCTTGGCGTCAAATTCGAAATCCAGCCAGGAACCACGATATGGAATAATGCGGGCGGCGAACAAGAATTTACCGGAAGCATGGGTCTTGCCCCGGTCATGGTCAAAAAACACGCCCGGCGAACGGTGCATCTGGGAGACAATCACACGCTCAGTGCCGTTGATAACAAAAGTGCCTTTGTCAGTCATGAGCGGAATATCGCCCATATAGACATCTTGTTCCTTGATATCCTTGACCGATTTAGCCCCGGTCTCTTCATCGACATCAAAGACGACAAGACGCATTTTGACTTTCAGCGGTGCCGCATAGGTCAGATCGCGCTGTTCGCATTCTTCAACGTCGAACTTCGGCGGTTCAAATTCATAGGACACAAAGTCCAGAACAGATTTCTCGGAGAAATCCTTGACCGGAAAGACGGATTTGAAAACCGCCTGCAGGCCCTCATCGCCGCGTTCAGCAGCTGGAATATTCTTCATCAAGAACTGATCGTAAGAACTTTTCTGTACTTCGATCAAATTCGGCATCGGAACGGTTTCCGGAATAACTCCGAAAGACTTGCGAATGCGCTTTTTGCCGGTGAACGACAGACCCATGTCGGCTCCCTTTCGCAGCGTCAGCTGCGCCTTAGTGTTCCAACCCCGCACCGGAATGATGCGGCTACCTGCTATGCCCGCCGCCGGAAAATCCGGTGAAGAGCGTTTTGCCAAAAGCGGCGCAGGCCGACCGCACTTGGCGAATTCTTATTCAGAGACGGGTCGACGGACGCACGGAATCATCCATGCGTCCGTCAATGTCCCTGTCGATTCTGCGAGCAGAACCTATTTCAGCTCGACAGTCGCGCCGGCGTCTTCAAGCTTCTTCTTGATCTCTTCAGCTTCAGCTTTCGGAGCGGCTTCCTTGACAGCTTTGCCGCCAGCTTCAACCAGATCCTTGGCTTCTTTCAGGCCGAGACCCGTGATCGCACGTACTTCTTTGATCACGTTGATTTTCTTGTCACCTGCAGCAACGAGAATGACGTCAAAATCGTCTTTCTCTTCAGCTGCGGCACCGGCGTCACCGCCAGCAGCCGGACCAGCAACAGCCACGGCAGCAGCCGCTGGCTTGATGCCTTTTTCTTCCAGGATGTCGTTGAGCTCTTTGGCTTCCAGAATGGTCAGGCCAAGAAGTTCGTCTGCGAGTTTAGCTACATCAGCCATTTTATTTTAGTCCTTGATAAGTGATGTCAGTTCGAAAGCGGAGAATGACGTGCCTCAAGCTTCGGCTTTTTCGCCGATAACCTGTATTTGCCCTGCCAGCGTTTGTGCCGGTGAGGTAATACGCGAAACGATTTCGCCTGCCTGGCCCAAAAGACGGGCTGCCACGGTTGCGATAAGTTCTTCGCGCGACGGCATTTTGGAGAGAGTCACGACGCCATCGGCATCGAGAACTTCTTCTTCCATAAAGCCACCGAGAATTTTGAACTTCTCGTTGTCCTTGGCGTAGGCAACAGCTGCTTTCGGAGCGGCGGTGAAGTCTTCGGAGAAAGCGATCCCGACAGGACCGTTGAAATAATCCGAAGCGCCTTCAGACGCTTTGCCCGAAAGAGCAATTTTGGCGAGACGATTGCGAACCACTTTAAAAGTGCCGCCGGTTTCCCGGAGCTTGACCCGCAGTGCCGTCATTTCCGCAACGGTCATGCCCGAATAGTGGGCAATGACCACGGAGCCGTTCGAGAAGATGCCCTTGAGCTCTTCGACGGAGGCTTCCTTGGTCATGCGATCCATTTGCGGTCTCCCTGTTAGGACGCTTCCCCATGAAGCATCCGGTGAAGACGCTCCGGTTTGTGTCTGCCCTTTAACGGTTCAGAACACGCTTCCGAAGCGCATTCCTGTCCCAGGGCTCGAACCGTCACCACCGCCGGGGCGGGGCTTGGAATTCTTGCTCTGCCTCACTCAGGGCCCTTGCGGAATTAAAGCAAGCCAGATGGCTTGCCCCCTGCGATCTCGGACAGGTTGGTCGGACTTGGCACCATGCCGCCTCCGACCGGACCGGCGGTGTTAACCACCAGAACCCGTGTTTGACAAGCCCTAGGAAGCTGACGCAGGTGCGCTGGCTTCAGACAAGTCAACTTTCACGCCAGGCCCCATTGTAGAGCTGACGGAAATTTTCTTCAGATAATTGCCTTTGGCGCCCGATGGCTTGGCCTTGACAATCGACGTCAGAAAAGCATTCAAATTTTCGCCGAGCGCCTTCTCGGTGAAGCTGGCTTTACCAATGCCCGCATGAACAACCCCGGCTTTTTCAGCCCGGAATTCAACTGCACCACCCTTCGACGCCGCAATGGCCTTGGTGACATCCATTGTTACGGTACCGACTTTAGGGTTCGGCATCAGGCCGCGCGGCCCGAGCACTTTGCCCAGTCGGCCGACCAGCGGCATCATGTCTGGCGTTGCAATGACCTTATCAAAGTCCATGCGACCGCCCTGCACTTCTTCCATCAGGTCTTCAGCACCGACAATATCAGCACCGGCCTTTGTGGCCTCCTCCGCTTTCGCACCTTTGGCGAAAACGGCAACCCGAACCGAGCGCCCCGTGCCATTCGGCAATTCGCAGACGCCGCGGACCATCTGGTCTGCATGGCGTGGGTCGACGCCCAGATTGATAGCGACTTCGATGGTTTCATCGAATTTCGCGGTCGCATTTGCTTTCACAATGGACACGGCTTCCGAAACAGTATGGAGCTTGTCACGATCAAGCCCGGCGCGTGCAGCGCCAATACGTTTTGCTACTTTTGCCATCAGACTACTCCACCACATCCAGACCCATCGAACGGGCAGAACCCGCGATAATTTTTACAGCCTGATCGAGATCATTCGCATTGAGATCAACCATTTTGGCTTCGGCAATCTCGCGGCATTGCGCCATTGTGACCTTGGCAATCGGAGCAGATTTGCCCGTTTCACCAGAGCCTTTTTGCACTTTTGCAGCTTTCTTCAGATAGAAGGCCGCAGGCGGCGACTTGGTCTCGAAAGTGAAAGACTTGTCCTGAAAGACGGTGATGATGGTGGGAATCGGCATTCCCTTTTCCATCTCTTGCGTCTTCGCATTGAAGGCTTTGCAGAATTCCATGATGTTGACACCGCGCTGACCGAGCGCCGGGCCAATCGGTGGCGACGGATTCGCCGCTCCAGCCGGTACTTGCAGCTTGATATAGCCGCTAATCTTCTTCGCCATTTCCCTTGTCTCCAGTCAGGGAGAGCGCGGTACGATCCCGGCATGGACTTGCCCGGAAACTCCCGCACTCATGTGATAAATCAGGCCGCTTTTTCGACCTGACCATAGTCCAGCTCGACCGGCGTAGCCCGGCCGAAAATATTGATTGCCACTTTCAGGCGGGCATTTTCCTCGTCCACTTCCTCCACGACGCCGTTAAAGCTCTGGAAGTGACCGTCAGTGACACGCACGGTCTCACCAATATCGTAATGGACCGTAGGCATCGGACGCTCGGCGTCCTCCTCCATCTGACCCAGAATGCGTTTGACCTCATTCTCGGACACCGGCATCGGCTTCGCGCCGGAACCCAGGAAGCCCGTAACCTTCGGCGTATTCTTAACGAGGTGATAGGCTGCATCCGTCATGTCCATTTTCACCAGCACATAGCCGGGGAAATACTTTCGTTCGGACTGGACCTTGCGCCCCTTGCGCACCTCCATGACCTCTTCGGTCGGCACGAGAATTTCTTCGAAACAATCTTCCAGCCCTTGCTGGTTTGCTTCAATCTTGATGGCCTCGGCAACTTTTTTCTCAAAGTTGGAATAGGCCTGAACGATATACCATCTGGAAGCCATGGTTCCGGACTCCCTTAAGCGCCAAGACGTAGAATGAAGGTGATCGCAAACGAAATGCCCGAATCAACCACGAAAAAGAACAACGACGCGAGGCCGGCCATGATTATTACCATGATGGTGGAAACGAGCGTTTCCTGACGCGTCGTCCAGGTCACCTTGCGGCCTTCCTGGCGCACCTGCTGAAAGAACTGGAACGGATTCGTCCCCTTCTTCTTTGGTGCTGGCGCATCGTCCTTCTTGGCAGGAGGCGTATTTTTACCGATCGTCTTGGCCATTTGTTCTATTTAATCCGTCACTGGCGAATTGCCAGTCCTTAACCTGTAATGGCAGGGGCGGAGGGACTCGAACCCACGGCCCTCGGTTTTGGAGACCGATGCTCTACCAGCTGAGCTACACCCCTACAATAATGTAAAAAACTCCGTCCAGCCTTGTCAGCTTTGCGTCGAAGCGATGGCTTCTACACCCTGACCGACTATTTGCAAACAGCCTTCTGCAAAAAAATGCGGCGGGCCGAAGCCCGCCGCACAATTTGGTCTATGACCGATCTGCC
>BQJI01000065.1 GCA_021604625.1 Hyphobacterium sp. | reverse complement strand
CGGCCTATTCATAATACGTCGTCTTAAACGACGAAAAGCAGCAGAAGCGCGATCAGCAGCGAGAAGATGCCGAGGGCTTCGGTCACGGCGAAGCCGAAGATCAGCGTGCCGAATTGTTGTTGAGCAGCCGCGGGATTACGCATGGCACCTTGCAGGAAGGAACCAAAGATATTGCCCACGCCCATGGCGGCGCCCAGCATGCCGAGGCAAGCGAGGCCAGCGCCGATGTATTTTCCGAGATCGATAAGACCCTGTTCCATTTTGGAGCTCCTTGTAAGCGGTCCGGTTAGATGATTTGGCTTACCCGTCAGTGTGCCGGGTGAAGCGCGTCGTTGAGATAAATGCAAGTCAGAATGGCGAAGACATAGGCCTGAAGGAATGCCACCAGGAATTCCAGAGCCGTCAGGCCGACAACCATGAAGAAGGGCAGAATGCCGACAATGCCCCAGGCCGCACCTGCGCTCGCCAGCATGATGATGAAGCCGGCGAAGACTTTCAGCAGAATGTGACCGGCCAGCATGTTTGCAAACAGGCGGACCGAGAGCGAAATCGGACGCGAGAGGAATGAAATCACCTCGATCGGCGTCACGATGGCGTAGAGAATTGGTGGCACGCCCGCTGGCACGAATAATTTCAGGAATTTGAAGCCATTCTTGTAAACGCCGAAGCCGACAACGATGGCCATCACCATCATCGAAAGGGTCAAGGTCACGATGATATGACTGGTAATGGTGAAGCCGTGCCAGGCAATACCTTCAATTCCCAGCGGGAAATACGGGAACATGCCGAACATGTTGCCGGCAAGAATGAAGATAAACAGCGTAAAGACGAGCGGGAAGAAACGAAGCCCTTCATTGCCGGCCGATGAACGCACCATGTCTGCGACGAAGCCGTAGAGAATTTCAGCTACCGACTGGCCGCGGCCCGGCACCAAAGCGCGCTTGTTCGTGGCCAGAGCCATCAACAGCGTCACCGACACGGTCGCGAGCAGCATGAAAAATGCAGAATTCGTGAAAGCCAGATTGAAGCCCGCAATCTCAAGCGGAGCGACTTCGTGAATTTCGAACTGGGAAATCGGGTTCTGCTCTACCACGTCCGGCCTCTTATTGATCGCGTCTGGCGCGTTCGCTCAGTTCTTTTGCGGCGCGTACCACATTTACGGTGCCTGCGCCGAATCCCAACAACGTTCCGATCAGTAATCCAAAAGGTGAGGTGTCAAACAGACTGTCGATCAAAAAACCGACGGCCGCGCCGACCAGCACCCCGACCAGAAATTCCGTTCCGTACCTCATCCCTATGGCCCAACCCTGTTTCGGGCGGTCATATTTGCGATCCTCTGCATTCCGGGATTCGATCTTGGCGGATAGCCTTTTCTCGAATTCGGCGAGCTGATCTTCGGGATTGCTCCGGTCTGGTTGGTCGCGATTGGACATCATAATCAAAACACTTCCCGGACCCCCGGAAAGCGCGCGCAAGCTAGACAAGGGGGGGTGGCAAGTCAAGCACAGTGGTGTTCATCGCAACGCTTTGATATTATTGACTAATATCACTCAGCGGCGATCAGCTGTTCGGCGCGGGCGAGATCGACCGAAACAAGCTGTGAAACGCCGCGTTCGGCCATGGTCACACCAAAAAGCCGATCCATGCGCGACATGGTCAGCGGATTGTGTGTAATCACGAGGAAACGTGTGGCCGTCAGGCGCCGCATTTCGTCGAGCATCCGGCAGTAGCGATCGACATTTGCGTCATCGAGCGGAGCGTCCACCTCGTCCAGCACGCAGACAGGCGCCGGATTCGACAGGAATACCGCAAATATCAATGCCGAGGCGGTCAGCGCCTGCTCGCCACCTGACATTAATGACATGCGCTCCATTTTCTTGCCGGGCGGGCAAGCGAAAATCTCGAGACCGGCTTCCAGCGGATCATCGCTTTCCGTCAGGGCCAGTTCCGCATTGCCCCCATCAAACAGGGTTTCAAACAATTGCCGGAAATGCTGGTCGATTCGTTCAAATGCTTCGAGCAAACGTGCGCGGCCTTCGCGGGACAAGGCATCAATGCCTTTGCGAAGGCGATCAATGGCGGCCAGCAAATCGTCGCGTTCGGACGTCAATTCTTCCCGTTTTGCCTGCAATTCGCCGGCTTCCTGATCGGCGCGCAGATTGACGGCACCCAGGCGTTCGCGGGATTGCCGTGATCCTTCGAGTTTTCGTTCGAGATCAACCAGGTCCAGTTTTTCAAATGCCGGATCGATCCGCTCTGCCAGCACCAGTGCGGTTTCGCCTGTGGCTTCGCGAAGGCGCGAATCGGTTTCGTCGAGACGCTCTTTCGCCGCCGCCAGGCGGGCTTCGTCGGCTGCGCGTTTTTCCCGCGCCGTCGAGGCGTCCCGCTCTGCCGTGCGTGCGGCGGCGTCTGACGCTTTCGCAGCATTGTCAGCCCCAATGGCGCGGTCACGGGCTTCATCCGCCAAACGTGCCGCCTCGGCGAGCGTCTCGTCGATTTTGGCCAGTGTTTCGCGGATTTCTGCCGGCTTTTGCCGCGTCGCCGTCAATTCAGCGTTTGTCGTTTTCTGGCTGGCTGATAATTCGGCAAGCCGGGTTTCAGCGGCTTGCGCGCGTGTTTGCCAGTCGGTCCGTTCGGTCTCCAGCTCTGCAATGCGGCGCGCGCGCGCTTCGGCCGACCGCGCCAGATCATCGAAGGCCTGTCGCGCTTCATCAAATGTCTGGCGCGTTGCGTCAGCGACTTCGCGCGCTGTTGTCAGCTCGGCCTGCGCGACCGATAAGCGATCATCATCGCGCAGTGAGGCTTCGGCGATTGCGAGTTGCTCGCGCGCGTCCTGGCCTTCCGACGTCAGGCGGTCGATTTCAGCCGACAGGGCGGCGCGGCGTTCATTGTCGCGCGCGGCCTTTTCTCTCGCACTGGCCGCTCTCGATTGGGTTTCACGTGCTGCGCGTTCCGCCGCAGAGGCCTGCTCGCGCATTTTACGTTCGAATTCACGGGCCTGCGCCAGGGCGAGGCGGGTTTCATCGACGGCATCGGATGCGGCCTGGATCTTGAGTTCCAGAGCGGCTGCTTCGCTGCGCGCTGTTTCTAGTCGATTGCGTTGTTCCAGTCGCGCCGCAGCGGCAGAGGGAGCGTCCGCGCGGGACACATACCCATCCCAGCGCCAGAGATCGCCGTCACGCGTCACCAGTCGCTGGCCGGGTTTCAGTTGCGCGGCCAGTGTTTCGGCAACGTCACGATCGACGATTCCGATGGCGTTGAGTCGCGAGGCAATTACATCCGGCGCCTGAACCTGCTTGCTGAGGGGCTCGCAACCATCGGGCAATCTGGCGGCTGCATGCGCTTTGCCGCCCCAATGCCGCGAGGCATCGTGATTGAGCGAAGCTTCAAGGTCGTCACCCAGCGCGGCACCCAGTGCTCTTTCATAGCCGGGAGCGGCTCGCATGGAATCGAGTGCGCGGTCTTCGACTTCGTCCTGTTCGAGCAGGCGGGTCAGCGTTGAAATTTCGCGTTCCAGCGCAGAGGCCTCGGATTTAAGCGCATTGACGGGATCAGCGGCGGTGCGTTCATCAGTTTCGCACTGAAGGCGGGCGGTTTCTGCCGTGTCGCGAGCCTGACGTGCGGTCTCCACGTCCGCTTCGGCGATTTCTGCGGCCTTGATGATGGCCGTGAGTTCGCTTTCATCGCCCTCGCCCAACAGCGCAAACGCCTGATTGGCGCGATCACGTTCAAGGTTCAGGCGGGAAACGCGTTGTTCCGCCTGGGTCTTGCTGCGGGCGGCGGCTTCACGCTCGGCGCGGATTTCGGCGAAACGATTTGCGGAATCGTCGAGCTCCGTCTGGCGGGCCTGACGCAAAAGGTCAGCCTCATCGCGAATTACGGCGGCTTTTTCCAGCGCCGTTGCTTCACCGTCAGCCTCGGCTTCCAAAGCGGCGATGGCGTCACGAATGCGCGTCATTGCGGTTTGCGCATCCGCGCCGATCAGGCCTTCGCGATCAATCTGCGATGCCAGATCACGCAAACGCTGTTCGAGTGATTCGACGAGCCGTTCGGCATCCGCGATATCGCGGTTCAGCGTGTCACGTTCACGCTCAATCCGGCGGTGGGCGGCACTCGCTTCGGCCTCTGCCGTGCGTAGAGGCTCAAGGTCGGCGGCGGCTTTTTCGGCCACAAGGCTGGCGGATGCGGCGGTTTTGGCCGCTTCATCGGCAACGCTGCGTGAGCCTTCCAGTGCATCTGTGGCGGCATCAACGGCGGCTTCAGCTTCGTTCCAGCGGCGAAGCCACAACGCGGCTTCCAGTCCGCGAATATCGGAGGACAGCTTGCGATAACGCGAGGCTTGCCGGGATTGGCGTTCGAGATCGGCCTGGCGCGATTCCAGCTCGTCGATCACATCCTGCAAACGGTCGAGATTTGTTTCTGCGCCTTTCAAGCGGAGTTCGCTTTCATGGCGGCGTGCGCGGAGACCGGATACGCCGGCGGCTTCTTCCAGCACCTTGCGGCGGTTTTCCGGCTTGGCGTTGATCAGCTCGCTGATCTGGCCTTGTCGAACCAGGGCCGGCGAATTGGCGCCGGTGCCGGCATCGGCAAAGAGGAGCTGAACATCCTTGGCGCGAACGTCTTCGCCATTGACCTTGTAGTTCGAGCCGGCACCCCGGACGATGCGGCGGACGACTTCAATTATGGTTTGATCGTTGAATCGGGCCGGTGCGGTCCGGTCTTCATTGCTGATGACCAGTTTGACTTCGGCATGTTCCCGCGATGGACGCGCATCGGTTCCGGAAAAGATGACATCTTCCATGCCGGAACCACGCAGGGATTTGGCTGAGGTTGCCCCCATTACCCAGCGCAGGGCTTCCAGCAGATTCGATTTGCCGCAGCCATTCGGCCCGATAACGCCCGTCAGGCCGGGTTCGATCGACAGCTCGGTCGAGTCGACGAATGACTTGAAACCAGTCAACCGAAGTGACGTAAATTCCACGCGGTTCCGTCCCTATATGACGGACCTACGCCCCTGCGGCCGCCGTCTTTCCATCCTAGTTGCCGGTGTCTTCACCGTGCTCGTAGGCCAAATACAAAATGATTCGGCGGAAGGTGTCTGCATCATTGGTAGAGGGGACCAGATCGCCGTCCAGCATCAAAGGTTCACCATCTACATGATAAACATAAGCTAATCCGTCTGCCGTGGGGTTTGTCGTCAACAAATAATTGTTGATAAAAAACGCCGGCGTACCTTGTGCGCCATCGGCAACGGACTGTTGATGGCGTGCAAATACGGCCTGCTGGAGGGTTTCATCGGCCAGGCAGGCATCCATTTCATCATTGGAAACGCCCAGTGCATTGGCGATCTGATAATACACCGGTGCCGTGCTTTGCTGTTCGCGAGCCAGGCTGAAAACCTCTTCCTGAGTTTCGAACAGGAGATGCAAGGCATTGAAATACTGATCCTCGGGCGCGCAATCCGCGAGTAGGAAGCCAAGGGCCGCCAGTTGGGGCTGGCCGGTGAGCATCTCGCGATAGATGAAGCGCATTTCGCCGGTGGAGATGAATTCATCCTGCACCATCGGCCAAATGCTTTCATACCAGACCCGGCAATGCGGGCAGGCGACGGATGCGTATTCCACCATGCGGATGGGGGCGGTGATTTCACCGATGGCACGATCGCCGGGTCGCTCATCACCGGGATGCGGCATCTGTGCCTGCGCCATGCCGCTTGTCGCTATCGCAACAACCGAGATCGCAATGTTTCGAAGCCAGTTCATTCGTCTGCCGTGCTTTCTTCTTCTTCAGCAATTTCGGTTTCGACCGCGCCGCCGGATTCGGCGACAAAGTGATCCAGAATTCGAACGAAAGTTTCTTCGTCAACGGTGGCCTGAACCATTTCGCCATTGATCATCAGGGGCGCGCCATTCCAGTAATAGACCAATTGCCCGCCGGTGCGATCGGCATCCAGAATGTGACCGTTGATGATAAAGCGCGGTGTGCCGTCAATGCCATCTTCTGCCGCCTGATTGTTGGCGTCGCCAACGGCGCGTCGCAATTCCGCATCGGTGATGCAGGTATTGAACTGGTCGCGTGACAGGCCAACGGTCTGGGCAATGTTCCAGAATTCATTTCGTGCGCCATTGGGGCTGGCGGCGGCCTGGAAAATGGATTGCTGTTGCTGGAAAAGGAGGCCGATTACGTCGAAATAGCGCTCTTCCGGTGCACAGCGGGCGAGCATGAAGCCCGCCTGAGCGAGTCTGGGCTCGCCGGTCAGCATTTCTCGGAAAACAAACCGAATCTGACCGGTGTCGATATAGCGTGACTCGATGGTCGGATAGACTTCCTCGTGGAAATCCGCGCAATGCGGGCAGGATGTGGAGGCGTATTCAATGAGGGTGACCGGTGCATCCACTGATCCCAGCGCGTGATCGCCTTCGCGTTCGAACTGGGTTGTTCCTTCTGTTGTTGAAGACCCACCGCCACACGCCGTCAGAAGGGCGGCTGCGGCAATCGAGGTCAGGGCCATGGCCCGGCGTGTCAAAGTCATGCGTTACTCTCCCCGTTCGCGGCGCTTGTTTGCCCGCTCAAAACGATCCAGCGCAGAAGATAGCCGCGCATCCGGGTCAATCTCCACCCCTTCGCTCATGTGTTTTTTCACTTCGCGGTTCACGCTTCTGTGTGAAATGGCGTCGATCTGGCGTGGATTACCTTGTTTGACGCGCAGGCGCGAGGGTGCCGATTTGCCGGCAAATGTCGCCAGACGTTCAAGTATTCGCGGGGCGTCGGCTTCGATCAGGGCGCCTGCTGGCCCTTTGGCGATAATGTAGAGCGTGCCGGACCGGATCGCGTCGGGCGAGGACCAACCGGCCAGTCTCTGGCCGACAATGTCCGACCAGTGTTCGGCGATGCGATCCGTGCCGGGGCCGAATTTGGCGGCCAGCGGTTTGAGAATTTTCGCGGCTGCGCGACCGGCCGGCGGCGCTCCCCGCCACGCGGCCTTGCCGCGGCGCTCGTTGAGATAGCGCGCGGCGAGGGTTTCCAACGAAGGCGGGCGACGTGTGGAATTCATGACAATCATCGTTGCCTGAGGCGGCAGACAAGACAAGTCTGATCGCCATGAAAACCGAAGCCGATCTGCCGATTGATGTGCTGCAACAGGGCTTGCTGGTCTGGTATGATGCGAGCGGTCGCAGCTTGCCGTGGCGTCTGCGGCCAGAGGATCGCGCGGCTGGAAAGATTGCGGACCCCTACGCCATCTGGCTGTCGGAAATCATGTTGCAACAGACAACTGTGCCGCATGCGACACCTTACTGGTTCAAATTTCTGGAACGCTGGCCGACTATTCACGATCTGGCGTCGGCTGACGAGGACGATGTTTTCGCCGCGTGGGCGGGCCTTGGCTATTATGCCCGGGCGCGAAACCTGCTCGCCTGCGCTAAAGTGGTGTCGGCGGGCGGCGGTGATTTTCCGACGGATGAGGCGGCATTGCTCGCCTTGCCTGGTATCGGCCACTATACGGCGGCAGCGATCCGGGCGGCGGCGTTCAATCTTCCCGCCAGTGTTGTTGATGGCAATGTCGAGCGCGTGATCACCCGATTGTGCGCCATTCCCGATCCGGTCAAAAAATCAAAACCCGTGATCAGGCGGATAGCGGCGGCGCTCGCTTCTCCTGACAGGTCTGGCGACTACGCGCAGGCCATCATGGATCTGGGCGCGACGGTCTGCACACCGCGTTCGCCATCGTGTGAGGCCTGTCCGTGGCAATCCGCGTGCGCGGCTTTCGCCGAAGGCCGACCCGGTCATTATCCCGTCAAAGGCGCAAAAATCGCCCGACCGGTGCGACGGGGCGTTGGTTTTGCCGTGTTTCGGGATGATCGCATCTGGCTGCGCAAGCGACCGGCCAAAGGGCTGCTGGGCGGTATGCTGGAAGTGCCATCAACGGATTGGCGGACAGAGGGCTGGCAAAAAGCGGAAGCCGGTAAGGCGGCTCCGCTGGACGTCGATTGGACCGTGAAAGCCACAATCGACCACGTATTCACGCATTTCTCTCTGGAAATGACGATGTGGCGGGCTGAAGCAGACGCGGATTGGGTGCCGGAAACCGGCAGCTGGTACCGCGTCGATCAGATCGACGCGCTGGCCTTGCCCTCTGTCATGAAGAAAGCCATACGCGCCGCGCTCTAGGCACTCATTGCGGCACGAATCTCAGCGCGCAACGTATCAATCGGCGAATACGCGCCTTTTTTACGGAAGTGCCAGAACGTCCAGCCATTGCAGGAGGGCGCATTCTGGATTTCGGCCCCGACTTTATGGATAGAACCCGCAATCTTGCCGGAGAGGATGGAGCCATCGGCGCGTACCCGTGCGGTCCATTTCTTCTTGGGGCAATAGAGCGTGTCGCCCGGCTTCACGAGACCGCGTTCGACCAGATTGCCAAAGGGAATGCGCGGTTCGGCGCGTTTGGACTTGGTCACGGCCAGCGATTCGGATGCCGCCGGGCGGATCGCCTCCAGCCGTTCGGTGGCGACGTTCACATATTCGGTTTCGCGTTCAATGCCGATATATTTGCGGCCCAGACGCTTGGCGGCGGCGCCGGTTGTGCCGGTTCCGAAGAAGGGGTCGAGCACAAGATCGCCGGGATCAGTGGTCGCCAGCAATACGCGATGCAGCAGCGATTCCGGTTTTTGCGTCGGATGCGCCTTCTTGCCATCGCTGGCCTTGATGCGTTCACCGCCCGAACAGATCGGCAAGACCCAGTCAGAGCGCATCTGCACGCCGTCATTCAGCGCTTTCATGGCGGCATAATTGAAAGTCGGTTTGGCGTCCTTGGTTTTCGCCGCCCAGATCAGGGTTTCGTGCGCATTGGTAAAGCGTGTGCCCTTGAAATTCGGCATTGGATTTGTCTTGCGCCAGATCACGTCATTCATGATCCAGAAGCCCATATCCTGGAGGAAAGTGCCGAGGCGAAAAATGTTGTGGTAAGCGCCCATCACCCAGATCGCGCCATTGGGTTTCAATATGCGTTTGGCCTCTTCCATCCAGGCGCAGGAGAACAGGTCGTAATCATCGTGATTGCCGATCTGGTCCCAGTCATTGTCGACCGCGGACACTTTGGAATTGTCTGGGCGGTGCAAATCACCACCGAGCTGAAGATTATAGGGCGGATCGGCAAAGATGAGATCGATGCATTCGTCCGGAAGCGCGCGCATGACATCCACGCATTCGCCTTGCAAAATCTGATTGATCGGCAGCTTGTCCCGCACCGTTTTACTCCACCCGAAAGTCCACAATGGCACCGCAGACTCGCGCATACAGCCCTAATGGCGGGTTAAGCGAATGCAGGTTGACGCATGGGTGAGAAGCTCATGCGGTGGATGGGGCAGGGGCCGTGTTCGGAAATCGCATCCAGATGGGTGCGGGCGCCATAGCCTTTATGCCCCTCGAAACCGTAAGCGGGCCAGCGCTCGGCGGCGCGGATCATCAGCTCATCGCGGACAGTTTTGGCGACGATGGAGGCGGCGGAAATGGCGGGCTCGATGGCATCACCACCGATGATAAATCTGGCCGGTGCCGGCAAATGATCGGGTGTTCTATTGCCGTCGATCAGAAATTCAGCCGGGATATGCCCCAGATTGAACGCAGCCCGGCGCATGGCGACCAGCGTGGCCTGCAATATGTTGATGCGGTCAATCTCTTCCGGTTCTGCTATGCCAATGCCGAAAATTGCGGTTTCGCGGATGTGTTCGGCGAAGGCGTCGCGGCGTTTCGCGCTCAGCTTCTTGGAATCATCGAGCCCGGAAATCGGCTCACGCAGGATCACCGCTGCCGCCACAACCGGTCCGGCCAGCGGGCCACGACCCGCTTCGTCTATGCCTGCGATGACTTTCAGGTTTTTCACTTTCCGGGCCCTTCGGATATGCCTGTCCTCGCGAATGCGGGGAATCCGAAGGTCCATCTATCATGAATGATGGATACCCGGGTCAAGCCCGGACACCCCGGATGAAGGCATTGCGTGGTTCGAGGCCCGGCAAGCCGGGCACCTCACCATGAGGTATTTTTATATTTGCCATCCACACACCTCATCCTGAGGTGCTCGCGATAGCGAGCCTCGAAGGAGGGATCAGAACAAACTCCCCTGATTACCGCGTGCAAGGGGACGTTCGAAAAGATCGGTGCGCAGGCCCGGCCCACGTGTTTTCAGGCCATAGCGTTCAATGGCCCGGCGGAAGCGACTGGACAAAAGGCGGGCATACGGCCCGTCGCCGCGCTGGCGCTTGTCATAGGCCGAGTCATATTCTGCACCGCCGCGCGTCTGCCGGATCAGCGACATGACATGGGCCGCAGAATCCGGCCGCGTGGTGGCCAGCCACTCCTTGAACAGGCCCTTGATCTCCATCGGCAGGCGCAAGAGCACATAGCCGGCCGAGATGGCACCGGCCTCGGCGGAGGCCTGTAATATCGCTTCAAGCTCGCGGTCATTGAGAGCGGGGATCATCGGTGCAGCCATGACGGTGACGGGAATGCCGGCTTCAGCAAGGCTGCGTACGGTCTGTAATCGCCGCGATGGTGTCGCCGCGCGCGGCTCCATATCCCGCGCCAGTCGTCGGTCCAGCGTGGTGATCGAAATGGCGGCGCGAAACAGGCCGCGCCTGGCCATTGGTGCAATGATATCCAGATCGCGCAGGATGAGCGCGGACTTGGTGATGACGCTGACCGGGTGGCTGAAAACGGCGCAGACTTTCAGGATGTCGCGGGTGATTTCTTCGCGCCGCTCCAGCGGCTGATAGCAGTCCGTATTGGCCCCGATGACGATGGGTTCGGGGCGGTAATTGCGCTCCAGGAAAGTGCGTTCGAGCAGTTTGGCGGCTTCCGGCTTCTTGAAGATGACGCTCTCGAAATCCAGCCCCGGCGAATAGCCCCAATAGGCGTGGCTGGGCCGCGCATAGCAATAGACACAGCCATGCTCGCAGCCGCGATAGGGATTGATCGACTGGTTGAAGGAAATATC